>VGXW01000318.1 GCA_016873195.1 Planctomycetota bacterium | reverse complement strand
GGAGTACCGCTCGGTGCCGCAGGACGGCACGCTGGCCACGGTCGCGGGCACCGGCCGGACCGACCACGCTTCGCCGAACGCGGTCGGCTCGGCGCGCGCGTCGCGCGACAACACCGACTTCGACCAGGACGGCCAGCCCGACCTCGTGCTCGACAGCAACGGCGACGGCGTGCTGGACATGCCGCTGCTCTACGACGCCGACGGCAACGGCGTGCCGGACACGCCGTGGCAGACGGTCGCCCAGGACCGCGGCCACGCCGCCGTGAACTCCGTCGGCCACACGACCGAGCGCACGTGCCTGCGCTGCCACGACCACGCGCGCACCGGCTACAAACGCGGCACGCTGTTCGACGCGGAGCACGACGTGCACGCGGCGGCCGCTGCTGGCCCGTTCGCGGGCGCGAAGAACCGCTGCACGGTCTGCCACTCCGTGCAGGACCACAAGTTCGTGCGCGGCCACTCGGTCGGCGGCGACATCGCCGCGTCCGACTACCCGCCACCCCCGCCGGGCACCGCGCCGGACCGCACCGACCCAACGGACATCAGCTGCAGCCACTGCCACGACGTCGCCGGCGACCCCGCGCTCGCGGCGAAGCACGAACCCTGGCACCTCGAACGGATCGCCTGCGAGACCTGCCACATCCGCCACGGCAGCGGCATCACCTACTCGCTGTTCGGGCACGGCGGCCAGGTGTCGTTCGGCCGCAACCCGGCCGGCAAGGACACCAAGCTGGTGGTCGCCGACATGTACTGGACCGGCGGCCACGCCGACCTCGCCGCCGACTACGAGGCCTACCGCACCGACCCGATCCTGATCTGGTTCGACGGCGGCACCTCGTTCCTCGCCCAGTCGCTCGCCGCGCGCGGCATGCCGAACGCGAAGATCACGCCGTTCAAGCCGATGGCCAACGGCATGGTGTTCGACGCGCGGTTCTTCCAGGGCCTCACGGCCACCAACGCCGCGAACGTGCCCTACAACGCGCACTCGATGTACCGCTTCTTCGCCAACGGCAACAACGCCGAGGCGTTTGCCGGGCTCGGCCTGCTCGACATGACGCCGGCGGCGGTGCGCAGCGTGTCGCTGCTGGACTTCCAGAGCACCGACCGCGACGCGCAGGCGATGGCGCTGATGCTGATCTTCCCGAACCTCGTCTACTTCGACAAAGCCGCGTTCGGCTACGAGCACTACCTGACGAAGACGGGTTCGGCGTTCGACGCCGACGGCGACGGCATCATCGACCTCGGCGCCGCGTTCCAGTTCGACATGCTCGCGGCGGCCAACGCCGGCCTGCGCCAGTTCCAGGCGTTCAACGCGCCGATGGGGCTGCCGGCCGGCTACGAGTGGTACCCGCCGTTCCAGGAGGTCGCCGACGTCATCAGCATGAAGCTGCCGGACGGCTCGGAGATCAAGATGTTCCTGCAGATGCAGGCCAACCAGCTGCCCGAACCCCGGCGCTCGGCGATGCTCGCCGCGGTCGCGGACTATCCGTCCTTCTCGCAGGTCACGCTCGGCGGCCACGGCGTCGCCCCGAAGGGACAGGCGCTGGGCGCCCGCAGCTGCCGCGACTGCCACGGGCAGGACGGCGCCCTGGCGCGACCGGTGCCCGTCGGCCGCCGCGTGCCCACCAACCTCGGCAGCATGGGCACCGTCGAGCTGCCGCTCTACCAGTGGAAGTACTACCGCATGCGGCAGCTCGTCGACCTCGGCCTCACGGTGCAGAGCGAGGCGATCGCCAGCGGCACGGCCGACGTCGACGTCGACGGCGACAGCCGCTACCTGCGCGAGAGCAGCACGCAGTTCGTCGTCAACTGGTTCGCGCCTGCGACGCCGGGCGGCTACCGCCGCGCCGACGATCCGTCGGCGCTCGCGGGCACCGACCTGCTGCCGTCCGAACTGACCTGGCGCGGCGGCGACTGGATGCCGGTGCTGGAGCCGGTGACCGACCTGCTGCCGAACTGGCGCGCGCTCGGTCTGCCGTCGAGCGTGATCTGGCCCTGAGCCCCCGCGGAGGTGGTCCCACGGTGCCCCGCCGCCCCGCCCCTCACGCTGGGCGCGCGGCGTCGAGGACCGCGCGCGGGCCATCCGCCGCGAGCGGAGTCGGCGCGGCGTCGAGGATCTGCGCCTTCAGCGTCGCGAGGTCCAGCAGGTCGGTCCGCAGTTTCTGCTCGAGCCGCGCATCGGCGTCGGGCAGCCCCAGCCACAGCGCGGCGGCGCCCGCGTGGCCGGCGCGCAGCGGGTCGCGGCCCAGGCCGGACGACACGAAGTCGGCGAGCCCGAACACGGGCCGCGGGTAGACGGCGGCGGCGCGCAACCGCTTTTGCAGGTCGACGAAGCGAACCTCGAGCGCCGGGTCCGCCTCGCGCGCGAACGCCTGCTCCTCGTACCAGCGCGGCAGCGCTTCGCCGAAGTGCAGCAGGGCCGACCTCGGCGGCAGCCCCGCGACCAGTTCGCGCAGCGCCTGCCACTCGTCGCCGGCCTGCTGCGGCCGCCGCCACTCGAACCGGCCCGCCTCGGTCGCCGGGAACAGCGCCCCCATCGCGAGCACCCGGCCGGCGTAGGGATCGGCGAGCAGGTGCAGGATCGCCGCCGGTTCGAGCCGTTCGGTCCGGGGCCGCTCCTCGACGATCGGCTTGCCGAGCAGGTGGGCCTGCGCCCCGCGCCGCAGCCGCCGCACGAGCGTGGGGTCGAGGTTGCCGCGTTGCCGGGCGTGCTCCGGGTGGAACGTCGCGAGGTCCACGACGGTCCGGCAGCCCAGGCCTTCGAGGATCGCGCGCGCGCCGTGGCTCATGCCCTGCACGAGCGACAGGTCCTGGGCCTTGCCGAGTTCGCCGAGGCAGCGCTGGTCGTGGTAGCAGCCGGCACAGCCCGCCTGCAGGAACGGCCGCGCCGCACCCGGGTCGTCGCGCAGTTGCCGCAGCGCCGCCACCACCTCGTCCGCCGCGGCGGCGTAGTCGGCGACCGCGAACCGTTCTTCCCGGCCGTCCTTGAGCACGATCGCACCGTGCTCCGGCGCGCGCTGCTGCACCTCGCCGAGCAGCTGGGAGTAGAAGCAGACCTGCAGGATCTGGTCGCTCCGCGTCCGGCCCGAGGTCTTCACGTCGACGACCTCGTAGTGGTGCGCGCCGAACGCGCTGTCTCCGGGGAGCTTCCGCAGCAG
Organism: Planctomycetota bacterium; assembly: GCA_016873195.1. Taxonomy (GTDB): domain Bacteria; phylum Planctomycetota; class UBA1135; order UBA1135; family UBA2386; genus VGXW01. Next base: position 2,217 of record VGXW01000318.1, on the reverse strand, counting down.
GTCGGGCAGGCCGAGCCGGTCGCCGGCCGACAGCACACCCTGGTGCACCAGCGCAGAGCCGCCCCGCAGCAGCGCGAGCGTCGCCGCCGCTCCCGCCCCCCCGCTTCGAAGTCGCGCCCGCGCTGGGCCGCGAACTCCTCCCACTCGGTCGGCGCGCGGCGTTCGCTGTGCTTGCAGTGCAGGTCGAGCGCGGCGAGCCGGGGGCACTTCACGTAGGAGTAGACGTGGGTGCCGGTGAGCCGCCGCATGACCGCCACCTTAGCCGGACGGCAGCCCGCGGTGGAGCGCGCCGGTCACCGCGGCACGATGCGCACGAGGCAGTCCAGGTAGGCCGCGCCGAGCCCGAGGTCGGTCGCACGGGCTTCCACCAGCGTATTGGCGCTGTGGCCGCGATCGAAGTGGCCGCCCTTGGGCATGATGGCGACGTCCCTGCGCTGCTCGGGGTCCAGCCGGAGTTCGGCCTCGATCGAGCCGGCGGTGCTCACCACGGCCACGACGGCGCCCTCGGCGAGCCCGGGCACCGCTTGCGGATGCACGGCGACCCACGTGCGGTCGCCGAGCCCCTTGCCCGCCCAGACGGAGGCCTGGCTCTTCTCGGTCGAGTTCGAGAACAGCCACAGCGGAGCGCTGCTGCGCGGCTCTGCCGGCGGCGCGTCCACGGCGGGCTCCGGCGGTGCCCCGGCAAGCAGCTGCACGCGGCCGTTCGGCGTCAGCACGCGACCGGAGCCGAACAGCAGCACGTCGGCCACCGGGCTGCGCACCGCCCCGTGCCGGCGCAGGAAGTCCAGCCCAGCGCCCTGACCGGTGATGCCAGCCAGCGCGTGGCGTTTCAACTGGTCCAGCGACTCCTGCGGGTAGGCCGGCAGGTTGACCCTCCGCGCCAGTTCCTGGAAGACCTGCACCTCGTGCAAGACCCCCGGAGGCGGCTCCACGACAGGCCTGGACTCGGCGATCCAATGGTGGCCGTAGGCGCCGAGCAGGTCGCTGTCCTCGAGCATGGTCGGCACCGGCAGCACCACGTGCGCGCGGCGCGCCGTGTCGCCGAGGAAGCAGTCGGCAACGACCAGGAACTCCATGGCCTCGAACGCCTTCGCGACCGTCGCGGAATCCGGCAGCATGGCGACCGGGTTGCCCGCGGTGACCCAGGTGAAGCGGACCTTCGGATCGCGCGCGGCGAGCAGGTCCTGCCCGAGCAGCGGCTCGCGCAGTTCGCGCGGGGCCTTGACCGGGGGGCCGAACGGGCGGAACGGCTTGCGCCGCTTGAAGTAGAACGACACGCCGCCGCCGGATCGGAACAGGTTGCCCGATACGGCGCAGAGCGCATCGATCGCGCGGACCGCCGCGCCGCCGCGCTGGCGCCGCTGCATGCCCCAGCCGACCTGGATCGACGTGGGGCCGGCCGCGAACCGATCCGCGAGAGCACGCACCTCGCCGGGTTCCACACCGGCCAGGGCTGCCCACTCGGCGACGGAGCGCGACTCCACCACGCGCCGGTACTCGGTCAGATGATCGCAGAAGTTGGCGGCCTCTGGGTCGACGCGGCCGGTCTCGAACAGGTCGCGGGCAACCCCCATGGCGAGTTCGAAGTCCCGCCCGGGCGCTGGCCGCAGCACCACGTCGGCCAGGCCTGCGGCCTTGTGGTGGACCGGATCGATCAGGGTGACCTTGGCGCCGCGCTCCCGGGCCTCCTTCAGCAGGGGGACCAGGTGCACGCTGCTGATCGTGGGGTTCTTGCCCCAGAGCACGAGGTGCCGGCTGTTCAGCAGGTCGAACAGGTCGTTGCTGTCGCTGGTGCCGAAGTCTTCGATCTGCGCCGCTTCGCCCGCGCCGCAGCAAACGTCGCCCACCTTGACCGTGCACGGACCGAACTGGTCGAAGAACAGATCGGTCAGGTGCTTCAGGATCCCGAGCGAACCGCCCGAACGGTAGTGGAAGATCGCGGCTGGCCCGGACTCGGCCCGCACCTGGAGCAACTTCCTCGCGATCAGGGCGAGGGCCTCCTCCCACGAGGCCGGCACCAGGGCGCCCGCCTTCCTCACCAGCGGCTCGCGGATCCTGGACTCCGAGTTCACGAGGTCCAGGTAGCGGCTCGTGCGGAAGCACAGGAAGCCCCGGGTTACGGGGTGGTCCGGGTCGCCGCGCAGGTCGACTACGCGGCCATCCTCCACGGTGGCCAGGACTCCGCAGGCATCGGGGCAATCGCGGCTGCACGCGGTT
>VGXW01000317.1 GCA_016873195.1 Planctomycetota bacterium | reverse complement strand
GCGTGTGCGTCAGCACGAGGTCGATCTCGCGCACGACGCCGAAGTCGGCGAGCAGCGGTGTGCCGTCGCGGCGCACGAGCACGTTGGAAGGCTTGACGTCGAGGTGCAGCAGGCCCTTCTGGTGCACGTGGTGCACGGCGAGCGCCACCTCGGAGATCATGCGGACGAACGTGCGCTCGACGGTCGACTCGATCCGCTGCGTGCCGTCGGCGGGCGTCCCGAGGGCGTGCCGCAGCGCGGCGAGATCCCCGGCCGTCGCTCGCGGTGGCAGCGCCCGCAGCAGTCCCGCCAGCGTGAGGCCGTCGACCCACTCCATGGCGATCGCGATCATCTCGCCGTGGTCGACCACGTCGTGGACCACGACGATGTTCGGGTGGCCGAGCCGGGCCATCGCCCGGGCCTCGCGCAGCAGCCGGTCGCGCGCGCGCTCGCGGCCACCGATCCAGCCTGGCACGATCTTCAGCGCGACGTGGCGGCCGAGCGCGTGGTGGCGCGCGAGGTAGACCGTGCTCATGCCGCCGTGCCCGATCTCCGCGAGCACCGTGTAGCCGGGGATCCGCAGCCCCGCGGGCGGCTGGCCGGACGCGTGGCTGAGTTCGTCGAGCAGGTCCGGCAGGCGGTGGCGCAGGGCGGCGTTCGCGAGTTCGGCCGGCTGCAGGGCCACCGTGCGGCCCGCCGCGAAGTCGGCCGCGATTCGCTGCGTCAGTTCTCCCGCGGGAGTCGCCGGCTGGCTGGGGATCGCCTCGTCCATGGAACCCGCGCACAGGCTACCGCGGCACGGCCGGGCGCGGGAGGGACGACGCCCGCCCGGGCCCGCCGCGGTGGCCGCGGGCTCAACCGCCGCCGGGCGCGGTGCGCAGCAGCAGGATCACGAGCGCCGCGTAGGCCGCCCCGGAGCAGACCAGCGGCAGGTCGCGGAACAGGAGCCGCGCCGGATCGCCGCCCTCGCGGCGCCGGTAGACGAGGAACAGGTAGCGGAACACGCCGTAGGTCACGATCGGCACCGTGTACATCAACCGGTCGGTGCCGTGGCGCGCCACGGTCTCGGGGCTGACCGTGTAGAGCGAGTAGCTCAGGATGCTCAGCGCGGCGAGCGGTCCGATCATCATGTTCAGGAACGCTGCCGAGTAGTCCTCCATCGTCGCGCGCGTGAGCCCCGAAGCCTCGTCCTGCCGGTGCACCTCCTCGTAGCGCTTGCAGAACGCGAGGAACAGCGCGAAGAAGAACGTGCACAGCTGCAGCCAGTGGGTCGCCGGGACACCGATCGCCTCGGCGCCCGCCTGCACGCGCAGCTGGAAGCCCAGCGCGATGCACATGCAGTCCACGACGACCAGGTGCTTGAGCCAGAACGAGTAGGTCAGGTTCAGGAACAGGTAGGCGGCCGGCCAGACCACGAACGGCACGCGGCCGGCGGCGGCGGGCACCAGCAGGCCGAAGCCGGCCGTCGCCGCGAGCAGTGCGACGAACAGCGCGCGCGCGTGGCCGATCGTCAATCGGCCCGAGGCGATCGGGCGCAGGCGCTTCTTCGGGTGGTGGGCGTCCTCGTCGCGGTCGACGATGTCGTTGAGCAGGTAGATCGCGCTGGCCGCGCAGCAGTAGGACGCGAAGGCCAGGAACGACGCCAGCCACGCCGCCGACTCGTCGACCCGAGGCGTGAACAGCAGCGGCGCGAACACCAGCAGGTTCTTCACCCACTGGTGCGGGCGCATCGCCTCGAGGTGGACCGGCATCATGCGCCGGTCATCATTGGCTCGCAGCCGGCGAAGGCAAGCGCGGGCACGACGTTCCGCTGGCCGATCCGGGCCGGTATCCTGCGCCGTTTCCCACCATGATCGGAACTCGCACGCAGGGCCTCGACGGCCTGTTCCGGCCGCGGTCCGTGGCCGTCGTGGGCGCCAGCCGGCGCCCCGGTAAAATCGGCCGCCAGATCGTCGCCAACCTCGTCGCCGGCGGCTTCCAGGGGCCGGTCTACCCGGTCAATCCCAAGGCCGAGGTCGTGCTGTCGGTGCCGTCCTACGCGAGCGTCAAGGCGATCCCCGCGCCGGTCGACCTCGCGGTGCTGGTCGTGCCGCCGGACGCCGTGCTGCAGGTCGCCGAGGAGTGCGGCAGGAAGGGCGTCAAGGGCCTGGTCGTGATCACCGCGGGCTTCCGCGAGATCGGCGGCGTCGGCATCGAACGCGAGGAGAAGCTGCGCGCGATCGCCGCGCGCCACGGCATGCGCGTGATCGGGCCGAACTGCATGGGCATCGTCAACACGCAGCCCGAGTTCGCGTGCAACGCGAGCTTCTCGGCGGCGCAGCCGCTGCCGGGCAGCGTGGCGATGGTCTCGCAGTCGGGCGCGCTCGGCGAGGCGATCCTCGCCGACGCCGCGCAGGCGGGGCTCGGCGTGGCGATGTTCGCATCGGTCGGCAACCGCGTCGACGTGACCGCGGCCGACCTCGTCGCCTACTGGGGCGACGACGACCACGTCGAGGTCATCCTGCTCTACCTCGAGACCGTCGGCGAGCCGCAGGAGTTCGTGCAGGTCGCGCGCGCCGTCTCGCGCAAGAAGCCGATCATCGCCGTGAAGTCGGGCCGCAGCGACGCGGGCGCGATGGCCGCGAGCTCGCACACGGGGTCGATCGCCGGCGCCGACGTCGCCGCCGACACGCTGCTGCAGCAGTGCGGCGTGCTGCGGGTCGACAACTTCCGCGACATGTTCGCGCTCGCGCAGGCGCTGCTGCGGCAACCGCCGCCGCGCGGCGGCCGCATGGCCGTGGTGACCAACGCCGGCGGCCCCGGCATCCTCGCCACCGACGCGATCGTCGGCCTCGGCATGACGATGTCGACGCTGGCGCCGCCGACCGCGAAGGCGCTGCGGAAGCTCCTGCCGCCCGAGGCGAGCGCGGGCAACCCGATCGACCTGATCGCCTCGGCGGACGGCGCGCGCTACCGCGCGGCGCTGCGGCTCGTGGCCAGGGACCCGGGCATCGACGGCCTGGTCGTGCTGTTCGTGTCGCCGATCATGATCGACGCGGCGGCCGTGGCGCAGGCGATCGTCGACGAGACGCGCGGGCTGTCGAAGCCGGTGCTGGCCTGCGTGATGGGCCGGCAGCGCGGCGACGAGGCGCTGCGCATCCTGCAGCAGGCGGGCATCCCGGTGTTCCGGTATCCGGAGGACGCGGCGACGACGCTGCGGCTGATGTGGCGGCGGTTCCGCTGGCTCGAGCGGCGCCCCGTCAAGGTGCCCGCGCTGCGCGTCGACAAGGCCGCGGCCGCGCGCGTGTTCCGCGTGCACCGCGGTGGCGGCTGGTTGCCGGCCGCCGCGGCCGAGGCCGTGCTGGGCGCCTACGGCATCCCGTTCGCCGCGAGCCGGCGCGTGCGCGGCGCCGGCGAGGCGGTCGCCGCAGCGCACAAGCTGGGTTACCCGGTCGTCGTCAAGGCGGAGGCGGCCGGGTTGCTGCACAAGAGCGAACACCGCGCGGTGCGCACGGGCCTGCGCTCGGGCGACGAGGTGTTCGCGACGGCGCAGGACCTGCTCGATCGCCTCGGCGCGAAGTTCGGCGACGTGACGCTGCAGGTGCAGGCGCACGCCGAGGGGCACCGCGAGGTGCTGGTCGGCATGACCCGCGACCCGCGCTTCGGCCCGCTCTACGCAGCCGGCCTCGGCGGCGTGCAGGTCGAGGTGCTGCGCGACGTCGCGCTGCGCATCGGCCCGCTCGACGGCCGCGACCCGGTCGAGATGTTCGCCGGGCTCAAGGGCGCGGCGCTGCTCGGCCCGTTCCGCGGCGCCCCGGCGGCCGACGTCGGTGCGGGGGTCGACGCGCTGCTGCGCCTGCAGAAGCTCGCCGAGGACTGGCCGCAGATCCTCGAGGTCGAGGTCAATCCGTTCATCCTCGCCGGCGCAGGGCGGCGCAGCGCGGCCGTCGACGCGCGGCTGCGGGTCGCCGGCCGATGACCGCCGCGGGCGAACTGCGCTTCTCGCTCGTGGTGCCGATCTTCGACGAGGCGGCGAACGTGGGCGCGCTGCTCGACGAACTCGCCGAGGTGCTCGGCCCGCACGGGCCGCTCGAGGTGCTCGCCGTGGACGACGCCAGCCGCGATGCGAGCCTGCAGCGCCTGCGCGAGTGGAAGCGCGAGCGCGGGGCCGGGTGGCTGCGCATCGTCGCGCTGCAGCGCAACGCCGGGCAGAGTGCCGCGGTGATGGCGGGCGTCGAGGCCGCGCGCGGGCCGATCGTCGCGACGATCGACGGCGACCAGCAGAACGATCCGCGCGACCTGCCGGCGATGATCGCGCGCATCGAGGCCGGCGAGGCCGACGCGGTGGTCGGCGTGCGCCGGCGGCGCCGGGATCCCCTGCTGCGCCGCGTCTCGTCGCGGATCGGCAACGCCGTGCGCAACTGGATCACCGGCGACCGCGTCGCCGACGCCGCCTGCGGCATCAAGGCGATCCGGCGCGAGCTGTTCCTGAGCGCCCCGCGCTTCGCCGGCATGCACCGGTTCATGCCGACGCTCGTGCGCTACCTCGGCGGGCGGGTCGTCGAGGTCGACGTGAACCACCGCCCGCGCGCCGCCGGCGTGGCCAAGTACGGCATCGGCAACCGGATCTGGAAGGGCCTGCGCGACTGCCTGGCGGTGCGCTGGCTGCGGACCCGCGTGCTGCGGCACCGGGTCGAGGAGGAGTTCTGATGATCGCGAGTCTCGTCGACGGCCTGCCCGAGGCCACGCCCTGGTACTGGTGGGTGATCGGCTTCGGCGGGCAACTCGTGTTCGCCTCGCGCTTCTGGGTGCAGTGGATCGCGAGCGAACGCGCGCGGACCAGCGTGGTGCCCGTGTCGTTCTGGTACCTGAGCATGTTCGGCGGTCTGCTGAGCCTCTGCTACGCGTTCTACCGGCTCGATCCGGTGTTCATCCTGGGCCAGCTGACCGGCACGGCGATCTACGCGCGCAACCTGAAGCTGATCCACTCGGCGCGCCGCGGCGGGGCGCCCGGCCCCGGGCTGCCGGCGTGAGCGCGGGCTGCCCGGGCGCGGCCCGTCGACCTGGCGCAGATGTGGCTGGTCACCGGCGGCGGTCCGGCTAGCCTGTCGCACCGTGCTCCGGGCCGCCCTGCTGCTGCTGTTGCTGACGCTGTTGGCCAGCTGGCCGCAGTGGAGCCTGCCCGAATGGCACGGCACGGAAGGCCGCCGCCTGCAGGTCGCGCTCGAGATGGTGCGGGGCGGCGACTGGCTGGTGCCGACGCTCGGCGGCCAGCCGACCTGGGCGAAGCCGCCGCTGCATTACTGGCTGCTCGGGGGACTCGGCGAGGTCCTCGGCCACGGCACGTGGGCGATGCGCCTGCCGTCGGTGCTGTCCCTGTTCGCGGCCGCGGCGCTGGCGATGGAACTGCTGCGGCGGTGGTTCGGG
>VGXW01000316.1 GCA_016873195.1 Planctomycetota bacterium | reverse complement strand
CATGGCCCCGCGCGTAGGATCCACGCAACGAAGCGTCCGGGGTCGTCCCGGACCCGGGCAGTCACCGAGGGCGCACCGGTCGTGAGATTCCTGCTGCTCGATCGCTTCACGGCCTTCCACCCCGGCGTGCGCGGTCGCGCCGTCAAGAACGTCAGCCTCAGCGACGACGTCTTCGACGACCACTTCCCGCTCGAGCCGGTGTTTCCGGGCGTGCTGATGCTCGAGGGCATGGCGCAGCTGTCGGGGCTGCTCGTCGAGGAGGGCGTGCGCCGCGCGACGGGCCGCCGGCTCAAGGCCGTGCTGACGATCGTCGAGAAGGCGAAGTTCCGCCGCATGGCGCGGCCCGGCGACCAGCTCGAGTACCTGGCCGAGGTCGAGTCCACGAACGAACTGGGCGGCACGGCCAGGGTCGAGGCGCTGATCGGCGGCGAGCGCGCCGCCGAGTGCCGCTTCACGTTCGCGCTGCAGGCGTTCGAGAATGCAGCCCTGGAAGCGCGCCGCGGCGAGATCCTGTCGCTGTGGCTCGCGGGAGTGCCGGTCGATGGCGGCGCCTGAGGTCGTCGTCACGGGCGCGGGCATGGTCACGCCGCTCGGCGGCACGGCGGCGGAGTGCGTGCGCGCGTGGCGCCACGGGGCCGCCGCGGAACGGCGTGCGTTGCCCGAACTGAGCGCCACCCCGCTCGCGGACCGGCTCGTCGCGCGCCCGGCCGCGGTCGACGCGGCGGCGCGGCTGGGCGGGCGCCGGCTGCTGAAGTACATGTCGGACGCCGCCGTGCTCGGCTGCGTCGCGGCGCACGAGGCGATGCAGGGCGCCTGCGTGCACGGGCGCATCGCCCCGCAGCGCATCGGCCTGTTCGGCGCCACCGGCCTCGCGGCGGCGCGCATCGACGAGATCGCGCCGCTGATCGAACACTCGATCGATGCGCAGGGCGAGCTGTCGCTGCGGCTGCTGGGCGAACGCGGTCTCGCGCAGACGAATCCGCTGCTGTCGTTCAAGATCCTCGCCAACATTCCCGCCTGCATCGTCTCGATCCTCGAGGACGTGCGCGGCCCGAGCTACGTGTTCACGCCGTGGGAGGGCCAGGGCGGCGCGGCCTTCCTCGAAGCGCACGAGGCGCTGGCCAGCGGCGAGGTCGACGCCGCGCTGGTCGGCGCGACCGACGACGCGACCCACGCCGTCACGATCGCCTGCCTCGCGCAGCGCGGCGTGCTCGGGCCCGACGACGTCACCGCGGCGGGCGCGGCCTACCTGGTGCTCGAGCGGCGCGCGGACGCCGAACGGGCCGGCGCGCCGCTGCTGGCGCGCGTGCGCGCGATGGCGCTGCGGCCCGTGGACGTGGCCGGGCACGATCCACTCGGCGCGCGGCTGGGCCGCACGCTGGCGGCCGCACCGGCGATCGCGTTCGCGCTGCAGGCCCTCGGCGCCCAGGTCGAGGTGCGCGTGGCCGGCGCCGACCGGCAGGAGTTCACGGCCGAACTGGAGGTGCTGGCATGAGGCGCGTGGCCGTGACCGGCCTGGGCGTCGTGGCGCCGAACGGCGTCGGCGTGCCGGCGTTCTGGCGGGCGCTGCGCGCGGGCGAGAGCGGCATCGGCCGCATCGCGAGCTTCGACGCGGGCGGTTTCGAGGTGCAGCTCGCCGGCGAGGTCGAGCAGCAGCTGTCGCTCGAGCCGGAGGAACGGGAACTCGCGCGCGGCGACCGCAAGGTCGGGTTCGCGCTGGCAGCGTGCCGCGAGGCGCTGGCGCAGGCCGGCGTCGCCGCGCTGTCGCCGGCGTCGCTGCTGCACCTCGGCACGAGCCTCGAGGTGTTCGACCTCGGCAACCTCGTCGCGCACGGGCGCGTCGACTTCCCGGCCGCGGTGCGGCGCGCCCTCGCACCCGGGGGACGCGCGCTGCAGCACCCGCTCGACGCGGCGGTGCGGCGGCTCGTGCAGGTGCTGGGGCGGCCCGGCCGCGCGCTGACGAACTGCTCGGCGTGCACGGCCGGGGCGCAGGCGATCGGCCACGCCTTCCGCGAAGTGCGCGCCGGTCGCTGCGACCTCGCGCTGTGCGGCGGCTTCGATTCGATGGTCAACCCGCTCGGTGTCGGCGGCTTCCAGCTGCTCGGGGCGCTGTCGACCGACAACGCGCGCGGCCCCACCGCGTGCCGGCCGTTCGACGCGGCGCGGCGCGGCACCGTGCTCGGCGAGGGCGCGGCGGCGGTGGTGCTCGAACCGCTCGAACACGCGCTGGCGCGCGGCATGCCCGTGCTCGGCGAAGTGGTCGGCTACGGCTCCACGCTCGACGCGCACGGGCTCAGCGCGCCGGACCCGCAGGGGGCGGGCGCCGTGCGCGCGATGCGCGCCGCGCTCGACGACGCGGGAGTGGCGCCTGCACGCATCTGCCACGCCAACGCGCACGGCACCGGCACGCTGCTCAACGACGAGATCGAGGCGCGCGCGATCCGCGAGGTGTTCGCCGCCACGTGGCCGCAGCTGCCCGTCAGCGCGACGAAGTCGACGACGGGCCACCTGATCGGCGCGGCGGGCGCCGTCGAGTTCGCCGCCTGCCTGCTGGCGCTCGCGGCCGGGGAAGCGCCGCCCAATCCGTCGCTCGACAAGGTCGGTGCCGGCTGCGAGCTGTGCCACGTGGTCGGCGGTCCCGCGCGCCTCGACGGCGAGTTCGCGCTGACCAACTCGTTCGGCTTCGGCGGCCAGAATGCCGCGATCGTGCTGCGGAGGGCCCATGGCGGCTGAACGCACGCAGCGGGTGGCCCTGGTGGCCGGCGCCAGCGGCGCGATCGGCGGCGCCGTGGCGCGGCGGCTCGCCGCGGCCGGCATGGAGGTCCACCTGACCTGCCACCGGCACCGCGATGCGGCGCTGCGCGTGCAGCAGGAGATCGCCGCCGCCGGCGGCCGCGCCGAGGTGCTGGAACTCGACGTGCGGTCCGCGGCCGCGGCCGACGCCGCCGTGGAGCGGATCTTCGGCGCGCGCGGCCGGCTCGACGTGCTCGCCAACTGCGCCGGGCTCACGCTCGAGGCGCCGGCGCTGGCGATCGACGACGACGCGTGGCGGCAGGTCGTGGCGGCCAACCTCGACGGCGCCTTCCACCTGTGTCGCGCCTGCGCGAAGTACATGGTGCTCGGCCGCTACGGCCGCATCGTCAACGTCTCCTCGGTGGTCGCCGCGCGCGGCGGTCGCGGGCAGGCCCACTACGCGGCGAGCAAGGCCGGCGTCGAGGCGCTGACGCGCGCGATCGCGGTCGAACTCGGGCGCAAGGGCGTCACTGCGAACTGCGTGGCGCCCGGCGTGGTCGTCACCGCGATGACCGAACGCGTTCGCCGGGACCACGGCGAACGGCTGCTCGAGGCGATCCCGCTGCAGCGCTTCGCCGAGCCCGGGGAGGTCGCCGAGGTGGTGGCCTTCCTGTGCTCGGAGGCGGCGAGCTACGTGACCGGCCAGGTCGTGCGCGTCGACGGAGGGCTGCTCGCGTGAACGACCTCGCGGCCTTCCTCGTGCTCGCGGGCGCGCGGCGCAGCGTGCGCCGGTTCCGCGCCGAGCCGGTGCCGGCGCCGCTGCTCGGCGCGCTGCTCGAGGCGGCGGCCTGGGCGCCGTCGGCGGGCAACCGCCAGGACTGGCAGTTCACCGTGGTCACGGCCGACGACACCAAGGCGGCGATGGCGCGCTGCGTGCGCGAGCGTTGGGCCGGGCTGGTCGCCGCGTGCGACAGCGAGGCCGTGCGCGAGGAACTGGGGCGCTACGCGGGCAACTTCGACTGGTTCGCGGCCGCGCCGGTGGTGATCGCGGCGTCCACGCGCGGGCCCGAGACGTTCCTCGCCCACCTGCTCGGCGTCGACGCGGCGCCGGTCGCCGGCGCGCGCACGTCCACGGCGATGGCGGTGCAGAACCTGCTGCTGGCCGCGCACGCGGCGGGACTCGGCGGCTGCTGCCTCACCGGGCCCGTCGCGGCCGCGGCGGAGCTGCGCAACCTGCTCGGGCTCGACCGCCGGCAGGAGCTCGTGTGCCTGGTCGCGATCGGCTACCCCGCGGAGCAGCCGGCACCGCCGCCGCGCCGGCCCGCGGACGACATCGTGAGGAGAAGCCCATGAACCGGACGGAAGTGGTGCAAGGGGTCCGCGAATGCGTGGCGACGGTGCTCGGCATCGACGCCGGCGTGATCCGCGAGGACCAGCGCATCGTCGACGAGCTCGGCGGCGACTCGCTCGACCTGCTCGACCTGCTGTTCCAGCTCGAGCGGCGGTTCCAGATCAAGATCTCGCCGCGCGACATCGAACGTCGCGCGCAGGCGCGGCTCGGCGGCGCGCCGCTCGAAGTCGACGGCGTCTACACCGCGGCGGCGCTCGCGGAGCTGCGCGCTGCGCTGCCCGAGGTGCCGGCCGACGAACTGCGCGAGGGCACCCGCACCGCGGACCTGCCGCGCCGGTTCCGCGTCGCGACGTTCGTGAACCTGGTGCTGAGGTTCCTGCAGGAACAGCGACCGGACGCCATCGCTGGCGCCGGGCCGGGAGGTGCCGCATGAGCGGGGACCGCCGCGGTGTCTTGATCACGGGCGGCAGCGGAGCCGTCGGCCGGGCGCTCGTGCGCCGCTTCGTCGCCGACGGCTGCGCCGTCGCCTTCACGTGGTGCCGGAACCGCGCCGCGGCCGACGAACTCGCGGCCGCCACCGGCGCGCTCGCCCTCGCGGCCGACCTGACCGACCGCGCGCAGGTCGCGGCGATGGTCGCCGCGGCGCTGGACCGCCTGCAGCACGTCGACGTGCTGGTCAACAACGCGGGCCGCACGCAGGTGCTGCCGTTCCCGCTGATCGAGGAAGAGGACTGGGACGCGATGATGGCGGCGAACCTGAAGAGCCTGTTCCTCGTCACGCACGAAGTCGTGCGCGGCATGATCGGGCGCAAGGCGGGCGCGATCGTCAACGTCGGCTCGCTCGCCGGCCAGCGCCTGCTCGACGTGCCGGTGCACTACGCGGCGGCCAAGGCCGCGGTCGGCGGCTTCACGCGGGCGCTGGCGCGCGAACTGTCGCGCTACGGCGTGCGCGTCAACACGGTCGTGCCGGGGCTGCTCGACGACGGCGTCGGCAGGCTGGTGCCGGCGAAGGAACGCGAGGACTACGTGCGCCACTGCGCAGCGGGCCGCGCGGGCCGGGCCGAGGAGGTCGCCGAGGTCGCGGCCTTCCTGGCCAGCGAGCGCGCGAGCTACGTGAACGGCCAGGACGTGTTCGTCGACGGGGGCATCTGATGCGTTGGCGCTTCGTCGACCGCATCGACACGTTCGCGCCGTGGCACGCGTGCACCGGGCGCAAGACCGTGTCGCTCGAGGAGTACTCGCTGCTCGACCGGCTCGGCCGGCGCGGCGTGCTGCCCGAGACGCTGCTGCTCGAGTGCTGCGTGGCGCTGGCGCGCTGGCTCCCC
>VGXW01000315.1 GCA_016873195.1 Planctomycetota bacterium | reverse complement strand
CCTCGGCGTGCGTGCGCGCATGCTGCAACTCGAGGCCGGGCGGCGCCTGCGCGAAGGCAACCTCGAACTCGCCCGGCTCGCGCTCGATCGCGCCTGGCTCGCGATGCCCGAGCACTTCGACGTGCGCGTGCGCCAGCAGGTGGTCCAAGCCGAGGTGGAACTCGCGGCCGGTCGGCCGGCAGAGGCCCTGGCAGCGATCGCTGCGTCCAGGGAGATCCTGCGCCGCGCCGTCGAAAGCGAATCACTGTGGGCACGCGGTGGGGTGGGCACCTTCCAGGCGCTCTACTCGGAGGCCCTCGGCGTGGCGTTCCGGGTCTTCCAGGCCCTCGCTGCGGCAAATGCGTCGGCGGCGGCGGAGGCGCTGCCGACGCTCTACGACATCGTGCAGACGTTCCACGGCTACGAGGCTGCCTGCCTGTTCAGGGTGGCACGCCTGCCGTTGCAGGTGGAGGACCTCGCCGGCAGCGTGCGCAGTTCCGCGTCGGCGATGGTCGCCAGACGGGAGCATCTGCAGCGCACGATCGAGCGCCTGCAGCGCGCTCGCGTGACACCGGGCCGGATGGCCGTCGATCTGCGCGCCGAACTGCGGCGGCTGCAGGCGGAGCGAGAGGCCGTCGACGGCAACCTCGCGCTGCTGCTGGCGCAGGCCGGCGGCATGGTCGCAGCGCCGCCGCAGGCGACGCTCGCGGAGGTGCAGCGCGCGTTGCAGCCGAAGGAACTGCTCGTCGAGTTCGTGCGCACCGAGGGGCGCTTCGCGGCCTTCTGTATCGACGTTGCCGGGGCGGAACTCGCGTGGCTCACGGCGTCGCCGACGGTCGAGGCCGGGCTCGCGGCGTTTGCGCAGGCGCGAGGGTCCGGGGACGCCGCAGGGTGCGATGCAGCGCTCGCCGACCTCGGGGACCTGTTGCCGGAGCAGGGGCCGCTGGGGCGGCGACTGCGTGATGCCGAAGTCGTGCTCGTGTCGCCCGAGGGGTCGCTCGGTGGGCTGCCGTTCGCGGCGCTGCCGTGGGGGCCCCGCGGACTCCTCGGCGAGCAGGTGACCCTCGGCTACGTCGCCTCGGGAACCGTGTTGGCCGATCTGCGCCGTCGCCCGCTCCGTTCCCACGGCGAACTGAGCCAGGGGCGCCTGCTGGCGCTGGCCAATCCGCGCTACGGCGGGAATCCGGGTCATCGGGAAGTCGTGCGCGGAGGGGCAGACCTCTCGCGAATCGGGTCCCTGCCGTGGTCGGCGCGCGAGGCCGTCGAGGTGGCGCGCGGCTTCGCGTCCAGCGAGTCCGAGACTGCGGCCCTTGCCGGCATCACGGATCCGACCCGGGTCGATGCGACGCTGATGGGTGCCCGGTTTCGCGTGCTGCTCGGCAGCCACGCGCGGGAGTCGGCGTTGGACGCCGGTGCCCTGTCCGGTGTGGACTTCCTGCACCTTGCCTGCCACGGGTTTGCCGACCCGGAGGCTGCTGCGTTGTCGTTCCTGGCCTTGACCCTCGACGATGGCGCGCCCGACGAGGGGCTGTTGCGCATCGACGAGTTCCCCAAGCTGCGCGGCGACCGGGAACTCGTGGCGCTCTCGGCATGCGACACGGGAAGCGGCCCCACGGTGGGCCACGAAGGTCCGGCGAGCCTCGCGCGTGCGGTGCAGGCGGTGGGCGCGCGGCGCGTGCTCGCCACCTCCTGGCGTGTCGACGACGACGAGGCGCATCGCGTGGTCACACGGTTCTACGCGCTGTGGCTGCGGGACGGCCGTGCAGCCGCCGAGGCTCTGGCGGTCGCCCAGCGCGAAGCCCGGGCGGCTGGTTCACCGACGCGCGATTGGGCCAGCTTCTCGCTGTGGGGGGAACCCCGATGAACAGTGCGGAGCCCAGCACCCAGAGCCTGGTGGCCGGCGCCCAGGCAGGCGATGCCGCCGCCCGCGAGCAGCTGTTCCGGCGCTACCTGCCGCGCGTTGCCCGCATGGTCGCCGTGCAGCTCGGCGTGCGCCGCGACCAGTTGCCGGCCGAAGCCGAGGACATCGCGCAGGACGCGATCGTGAAGGCGCTGCGCGCGCTGCCGGTCTTCGAGGTGCGCGGCAAGGGCGCCTTCACGGCCTGGCTCGCCACGATCGTGGAGAACTGCATCCGCAGCCACGCGCGCACGGCGCACAACGGGGTCGCGCGGCAGTTCTGGCAACGCTACGGGGATCTCGACCTGACCGAGTCGTTCTTCGCCGGCCAGGAGACGTCGCCGAGCCGCTGTGCAGCCGACCATGAGGCCAACCGCCGCGTCGAGGCGGCGATGCTGGAGTTGCCCCAGCTCTATCGGCGCGTGCTGTCGTTGCGGTTCCTTGCCGGCATGAGCCACGCGGACCTGGCGCAGGCGATCGGCCGCACCGAGACGAACTGCCGCAAGCTCGTGCAGCGGGCGGTCGAGAGCCTGCGGGCCCTGCTGGCGGGACAGAAGCCGGGCTGAGCGACTTCGCCTTCCCCGGCGACCGCCGCGGCGATCGGCATCCGCGATCGGAAGCCACTTCCGCAAGGTGATCGAGCGCCGCCAGGCGAGCAACGACAACGCCCCGGCCGCGTGAGCCCCGCCCCGCCCGCCGGCAGTCGCTTGAAAGCTGCCACCGGTCCCGGAACAGTCCTGCCCATGCAGGTAGCCAGCGTGAAGCAGGTGCTGGCCGGCGGCATCCCCACCGGCAGCAAGGTCGAGGTCCGCGGTTGGGTGCGCACGCGCCGCGACAGCAAGGCGGGCATCTCGTTCGTACAGCTCAGCGACGGCAGCTGCCAGGGCACGCTGCAGGTCGTCGCGCCGAACACGCTGCCGAACTACCAGACCGAAGTGCTGCGCCTCACCGCGGGCGCGTCGGCGATCGCGCGCGGCACGCTCGTGCAGAGCCAGGGCAAGGGCCAGGCGCTCGAGATCCAGGCCGACGCGATCGTGGTCTGCGGCCTCGTCGACGACCCGGAGACCTACCCGATCCAGCCCAAGGAGCACTCGCTCGAGTTCCTGCGCGAGCAGGCGCACCTGCGGCCGCGCACGAACACCTTCGGCGCGGTCGCGCGCATCCGCCACACGGCGATGTGCGCGATCCACGACTTCTTCACGCAGGAGGGTTTCGTCTGGGTCAACACGCCGATCGTCACGACCTCCGACGCCGAGGGGGCCGGGCAGTTGTTCCGCGTCAGCACGCTCGACGTGCACAACCTGCCGCGCGACGACCGCGGCAAGATCGACTGGAAGCAGGACTTCTTCGGCCGCGAGACGTTCCTGACCGTCTCCGGCCAGCTCAACGTCGAGGCCTACTGCCTCGCGCTGTCGAAGGTCTACACGTTCGGGCCGACGTTCCGCGCCGAGAACAGCAATACGACGCGGCACCTGGCCGAGTTCTGGATGATCGAGCCCGAGATCGCGTTCGCCGACCTGAAGGACAATGCCGACCTCGCCGAGCGCTTCCTGAAGCACATCTTCCGCGCGGTGCTGCGCGAACGTCGCGACGACCTGCAGTTCTGCGACGACCGGCTGCAGAAGGGCGTGATCGCGCGGCTCGAGAAGTTCCTCGACGCCTCGTTCGAGCGCGTCGACTACGGCGACGCGATCGGAATGCTGCAGAAGAGCGGCCGCAAGTTCGACTACGCGCCGCAATGGGGCATGGACCTGCAGACCGAGCACGAGCGCTGCCTGTGCGAGGACCTGTTCGGCCGGCCGGTGGTGGTGATGAACTACCCCGAGGCGATCAAGGCCTTCTACATGCGCAGCAACGAGGACGGCCGCACGGTCGCGGCGATGGACGTGCTGGCGCCCGGCATCGGCGAGATCATCGGCGGCAGCCAGCGCGAGGAGCGGCTGCCGGTGCTCGACGCGCGCATGAAGAAGATGGGCCTCGTGCCCGAACACTACGGCTGGTACCGCGACCTGCGCCGCTACGGCTCGGTGCCGCACGCGGGCTTCGGCCTCGGGTTCGAGCGCCTGCTGGTCTACATCTGCGGCCTGTCGAACATCCGCGACGCGATCCCGTACCCGCGCGCGCCGGGTTCGGCGGCGTTCTGAACGGGACCGCGCCTCACCCGAGCCAGGCGTCGAACTGCAGCATCGCCAGCACGCCGAGCACCACGCCGAACGTCGCCCCCGCGGACCGCCCCTCGCGGTGCGACTCCGGGATGATCTCGTGCGAGACCACGTAGAGCATCGCGCCGGCGGCGAACGCGAGCGCGCCCGGCATCGCGGTGGTCACGAGCTGCACCGCGAGGTAGCCGAGCACGGCGCCGAGCGGCTCGACGAGTCCGGTCGCGAACGTCACCAGCAGCGCGCGCAGCCGGCCCTGGCCCGCGGCGAGGAACGCGACCGCGACGATCAGCCCTTCGGGCGCGTTCTGTGCGCCGATCGACAGCGTCACCGGCCAGCTCACCTGCGCGTCGCCGCTGGCGACCCCGACCCCGACCGCGAGCCCTTCGGGCACGTTGTGCAGCGCCAGCGCGATCGCGAACAGCCAGGTGCGCGCGAGCCGCGAGCGTCCCGCGCCCTCGGCCCCCTTGCCGAAGTGCTCGTGGGGGGACCAGCGGTGCAGCAGATCGATCGTCAGGGCGCCGAGCGCCACGCCGAGCAGCACCGGCCAGGTCGAACCGGACGCCGCGGGTCGCTGCGCCAGTTCCAGTGCTGGCAGCAGCAGGCCGACGAACGAGGCCGCGAGCATCACGCCCGCGCTGAAGCCCGCCAGCGCCGACTCGACGCGCGGGCCGATCGTGCGCACGAACAGCACCGGCAGGGCGCCGAGTCCGGTGCCGAGTCCGCCCGCGAGCAGGCTGTGGCCCAGCGCCGCGGTCAGCGAAGCCTCGGGCGCCATCGCCTACGGCCCGAGCCCGCCAGGCAGGTCGGGTTCGTCGTGCGGCGGGAACAGCACGCGCCGGAAGCACCAGGCGGTGAGCGCCGTGACCGCGCCGCAGGACAGCAGCATGAAAATCCAACCCGTGACCGTGAGGTTTGCGAGCATGGTCGTCTCCTTCAGTCCGCCGCGGGCCGCTGGCCGTCGAGGTCGAGCCCCTGGGCGCGCCAGCGGCGCGCGCCCACGAAGGTGATCAGCACGAGCAGGACGATCGTGACCAGCAGGAACCACCACGTCATGCGGGCGTTGCCGGGGCTCTCGACGTCGACCTTGACGGTGACGGGGTAGATCTTCTGGTTCCCTGCGTCGGCGACGGTGAGTTCGAAGTTCACCTCGAAGTTGCGCGCGTCGTCGGGCTCGCGGTACGGGAAGGACGTCTTCTCTGCTGTCGGCTCCGCAAGCTCCACACGTGTTCCGCCAACCTGCTTCCACGCGTAGGCGAGCCTGGTGTCGGCCGGGAAGTCCGAGCGGATTCGGCGCGAGGCAGCGTCGTCCGGGGCGACCACGGTCGTGACGTTGCCGCGCAGGGTGTCGACGTAGCCGGGCGCCTTGTAGATG
>VGXW01000314.1 GCA_016873195.1 Planctomycetota bacterium | reverse complement strand
GGGGGTCGGGCCGTGCAGCCGCTGCCACTGGAACGCGTGCGAGTCGGGCGCCACGTCGACGCGGATCCTGTCGTGGCAGGTCGCGCACTCGTTGGCGATCTTCTGCTGGCCGTGGCAGTCGACGCACGCGGTCATCGACACCGCGAGGCTGCCGTCGACGCGCGTGTTGGTCTCGATGCCGCGGTGGCAGGCGCTGCAGGTCTCGGGGCTCGTCGCGTGGCGCTGGTGCGAGAACTTCACGTCGCCGCCGAGTTTCGCCACGCGCTGCGCCTTGTAGACCTCGCCGTCGAACAGCGCGGCGACCTTGCGGTCCGGAGGCTTGTCCTTGTCCCGCGCGTCGTGGCAGAGCGCGCACACGCCGGGCGACGGCATGCCGGGCTGGTCGCTGTTCTCCCAGCCCGCGTGGCACGAACCGCACTCGAGGGGCAGGTCCGGGTTCAGGTGCACCTTGTGGTCGAACACGAAGGGCTTGCCGGTGAACACCTCGAGCAGCGCGCAGCCGGCCGCGAGGCATCCGAGCAGGGCGAGGGCCGCACCGAGTCCGGCCCGCCCGCGCAGAACGTTCAGAATCGCCATGTGACCCCCAGACGGATGCGGTGGAACTCTTCCTGCCCCTCGTCCTCGAACTCGTAGTCGCCGTCGAGGCCGAACGAGGCGTTCAGCTTGTGGTGCAGTCGCAGGTAGTAGGTGCGGACGTGGTCCCGTTCGCTGTTGGTGAACAGGTCGTACTTGTAGAGCGAGTAGTAGGTGCCGAGCGACAGGGTGGTCCGGTCGACGGCGTAGCCGAGGTCGCCGCCGAAGCTGCGCACGAGCTGCGCGTCGGTGTCCCACAGGTCCACCGTGCCGCTGGCGGTCAGGCCCTTCACGCCGAGCTCGAGCAGCGTCACGGTCGCCGACCAGCGATCGTAGTCGCGGTTGTAGAAGCCGACGTCGCCCGCGTCGTCGACGCGGCGCAGGTCCATCGCGGCCTGCAGCCGGACGAGATCGGCGAAGCCCTTGGCGGCCTGCAGCGACCACTGGTCGTACGGGAACAACCGGTTCAGGGCCTGGAAGAACGGGTCGGCCTCGAGCACGAGTTCGCCCTGCGCCTCGAGCAGCCGGAAGTAGCCGCCGCGCACCCACAGGTCCCACTCCGGCACCCGGTAGAGCACGTGGCCCTGCGCGTCGCGGTCGGCGCTGGCGATGCGCGAATACTGCGCGTCGAAGCGCAGGCGCTTGCCGACCTCCTGCCAGAAGCCGGCGCCGAGCAGGTCGTCGTCGTGTTCGCCGAAGCGCCCGTCGTCCTCGAGGCGCATGTAGTCCAGGCGCAGCCTTGCACCGGTCCACGGCCGTCCCTGCGCGTAGGCGCCCGCGACGAGGTCGCCCGAGCGCGACGATTCGTAGAGGTGCGTCGAGGCGCCGCCGTAGGCGCCGAACTGCAGCGCGAAGTCGGTGAACTCCGCCGACGTCGCATGGGCGCCGTCGAACCAGGCCACCTCGGGCGTCTCGACCACCGACTGCCGGCCGAGCCGGACACGCGAGAAGCCGGGCACCTTGTTGAGGTCCGCGTAGGCGTCGTAGAGCAGCGCGTCGAAGCGGTCGCCGTAGGCGTCGTTGATGCTGGCGAACGTCGTGTCGTAGCCGTCGAGGTCGTAGGTCAGCCGGCCCATCACGCGGCCGCTGACCGTGTCGCGCGCGGCGTTGCCGAAGTCGAGCGACAGCAACTCGACGAGGTCGTGGTCGGCCTCGTCGCTGGTCCAGCGTGCGTAGTAGCGCGTGGTCGACTGGCCGCGGAACCAGGCCGGGGAGGCCGGCACCTTCGCCGCAGGCTCCTGCTGCGGGCCGCTCGCCGGGGCAGGTTCCTGCTGCCGAACTGCGCTGGCTGCGCAGAGGGGGGCCTCCGCCGCGACGCAGCAGAGCACGAGCGCGGGCAGCAGCCGGGCCGGCGGGGGAGCGCCTTGGGTTTCGGGTCGTGGACGAGGGGACATCGTCATTCCTCCGCCGTGCGGTCCTCCATTCTTCGGGTCGGGTGCATGGCCGGAGCGGAGCGCGGACGCGCCCGCCGGTCGGCCCGGGACGCCCGGCGCATCGGTGGGCCGAATCGTATTCGGACCGCCGGCGAGCCGTTCTCTGACTGCGCACCAGTCATGGGCGACGGGAACACTACGCGCCTCGCAACCTCGGGCAATACGGGACCTTCCGGGCCGGGGCATCGCGGCTCCGCGCGGCCACGTTCCCGCGGGTGGTGGCGACTCCTGGCGAGAAACGGCGAACGGCGCGCGACGGCGAGGACCGTGCCTCGCGTCGATACGCAATTGGGCCCAGGCGCCTTCGCACCCGGCACGGCGCAGCTAGGCCGCGTTCTGGGCGTCGATCAGCCCGCGGTGAGTGCTGGATGCGCACCTCTTCCCGCATCGCCTACGCCAAACAACCACCAGCGCACTCGTGCGGTCCTCAGCCCTCACGGCGCGAGGAGCCGCGGCGCAAGGTGCGGCTCCCGTCTTGCGCTGCCCGCGGTGGGTTTCGCGGGATCAGGCAGTGGTGCCCGCTGCCGATCAGGTCCGGGCGACCGGCGTCGAGCAACGCCTGCCGCACGGCAAGCCAGTTCTCCGGCTTCCAGAACTGCATCAGCGCGCGCTGCACCTCGCGGTCCTTCAGCTTCTTGACCGTCTCGACCGGCAACATCGTCATCGGGTCGAGGCCCGTCCAGTACATGCACGTCGCCACGTCCATCGGGGCCGGGATGAAGTCCTGCACCTGGCGCGGCCGGTAGCCGCGCGCCTTCAGGAAGACCGCGAGCTCGATCATCTCGTGCACGCCGGAGCCGGGGTGCGAGGCGATGAAGTAGGGGATCAGGTACTGCTCCTTGCCGGCGCGCGCGCTCGCCGCCTGGAACTTCGCGGCGAACTCGTCGAACGTCGCGGCCGCGGGCTTCTTCATCAGGCCGAGCACCTTGTCGCTGCAGTGTTCGGGCGCCACCTTGAGCTGGCCGCCGACGTGGTGGCGCGCCATCTGCTCGAGGTAGTCGTCGTCGAGCCGCGCGAGGTCCATGCGGATGCCCGACGCGACGCGCACGGACTTCACGCCGGGCACCTGCCGCACCTGGGCCAGCAGGTCCACGGTCGGCCCGTGGTCGGCGCCGAGCAGCTTGCACACGGTCGGGTGGATGCACGACAGGCGCCGGCACCGCGCCTCGATCTCGGGGCGCGAGCAGCGCATGCGGTACATGTTCGCGGTCGGCCCGCCGACGTCGCTGACGTGGCCCTTCCAGTCCGGGTCCGCGGCCATGCCGCGCACTTCCTTCAGGATCGAGGCCTCGCTGCGGCTCTGGATCGCGCGGCCCTGGTGCATCGTGATCGAACAGAACGTGCAGCCGCCGAAGCAGCCGCGCATCGTGGTGACCGAGTCCGCGATCATCGTGTGCGCGGGGATCGGCTCGGTGTAGCGCGGGTGCGGTTGGCGCGTGTAGGGCAGGTCGTAGACGCGGTCGAGTTCGCGCTCGTCGAGCGCGAGTGCGGGCGGGTTGACGACGAGCAGCCGCTCGCCGTGGCGCTGCACGAGCCGGCGGCCGTTCCGCGGGTTCGTCTCTTGGTGCAGGAGCCGCGTCGCCGTGGCGAACGCGACCTTGTCCGCCTGCACCTGCTCGAAGCCAGGCAGCTCGACGGTCTGGTTGTCGCACGCTGCGTCGTGCCACGCGTGCGCGGGCAGCGGCTCCTTCTGGCCGAGCAGGTAGGCCACGCCGCGCAGGTCGCGGCAGTCGGCGATCGTGCGCCCGGCGGCGAGCCGCCGGCAGATCTCGACCAGCACGCGCTCGCCCATGCCGAAGCCGACGAGGTCGGCCTTGCTCGAGACGAGGATCGACGGCCGCACCGTCTCCGACCAGTAGTCGAAGTGGGCGATGCGGCGCAGCGAGGCCTCGACGCCGCCGGCGACCACGGGCACGCCGGGGAACGCCTCGCGGCAGCGCTGCGCGTAGACCGCGGTCGCGCGGTCGGGCCGCTGCCCGATGCGCCCACCCGGCGAGTAGGCGTCGTCGTTGCGCCGCTTCTTGTTCGCCGTGTAGTGGTTGATCATCGAGTCCATGTTCCCGGCGCTGACGGCGAAGCAGAGCCGGGGCCGGCCGAACTGGCGGAACGCGGTGGCGTCCTGCCACGGCGGCTGCGCGAGGATCGCGACGCGGAAGCCCTCGGCCTCCAGCACGCGGCCGAGCAGCGCCATCGCGAACGACGGGTGGTCGACGTAGGCGTCGCCGGTCACGAACACGGTGTCGACCTGGTCCCAGCCGCGGGCCTGGCACTCGGCCAGGGTGGTCGGCAGGAAGCGCGTGGGGTCGGCGGGGGCGCAGGCCATCGGGGCGGGCATGCTACCGGCGGAGCCGCCCCGGTGGCGCGGGAGCCCGGCCCGTCAGCAGTTGATGCCGCCGCACGGCGGCATGAACGGCACGATCAAGAGCCGCACCGAGTTCGTCAGCTGCACCGGTCCGACGGGGCCGATGTCCTGGCGCGCGCCCTGGAACCAGATCTGCACGCCCTGCAGGCTCGGCTGGTTCGGGATCTGCCAGACGAACTCGCCGTAGGGACCCGGGAACATGGCGACGACCAGCGTGATCGCCGGCGAGCGCAGCAGCATCGTGCCGTCGACGAAGTCGGGCGGCGCGCAGCCGATCGGCAGGAAGCCGGGGCCGAACGAGGCGAGGATCGCGTAGCGGCCGATCGCGCCCGGGCCGACCTTCACCTTGATCGGGCAGCCGGGCATCGGCGTGCCGCAGGTCTCCAGCTGCGCGTAGGTGGGGGTCACGGCCGTGACGTCGAGCACGTTGCAGACGAGGCCTACGTCGCGGCCCTCGACGCGCACGAGCTGGCCGACGTACTGGCTCAGGTTGACCAGCGAGCTCTTCAGCATCACGGTCGTGTCCGCGAGCCGGTGCGTCTCGCCTTGCATGCAGATGGTCGGGCCGCCGACGGGCTCGACGACGCCGGACACGCAGACGGGCGCCTGCGCGACCGCGGCCGCGCAGCACAACAGGGGCAGCAGGTTCTTCATGGCGGAACTCCGTTGGCAAGGGAGCGCGGGTCCATCCCGCGCCGTCCGGGATTGTCGGCCCGGAAGCCGGCCGAGCCAATCCCCCCGGTGGATCAGGCCGCCGGGCGCGGCAGAGCCGCCGCCGGCCCGCGCCGCTACGCTGCCCGCGCCCGGGGCGCCCGAGGCGCCCCGCGCGGAGCGACCATGCAAGCAATCCTGTTGGCGATCGCCGCCGGCCTGTGCTGGGGCGTCGGCGAACTGTGCACCAAGTCGGTGCTGCACGGGCACAAGATCGGTCCGTTGACCGCGATCGCGGTACGTTCCACCTTGGCGCTGCCCGTCCTGTGGCTCGCCTGGTACGCCGCGGTGCACTGGCTGCAGGCCGAGGCGCGGCCGCTGTGGCGCGAAC
>VGXW01000313.1 GCA_016873195.1 Planctomycetota bacterium | reverse complement strand
CCGACCTCGCCGGACGCCGGCGGCTCGGCTACGTGCCGCAGGAGCAGCGCTTCGCGCCGCCGCTGCCGTGCACGGTCGCCGAGTTCGTCGCGCTGGGCCTGCCGGACGGCGAGGCCCGCGCGGCGGTTCGCGACTGCGTGGCCGACGCGCTCGCGGCGATGGAGATCGGCGGGCTGGCCGCGCGCGCCGTGCAGACGCTGTCGGTCGGGCAGCGGCGGCGCGCCATGGTCGCGCGCGCGCTGGCGCGCCGGCCGCGCCTGCTGCTGCTCGACGAGCCGACGGCGAACCTGGACGGGCACGGGGCCGCGCTGCTGGCTCGCGACCTCGAACGGCTGCGCGAGCAGCAGCGGCTCGGCGTCGTCCACGTCGCGCACGACCTCGGGCTCGCCCGCAGGTTCGCGACGCACGTCGCACTGGTCGACGGCGGCGCGGTGGTGGCCGGCGCGGCTGACGCGCTGCTCGCGGACCCGCGGCTCGCCGGCGCGCTCGGGCAGGTGCAGCCGTGACGGGCGACGCGCAGATCTGGGAGCTGTTCGGCGGCGCGATGCTGACCGGGCTGTGGCTCGCCGTCGGGCTGCCGCTGCTCGGCGCCGTGCTGGTGCTGCGGCAGCAGCTGTTCCTCGCGGCAGCGATCGGCCAGAGCGCCAACCTCGGCATCGCGATCGTGTTGTGGGCCGGGCTCGGCGAGGCGGCTGCCGGGCACGTGCACGAGGAGTCGGCCGCGCTCGCCGCCGCGCTCGTGACGGCGGGCGGCACGGCGGTGCTGGCGATGCGGGCGCTGACGGTGCGCGGCACGGCGCTCGAGGCGCGCGCGGTGTGGACCTTCCTGTTCGCGGGCAGCGCCGCGATGCTGCTGCTCGCCGACGCACCGCACGGGCTGCAGGAGGTGCAGCGGCTCATGTTGTCGTCCCTGCTGGGCGCGTCCGGCGCGGACGCGTGGCTCGCGGGCACACTGTGCGCCGCGTCCGCAGCAGCGCTGCTGCGCTGGCGGCGTTCGCTGCTGCTGTGGGCGACGGACCCGGCGTCGGCGCAGGTCTACGGGTTGCCGGTGCGCCGGCTCGACGCAGTGGTCGGCGCGTGGATCGGCGCGGGGCTCGGCTTCTCGATCCACGCGACGGGCCTCACGTTCACGTTCGGCGCGGCGGTCCTGCCCGTGCTGCTGCTGCGCGAATGGGCGCGCTCGTTGGCGGCGGTGCTGGCCGGGGCCCCGCTGGCCGGGGCGGGGATCTTCGCGGCGGGGTTCTTCGCCGCCGACCGCCTGGACCTGCCGCCGGGGCAGGCGACGGTGGTGCTGCTCGGCGCCGCGGTGGCGGCCTCGCGCGCGCTGCGCTGGCTGCTGCGCCGGTAGGCTGGCCTCAGGGCACGGCCACGACGGCCGACGAAGGCTGCGGATTGCTCCGGCCGAAGGCGGCCACCTTGGCGACCATGCGCGCCGCGCGCGCGCGGATCGCCTCGAACCGCCGCAGGCGCAGGTCGTCGGCGTCGAACAGCGAGCTGACGAAGCCCACGCCGAACGCGCCGGCCGCGAGCCAGCTCTCGACGTTGTCCTCGGTGACGCCGCTGGTCGGGTAGATGCGCAGGAACGGCAGCGGCCCGCGCACCGCGCGGATGAACTCGGGGCCGTTGGCGGGGGCGGGGAACAGCTTCACGACGTCGGCGCCGGCCCGGTGGGCCTCCATCATCTCGGTCGGCGTCAGCGTGCCGGGGATCGACACGAGATCGTGCTGGCGGCAGAAGGAGATCACCTGCGGATCGGTGACCGGCGAGACGAGGAACCGCGCGCCCGCGGCCATCGCCTCCTTCGCGTCGTCGACGTTCAGCACCGTGCCGGCGCCGACCACGATCCCGTGTCGCTCCGACAGCGCGGCGACGTGTTCGAGGCAGTCGGGCGTGGTCATCGTGACTTCGACGATGCGGAATCCGCCGGCGATCGCAGCGTCGAGCGCGGGCCGCACGGCGTCGCGGTCGGCGGTGCGCAGGATGGCGGAACAGCGCTGCTGCGCGAACGCAGCGAGCACGGCGGCGCGGGTGGGAGCCATGGCAGCCTCCGGGCGTGGTCGGATGCCTCGGCGTGCCGGCGAAGCGCCAGTCGCGAGGCTGTCCGAGCATACGCGACCGGCCGTGCGCTTCCAGGCCGGGCTGCCGGGTGCTGGCGCCCCGCGGCGCGGACGCCCCTGGCGGATCGCCGGCGCGGGCCTAACCTGTCGGCGTGCATGCGCTGCTGAAGTCGGGCCTCGCCGTGCTCGTGTGGGCACTTCCCCTCGACCCGCTGCCGGCCCAGGCCGGCGGTGCTGGCGGCGACCGCGAGGGTATGCCCGCCCGGGCCACGTCGCTCGAACGCCACGGCATCGCGTGGCAGTTCGCCGAGCCGCACGTCGTCGGCTGCTTCGCGAACGGCGACCCGTGGGTCGTCGGCCCCGTGCGGATCGTCGCGATCGAACCGAGCTGCGTGGAGGTCGAAGGGCGCGTGCTGCACGGTTCGATGGTCGACCCGGACCCCGCCAGCATGCTGCAGGGTTACGACAGCTGCTTGTTCGCGGACGAACACCGCGAGCGCTACCGCGAGGAACTCAACGCGGCGTGGGGGATCTCGGCGGAACGGCCGCTCGGGCTGCGTCCGGGGCAGAGCCTCGTGTCGGTGCGGAGCCGCGCCGACCGCAAGGCGATCCCGCAGCTGCAGGGCGCGGCGGTGCTGACCGTGGTCGCCACGCCGCCGGCCCCGGACGCGTTCCGGCCGCCCTGCGTGAAAGGCGACAAGTTGATGCCGCACCGCGCCGCGGATCTCGACTTCGACGTGCTGCGGCGGCTGCGGCCGACGCTCGACGCCCCGCCGGTCGAGTCGATCGCCGCGGGGTTCGAGCGGCTCTGGCTCGACCACTTCCCGAACTGGCCGGTGCGCTACGCGCATCCCGCCGACAACATGCCCGACTACCCGCGCGAGATGGCGGCCCTCGTCGGCAGCGCGGGACTGCTGCTGAACTGCGACCTGCCCGAGCAGCAGAAGCGGACGCTGCTGGTGCGAGTGGTGCAGCTCGGCATCGATCTGCACGGCGCGCTGCGCGGCGGCTGCCGGTGGCCCGGTTCCGGCGGCCACGGCAGCGGGCGCAAGTTCCCGATCCTGCTCGCGGGCGCGGTGCTGCACGATGGGCGCATGCTCGCGGCCGGCCGCGAGTTCCGCTCCGGGCGGCGCAGCGCCGACGAGGGCGACCAGTACTTCGCCGAGGACGGCCAGACCTTCACCGTGCAGGAGACCAGCCCCGGCGTGTTCAACTGGGGCTTCGGCGGCTACACGGTGGCGCACGCCGGGCTGCCCGAGTGGGGGTTCGCGCACGCCGACCAGCCGTCCGGCGACCGCGCGGAGTGGGGCGTGGACCCCTACCGCCGGTGCTGCACGGCCAACGGCTGGGTGGGGCAGGCGCTGGCCGCGCGCGCGATGGGCCTGCAGGAGGCCTGGGCGCACCCGGCGTTCTTCGACTACATGGACCGCTACATGCAGGTCAAGCACAGCGACGGCTGGCACCGCGCGTGGGTGCCCTGGCACGCCACGATGTGGGACGTGCACCGGCCGCAGCACTGAACGCGCGGCTGGTCCGCCTGCGCCGCGCGCAGGATTCGGCGGGTCGGTGGCGCGCCCTGCCGATAGATTGCCCGGCCCCCGATGACGGACCCACTGCCCGCCGCCTCCCTGCGCCGCCCCTGGCTCACGATCGCGCTGCTCGCCGCGTCGCTGCTGGCGTTCCAGGTGCTGCTGACCCGCGTCTGCGCGCTGCGGCTGCACTTCCACTTCGGCTTCCTGATCATCAGCAACAGCCTGCTCGGCATCGGTGCCTCGGGTTCGCTGCTGGCGCTGCTCGACCGGCGTTGGCGCCGGGACCCGCAGGCGTGGATCGCGGGTTTCGCGCTGCTGTTCGTGATCAGCCTGCCGGCCTCGTGGGCCTACCTGCTGACCGCGCAGATCCCCGAGACGCTGAAGTTCGTCGTCGACGGCGCCTTCCGCTGGGGCGAGATCGGCCGCTTCTCGGCCTTCAACCTCGCCTGCGCGGTGCCGTTCTTCTTCGGCGGCGCCTCGATCGGGCTCCTGCTCGCGGCGCATGCCGCCCGCGTGCACTCGGTCTACGCCGCGGACCTCGTCGGCGCCGGCCTCGGTTGCCTGTTGTGCCCGCTGCTGCTGTGGCCGGTCGGCGCCGGCGGCTGCTTCGCCGTCACCGTCGCGCTGGCGTCGCTGGCGGCCTGGTCGGCCTGGCCGGGCCGCGGCGCGGCGGCGCGGTTCGGTTGCTGTGCGCTCGCGGTCGCCTGCCTCGCGATCGCGCCGAAGCTCGACGGCTGGTGGCCGGTGCCGGGCAAACGGTTCCTCGACCTGACGCAGGACTTCACGGTGCCGCAGTACGGCCGTTCGCTGTACTCGCAGTGGTCGGTCAACTCGCGCGTCGACGTGCTGCGGTTGCCCGAGGGCCTGAGTTTCCTGCAGGCGCGCGGTGCCACGGCCGCGGCGATGGCGCTGCCGCAGCAGTGGTGGATCGCGCAGGACGGCGACGCGGGCACGATGCTCAGCGACTTCGGCCGCGAACCCGAGAAGCTCGAACTGCTGCGCTGGACCACCTACTCGGCCGCGTTCGCGCTGAAGCAGGGCAGCGCGCCGCGCGTCTGCGTCATCGGCGTCGGCGGCGGGCCCGACCTGTGGGCGGCGAAGGTCCACGACTGCAGCCTGATCCGCGGCATCGAGCTGAACCGCTCGATCCTCGACGTGCACAGCTCCGTGGCGGCCGAGTTCTCGGCGCCGCTCGGCGCCGATCGGCGCGTCGAACTCGTCTGCGACGAAGGGCGGTCGGCGCTGATGCGCGACGCGGACCACTACGACGTGATCCAGCTGACGGGCATCGACACCTGGACGGCGCTGGCCTCGGGCGCCTACGTGCTGGCCGAGAACTACCTCTACACGGTGCAGGCCTGCCGCACGATGTACGAACGGCTCGCGCCGGGCGGCATCCTGCAGATCACGCGCATGGCGGCCGACATGGAGACGATCCGGCTGCTGCAGAACATGCGCGCGGCGCTGCCGGCGGCGGCGCAGGCGCAGTTCGCCGCGAGCGTCGCCGCGCTGTCGACGCCCGACGGCCTGCGCACGGTGATGCTGCGCAAAGGACCCTACCCGGCGGCCGAACTCGACAAGTTGCGCAGGTGGGCCGACGAGGCGCGGATCACCGTGGTGCACCTGCCCGGCGAGCCGCTCGACAACGGCGTCACCGAGTACCTGCTGGCGCCCGACCAGCAGGCCTTCACGCGCCAGTACGAGTACGACATCCGCCCGACGACCGACGACTGGCCCTACTTCTTCAGTTTCCTGCGCTGGGACAAGCCCGAGAAGGCGAAGGAGAGCCTGCGCAGGCACGAGCCGACCTCGATGGTGCAGGGCAACCCGATCTTCCTGCAGCTGCAGCTCGGCCTCAGCGCGGTCGCCGCCTTCGTGCTGATCCCC
>VGXW01000312.1 GCA_016873195.1 Planctomycetota bacterium | reverse complement strand
CGCGGCGAAGCGGCCGACGATCGTGAAGTCGGTGCGCTCGACGTGCAGCGTCTTGCCGACGGCGAGGTCCGCCTCGGGCAGGCCCATGCGCGTGCCGGCCAGCGCGCCGACCATGACCTCCATCGACGCGCGCGGCTCGCGGCCTTCGATCACCTGCACCCGGTCGTGCACGAGGTAGGCCGCGGGCGTGATGCCGCGCAAGAGCCCGATCTGTTCGCCGTTGCGCGTCGCGATGTGCAGTTCGACCGAAGCGGCGCGCCGGCCGTCGATCGTGCGCACGCCGGGCGCCGCGGCGGCGGCGACCTCGGCGCTGCCGCGCGCGATCACCGAGCGCACCACGTCGACCTCCGACGAGACGCCGATCAGCAGCACCGCGTCCTCGCGCGCGCTGCCGGTCGCGGCGCCGTCCATGCCGGCCGCGAACGCGTGCATCGCGATCACCAGCATCGTCGTGGCGGCCACGCCGGCGATCGTCACCGCGGTGCGGGTGCCCCGGCGCAGCAGGTTCCGCAGCAGGTAGGCGAAGGGCAGCATGGTTCACTCCGCCTTGACGCCGAGGTGCAGCGCGCGCCGCGCGACCGCGATCGCCGGCGGCAGCGACGCCAGGGCGCCGGTGACGAACGCCGCCAGCAGGCTGTAGCCGACCGTGCTCGCGTGCGGTGCCAGGTCGATGCCGAAACCCTCGACGCCGAGCGTGACCGGCCGGAACCACAACACGCCGACCACGAGCGCGGTGCCGAGCATGCCGCCGAGCACGCCGAGGCCGATGCCCTCGGCGGCGATCAGCGCCATGAGCTTCCCCTTGGTGAGGCCGATCGTCTCGAGCACGCCCATCTCGGCCGCGCGCGACTCGGCGCTGATGAACACCGTGTTCGCGAGCACGAGCGCGACGACGAACACCGCGAGCACGCCGAGCCAGCGCGCGAACGAGACCACCTGCGAGATCTCGGCGATCGCCGCGGCGACGAACGCCTGCATGCTCTTGGTGTCGGTGCGCGCCTCGTCGGTCTGGAACTTCGTGTCGATCGCGTCGGCGACGAGTTCGGCGTCGACGCCGGCCGCGAGTTGCACGAAGAACTGCGTCGCCGCGCCCTGCCGCTTGCGCGCGAGCGCCAGCAGGTCGAGGTGCACGAACGCGAGGTTCGCGATGCCCGCGAACTCGCTGCGCACGATGCCGGCGACCTGCACGTCGACCTCGCCCAGGCGCACGCGCTGGCCGACCTGCAGCTTGCGCCGCAGTGCCAACCGTTCGCCGACCAGAGCACCGTCGCGCTGGCCGCGCCAGGCGGCGACCGAGCCCGACAGCACGTCGAGGTCGTAGAGCGTCTCGAGGTTCGCCTCGTCGACACCGTGCAGCGTCACGAGGTCGAGGTTGCTGCGGCAGCTGTTGATGAACACCAGCGTCGGCAGCACCGCGGTGACGCCGGGCACGGCCAGGATGTCGCGTTCGTAACGCAGCGGCAGCTCGCTGGTCAGCGGGCAGAAGCGGCTGTCCTGGAACACGACGAGCACCGGCTGCTGCGAGCGCGCGGCGAGCTGGGCGACGCCGTCGTCGACCGTGCGCACGAACGCGAACAGCATCATCGCCAGCGCCGCGCCGAGCAGCGTCAGCAGCGAGCGCAGCCGCGCGCGCGCGGCGGTGCGGAACGCGTAGGGCAGGAAGGCGAGCAGGTCACGCATGGCTGGCTCCGTCGACGATGCGGCCCTTGTCCAGGTGCACGACGCGGTCGGCCGCCTGCGCGGCGAGCGGGTCGTGCGTGACCATGATCAGCGTCTTGCCGAACTCGGCGACGAGCCGCCGCAGCAGCTCCATCGTCGCGGTCGCGGCCTGGCGGTCCAGGTTGCCGGTCGGTTCGTCGGCGAGCACGAACGGCCGGTCGGCGACGATCGCGCGCGCGATCGCGACGCGCTGCTGCTGGCCGCCCGACAACTGCCTCGGCAGGTGGTGGGCGCGGTCGGTCAGCGCGACCGCCGCGAGCGCCGTGGCGACCTTCTGCGCCCGCTGCGCGCGCGACAGCCGCAGCAGCAGGAGCGGCACCTCGACGTTCTCGTAGGCCGTCAGCACCGGGATCAGGTTGTAGGTCTGGAACACGTAGCCGATCGCGCGCGTGCGCCAGCGCGCCAGCGCGCTCGGCGACAACGCCGCGACGTCCTCGCCGGCGACGTGCACCGAGCCCCTGGTCGGCCGGTCGATGCCCGCGAGCAGGTGCAGCAGCGTCGTCTTGCCGCTGCCGGACGGGCCCATCAGGCACACGAACTCGCCCTGCTCGACCGTGAAGTCGAGGTCGGCGATCGGCGTCACCGCCTCCGAGGTCGAGGCGAACGTCTTGGTCACACCGCGCACTGCCACGAGACTCATCGCTGCACCTCCTGCACGTTCTCGCCGTCGGCGACGTCGGCCAGGATCACGCGCATCGCGGGCGCCAGTTCGCCGCGCACGATGGCGCCGTCGCCGTCCTCCTGCACCACCGTGACCGCGATCGCGCGCGCGCGGCCGCGGGCCGGGTCGAACGCGAACACCATGCCGTTGCGCACGGCGGCCTTCGGCACGCGGAACGCGGCGGCGGCCGACGCGCCGCCAGCCGCCTGCGTGCCGAGGAAGCGCGCGCGCACCAGCGTCTCGGGCCGCCACAGCGCCGGCGGGTCGACGAGGCCGATCTTCACCTGCAGCGTGTTCTTGAGCAGGTCCGACTCGTGTTGCACGCGCTGCACCACGCCGCGCACCAGCAGGCTGCCGGTGATCTCGCTCTTCAGTTCGACCGGTTGTGCGTCGGCGACGCCGCTCATCGTGCCGAGCGGCACGTCGATGCGCGCGCGCAGGTGCGCGCGGTCGTAGAGCGACAGGATGCCCTCGCCTTCGGGGCCGGTGCCGGCGCCGGGCACCGCGAGCAGTTTCAGCACGACGCCGTCGACGGGCGCCACCACGGTCGTCCAGCCGAGTTCGCGCTCGGCGATCGCCAGTTCGGTGCGGGCGGCCGCCAGCGCCGCTCCGGCCTTGCCTGCCTCGGCCGCGGCCACGCGTTCGCCGTGTTCGAGGTCGACGGGGGCGGCGAGCAGTTCCTCGGCGAGCTGCAGGGCGGCGGCGGCGGCGGCGGCCCCGCGCTCGCTCGCGGCGTGCTCGGCAGCGGCGGCTTCGGCCTCGGCCCGGGCCGCCTGCTGCTCGGCGCGCGCGCGCGCCAGCGCGACCTGGTTG
Organism: Planctomycetota bacterium; assembly: GCA_016873195.1. Lineage (GTDB taxonomy): Bacteria > Planctomycetota > UBA1135 > UBA1135 > UBA2386 > VGXW01. The sequence goes on along the minus strand of VGXW01000312.1, from coordinate 2,310 downwards.
CTGGAGCCGGCGGCGGCGAGCTGCTCCTGCGCGGCGAGCGCGGCGTCGGCGCCCTGGGCGGCGGCAGCGCTGCGGCGTGCCGCGCCCGTGGCGGCGGCGAGCTTCGCTTCGGCTTCGGCGGCGGCCGCGCGCGCCTCGGCGACCGCGCTGCGCAGTTCGGCCTTCTGCTGCAGGCGGGCTCTGGCCAGCTCGTGCGCGGCCACCGCGGCCGCGTGTTCGCGCTCGCGCTCGGCGACCGTCGCCGCGGCGCGTTCGTGCGCGGCCTGCAGTTCGGCGCTCGCGAGGGTCGCCAGCACCGTCTCGCCGGCTTTCACGGGGGTGCCCTCGAGCACCTCGATCGACTCGATGCGGCCTTCGACCAGCGGCCGCACGATCACGGGGAACGGGTCGGGCTCGACCCAGCCGACGGCTTCGGCGACGGCGTTGCTGGCGTTGCCGGCCGCTTCGGCGGTGCGCACCTGCGCCATCGGCACCGCGCGCGCCGGCGACAACAGCGGCCATGCGAACGTCAGCGCGACGGCGAGCACGAGCAGCACCACGGCCGCGGTCAAGAGCCGCGGGCCGATCGGGCGGCGCCCCAGTGCCGGGGCTTCGCTGCCCATGCGCAACGCGGAGAGGTCGACGTGGCTCATGGCGCGACCTCCGCGGCGGCTTCGTCGCCGGGCCAGCCGCAGCTCACGGCGGCGCGCACCGACGCGCGCGCCGCGGCCACGGCCGCGACGCGGTGTTCCATGGTGTCGCGCACGGCCATCGCCGCCGTCTCGGCGATCCGGTCGAACGCGTCGATCTCGACGTTGGCGCCGACGAGCGCCGTGCGCAGCGCGCGCTCGCTCGCTTCGAGGCTTGCCTCGGTCGCGCTGGCCTGGGCCCGCGCGGTGTCCGCTTCGAGGCCGGCCTGCCGCGCCTCGGCGCTCGCGGCGAGCCAGGCGGCGGCCAGTTCGGCGCGCGCGGCCTCGCGGCGTTCGCCGGCGGCGGCCGCGGCGCCGTGGGCGCCGATCGGCAGCTTCAGGACCGCCATCCACTGCAGCGGATCGCCGCGCAGCGGGATCTCGGGGCCGATCATCAGGCTCGGGTACTGGTCCCGGACCGCGCGCCGGAACTCGGCATCGGCGAGGCGGAAGCGCGCCGCGGCGAGCGCGAGGTCGGGGCGGGCCAGCAAGGCCGCGTCGCTGCGCGGCGGCGCCGGCGGCAGCGGTCCCGCGGCGAACGCGACCTGTGCGTCGGCAGGCAGGCCGAGCAGGCGGCAGAGTTCGGCGCGGTTCATCGCGCGCGCGTTCTGCAGTTCGGTGGCCTCGGCCTGCCCGCGCGCCTGCGCGGCGCGCAGCTGGGCGGCCATCGCGGGCGCCGCGAGGCCTGCGCGTTCGAAGACTTCGGCGTCGACCGGCAGGTCGGGCGCGTGCAGCCCGGCCAGCGCCTGCTCGACGGCGAAGGTCTCGGCGATCGCCGCGGCGACCCGCCAGCGTTGCGCGGCGAGTTCCTGCACGGCGGCCTCCGCCTCGGCGCGCGCGGTGCCGAGAGCACCGCCGCGCGGCCCGAGGCCCAGCAGCGCCACGGGGTCGATCATCACGGCGAGCATCTCGCTTTCGCTGCGGTACTCGGACTGCAGCTCGACGGGCACCGTGACCGCGCCCGCGGCCCGGGCACGCGCGGCGAGGGCCTGGAGTTCGGGATTCTGCGCGAACGCGGTGGCGACGGCCTCGGCGAACGTGAAGGTGCCGCCGGGGCGGGCGCGCAGCTCGGCCGCGATCGCGGCGGGATCGGCGGGAGCTTCGTGGTAGGCGACGCAGGCTGGCAGCAGCAGGGCGGCGAACGCGGACAGACGGCAGACGGACATGACGGACCTCGGCAGTGCAGGCGGGAGCGGCCCGCGGCGAGGTGCCAGCGGGCCAGGGCGCGGCCCACGCGGTCCCGTCCGGGACCGGCGGGCGCATGCGCCTAGCACCGCAGGTTCGTCGTGGCGATCAGGTCCGTGCGCGGATCGGGGCGCGGCGGCCCGGTGCCGAACGGCCAGCCGCCGGGCGTGCGCGCGATGGGTGTGCAGGCGAACGCGGGGGGCACGAAGCCCACGCACGGCGCGTGGTCGGTCGGCAGGTCGGCGCCGCGCTGTGGCTGGCCGAGTTCCACCGGCAGCGCCACGTCGACGGCGCAGTCGGTGCAGCCGAGCGCGCGGTTGCGATCGGGCCGCGGTTCGCCGTTCGTGGGTTCCGCCTGCGCCGCGGAGGCCGCCGCGTCGCGGCCGCAGCTGCAGCCGCAGTCGCACGGCACGCCGGAGTCGCCGCTGCAGCACGCGTCCGCGGTGCACACCGAGCA
>VGXW01000311.1 GCA_016873195.1 Planctomycetota bacterium | reverse complement strand
CGGGGACCGCCACCCCCTTGCCCGTACGCAACCCGGCCAGGAGGCGCCTGCCCCCTGGCCGTCCCCCTCCCGCCCGCACCGCCCGCCGCTCAGCGGTACTCGAACCGCCAGACGTGCGCGAAGTGCACCGACACCTCGCCGCGCGGATCGCCCGGATGCCCTTCGACCAGCGTCATGTCGAGGCTCGGGATCTGGCTGCCCACCGTCCACTCGATCGTGTTGCTCGTGGCCGGCTGCGACAGGTCGAGCCACTGCGTCGCGAGCGTGAGGCCGAAGACCCACGGCGAAGCCGGAATGCGCAGGCGCGCCTCGGCGCAGCCGGGTCGCGACAGCAGCAGCGGGTGGACCTCCGGCACGAACCGCGCGACGAGCGTCGACAGCACGAGACCGGGCTGCAGGTGCATGTCGCAGCCCGGCGCGTTCAGGCCGAGCGCGGTCAGCGGAATCGGCGTGGGGCTCGGCGCGCCGAACACCGCCATGCCGAAGCCGTTCTGCGGTCCGTGGGCCCAGAAGCGCGCGTGCGCGCCGGGCAGCAGCGTGCGCTCGGCGACGTAGCTCCAGCGGTGCTGCGGGCCGCCGTAGAGGCCGCAGCCGGAGCCGACCTCGACCGCAGAGCCCATCAGGTCCTCGAACTCGCCGTCGGCCATCCACCAGTTCACGTTCTGGCCCGCGATCGGTTGGCCGACGACGTCGATGCACAGGGTGCCGCCCCGGTAGACGAACGGCACGGTGAACGGGATGCGCAGCACGTTCTGTGGCGTCCATCCCACGTTCGGGCCGGTCGTGGCCGGCGACGTCGGGAAGACCACGGCGCCGCTGTGGACCTGCAGGGCGTCGGGGCCCACGTTGCCGAGCCAGGCCGAGTCGCACTGCAGTGGGCCGTGGGGCGCGGTCGACAGCACGACCGTGAGGTTCGCGGTGCCGCCCTGGTAGACCTCGTTCGCGGCCGTGCGGCGCAACTCGAGCGCGAGCAGTTCGCGGCCGAGCAGGGCCTGCAGGTGGCTCGCGCCGACGAGCGTCTGCTGGCGAAGATCCTGGCTCGCGCCGGCGATCCAGCCGTAGCTGATCGCGTCCTGGTTCGCGTAGGCCGCGGGCGCGACGAGGTGTTGGGGCTGCTGCGCGCAGAGTGCGGCGGCGAGCAGCGGGAACGGGAAGAGCGGGAAGAGACTGCTGCGTGTCGTTGGCATGGTTGCTCCGATGGAACGGGGGGAAGACGGAATGGGGATTGGCGTGCCGCCGCGGCCCGGTCAGGGCGCGAGCACCTCGACGAGCACGACGCGGGCGCGCAGGCCGGTGCCGCATGCGACCGTCAGCAACGTGCCGCCTGGGACGTTCGGCACCCTGACGCGCGCGTTGCCGCCGGGAAGCACGGGGAAGCTCAGCACCGTGCCATCGCCCGTGCTGACTTCGACGGACGTGGCTGCGCCGCCGACTTCGACCGTGACCACGGCGCCCGGCGTGACCGAGCCCTGCACGCGGATGCCAGCTCCTGGACCTTGCGCGCTCACAGCAGCCTCCGCAGTTCCGGGACGAGGTGCGCGAGCGGCTGGGCGAACTCGGGCTCGCCGTAGACGATGATCTGCGCGAGCAGCTTGCCGAAGATGCGGCGGTCGGGGATCGAAGGGTCGGCCAGTGCGGTGTCGCAGAGCCGCGCCACGCCGCGCCACATCACCGGATCCTTGCGGTAGCTGTCGCCGATCCGCACCAGGAAGATCAGGCGGTGCTGGACGAGTTCGGCGATCGGCGCGTCGACCGCGAGGTGCCGCAACGCGTCGAGTTCGGCGTCGCCCGTGCCAGGTCGCGCCGCGGCGCGAGCTGGCGCAGTTGCCTCGGAAGAACCGGCGGGTGGTCCTGCCGGCGGCGCTGGCTGCGGCGACGCTTGGCCGCAGGGCACCTGGCAGCCGGAGAGCAAGGCGCCGAGGCAGGCAGTGCCTGCGGCGAGGAAGCGGCGGCGCGTGGGCAGTGGTCTGGACATGGCAGATGGTCCTTTTGCTTGACGAAGCGGCACGTTCTAACGCGATCTTCCATTTTGTCAAGCTTCTGGATCTTTCGTCATGTTCCAGGCTAGCCCGCGCACCGTCACCTGCCGAGACCAACCCGTCACAAGCCCCTCAGCCCGAACCCGCTACACTCCCCCGCCCAAGCGTGGCTTGCCACGCAGAACACCCCCACCTGGAGACCCGTGCTCTGCATCCGATGGAAGACGGTCGCGACGGCCGTCCTGCCGGTGCTCGCCACGCTCGCCGTGGCCACCGCGCAGGAGGAGAAGCCCGTCACGCCGACCAAGCCCGCCGAAGCCACCAAGCCGGTCCCAGCGGCGCGCCTCGCCGCGCCGCCGCAAGGCCAGAAGAGGAGCCAGGAGGACCTGATCAAGCTGCGCGACGAGAAGCTCGCGCTCGAGGTCTTCCAGAAGGCGCCGTGGACGTTCGACTACGACGTCGCGCGCGAAGAGGCCAAGAGGAGCGGCAAGCTCATCTTCACCTACTTCTCGCGCTCCTGCTCGCATTGAGGCCCCTGCACGGCGCTCGAGAACGCAGCGTTCTCCGAGCCCGCGTTTGCCGAGTTCGGCAAGCAGGTCGTGCTGTTCTGCCACGTCACCACGCAGGTCGAAGGGGACAAGTACCCGACCCTGCTCCGCGACAAGGGTGGCCGCGCGGTCCCCCACCTCGTCTTCATGGACGCCGCGGGCGAAGTGCTCGCCACGCAGGGCGACCGTTCCGTCGCGGGCTTCAAGAAGGCGCTCGAAGGCCTGAAGCAGGTCATCGGCGAGGACCCGCGTGGCCAGGAGATGGTCGACAGGCTGCGCGAACGCCTCGAGCCGCTCGAAGGCGGCGGCTGATCCGGCGCCAGTCCGAAGCGCCCCGCCGGGACCGTCCCCGCGACCGCCCGCTGGCATCGGCGCTCGCGCGCTTCCCGTGCGGGCCGCTGCCGGCCCGCCGCGCCCGGCGTAGCATTCCACCACTCCCGCCCCACCCGCGGGCGACGCCTGCCATGCACCACCGCGCCGACGATTCCCCCCCCGGCTCCGTCCGCCCCGCTGCGGACGCGCCCATCACGCGCCCCGAGAAGGACGCCCTGCTGCAGCAGAACCGCGCGCGGCTCGACCAGGACATCACGAGCCAACGCTTCGTCTGGGAATCGATGCCGCGCATCGTCGACCTGCAGCTCAGCAACATCTGCAACATGGCGTGCACGATGTGCCACGACGGCGCGAGCCCGCCGCCGCGCAAGCTGGACCCCGCGGTGCTCGAGCCGTTCGCCCGCGAGGTGCTGCCGACCGCCGCGGTCGTCGTGCCGTTCGCGGGCAGCGAACCGCTGATCGTGACGTGGGACCTGACGCGCGACCTGGCGCGCCGCTACGACCTCGAGCTGGAGATGATCACGAACGCGCAGTTCCTCGACGAAGCGAGGTTCCGCGAGCTCGAGCCGTTCGTCAGCTCGCTGACCTTCTCGATCGACAGCCACATGCGCGACGTCTACGAGCGCATCCGGCTGCGTTCGCAGCCCGACAAGGTGTTCCAGAACCTGCCGCGCGCCGCGCGACTGTGCCGCGAGCACGGCATCGAGCCGCACGCCAACGTCGTGCTGATGGTCGAGAACGCGGCCTACATGCACGAGACGGTCGCCTTCCTCGCCGACCAGGGCTGCACGACGGTCCGCCTGCTCGCGTACCGGCATCCCGTGAACGCGAACCCCGACCGGGCCTTCGCGGACGCCGTGCGCCACCTGTCTCCGGAGTGGCTGCAGTGGATGCTCCGGCGCCTGCGGGCCGTCGCGCGCGAGAAGCGCATCAAGCTCGTGTTCGAGGGCCTCACGCGCGAGGAACACGACTTCCGGCCGCGCGATCTCGTGTTCCGTCCGGACCGCAAGGCGCTGCACGGCCTGTGGGAGCAGCTGCCCTACTACTACCCCGGCTACTGCATGCAGTCCCCGGACCGCATCAAGGTGACCACCGAGGGCGAGGTGTACCCGTGCTGCGTCGCGGACAACGGGCGACTGCGCCTCGGCAGCCTTCAGGAGCAGAGCTTCCAGCAGATCTGGAACGGACCGACGGCGCAGGACCTGCGCCGCGCGATGCTGACGCTCGACCTGCCGGAGATCTGCCGTACGTGCAGCTTCCATACGGCCTGGATCCCTGACGAGGCCGAGCACCTGCCGTTCGTCGACTGGTACCACGACGTGCACTGCGGCGGCACGGTGGGGCGCGTGCCGCCCGAACGGCGCACGCTGGTCGTCGAGGGTCCGGCGCACCAACTGCGCAGCGAGACCTCGCCTTTGTTCCGCTGGCGGGCGCCGGCGCGGCCGGTCGACGAGTACCATCTCGCGTTCGGGATCGCGGGCACGTGGAACGAGGCCAATCGCGTATTCGTGGTGCCGGGGACCGCGACGGAGTTCACGATCCCGGCCGCGATCTGGTCGTCGCTGCCGCCGAACACCGGCCTGTGGTGGTGTCTGTGGGGCCTGCGCCGCAGCGCACTCGGCGAGAGTCTGCGCGCGGCGACGGTGAGGTGCCTCGTGCGCCATCAGCCGATCCCGCGCGTGCCGGGCAGCAAGCTCTACGAGCGGCAGTGACCGGGGTCGGGCGCGAGGCCGGTGCTCGCCCACCGGCCCCTTGCGGTGCTACCCTGATCGTCGGCGCGCTTGCGCCGCCCGCCGGCTGCCGTTGCCCGCCTGGACGCCACGAGGAGCCCGACCATGCCCGAGGAACTGCGCATCGAACGCGACGACCCGCGTGGCGTCGTCACCGTGTTCGCCGGCGAGCACGAAATCGTCGGCTGGCGCTTCGGCGCCGAGCACGCGTTCCCGCACTGGTTCCCGCTGAAGAGTCCGTCGGGCAAGGACCTGCTGATCCAGCACCCGGATCCCTACCCGCACCACCGCGCGCTGTGGATCGCGGACAAGGTGCAGCTCGGCGATGGGCCCGTCGTCGACTTCTACCACTGCGTGCCGAATCAGCACGATTCGAAGGACCCGGGCAAGGGCTACCGGCACTTCATGCGGCAGACGGCGGGGCCGGTCTGCGCGGTGCGTTCCGGCGTGGCGGTCGTCGCGGTCGCGCTGCAATGGCTCGTCAACGGCACCACGCCCGTGCTCGACGACGCGCGCGAGTTCACGGTGACGTCGCTCGGCGGCGGTGAAGTGCTGCTCGACCTGTCGTGGACGCTGCGCGCGGCGCACGGCCCGGTGACGTTCCACAGCGATCAGGTGCACTACGCATGGCCCTACCTGCGCGTGCACCCGCAGTTCTCGGTGGACCGCGGCGGCGCGCTCGTCGACGACGTCGGTCGCACGGGGCAGAAGGCAACCAACGAGAAGCACGCGAACTGGATGGACAACAGCGGCACGGTCGACGGCGCGACCGAGGGCGTCGCGGTGTTCCTGCCGCAGGACGGCCAGTGGCGGAAGTGGCTGACGCGCGACTACGGCTGCTTCGGCCCGCGGCGGCCGGATCATCGGAGCGGGCACCGGTTCGTGCTCGGGCGGGGCGAGGAACTCGGCGGCGAGGTGCGCATCTTCGTGCACCGCGGCGACGCGGCGACCGGCGGCGTCGCGCGGC
>VGXW01000310.1 GCA_016873195.1 Planctomycetota bacterium | reverse complement strand
TTTTTCGCGCCGATGCCGTCCTCGCCCTCCGCCGACAGCGCGTAGGCCCACGGCCGCGGGAACGCGATGCCGCCGATGATCTTGCGCTCCGCGTAGTCGAGGTCGGGCACGATCGGCAGGAGGCCCGCGAGCCCCGCGGTGACCGCGCCCTGCCGCATCGCCTCGAGCGAGTACTTCTCGCCGCCGACCCACCACAGGCCACAGCCGCCCTCGAGCACGTGCTGCTGCAGGTGCTGGCAGAACGTCGACGTCAGCTTGCCCGGGTTCGGGTCGATCAGCACGACGACGTCGTAGGGGTCGAACTGCTGGCGCTGCTCCGGCAGGTTCTCGAGGCGCACTCCTTCGTCGCCGTCCTGCGGGAACTTCGGGGCGGCGCTCTGCAGCCAGCACGAGACGTCGATCGTCTTGTCGCGCACGAGCAGGTTGCGCAGGATCTGGTACTCGCGGTTCGGCGTGCCGGCGAGCAGCAGCACGCGCGCGCGTTCGCCGAGCACCTCGACGGCGTTCGTCTTGCTGTGGCGCTCGGGCACCAGCGCCTCGCCGTCGGGCGGCTGCACCTCGGCGCGGAACAGGAAACGCCCCGGTGCGTCGGCGGACAGGTCCTTCCACTCGACCTGCACCTCGGGCTTGTCGCCGCCGAGCAGCACCTGCTGCGTGCGCACGACCTGTTCCTGGCCCTTGTCGTCGGCGCGCACGAGCCGCACGGTGACCTGCAGCGCGTCGTAGCCCTGCGCCGACAGGGTGCACTTCATCTCGAACGGGTCCTTCTGCAGCACCTTCTCGGGCGCGTCGAACCGCGCCATCGCGACGGCCTGCGTCTCCGACGGATCGCCGGCGCCGAGCACGAACACGTGCGGGATCTTGCGCTGGTTCAGCAGGCGCGCGACCTCGGCGCCCTGCGGCCCGGCGTTGCGGCGGCCGTCGCCGACGATCACGACCGCGGCGATCTCGGCGGTGCGGCTCCGGTCGAGCGCGGCGCGCAGCGAGGCGCCGAGATTCGTCACCCGGCCGTCGGCGCGCAACTGCGCGAGGTCGAGCCTGGGCGGTGCCTGCAGCTCGTTCGGGTCGGGCGGCAGCGGCGCACCGTCCGGGCCGCGCCGCGGTGCCGGCGGCAAGAGCGGCAGCTGCTCGATGCCGCCCGCGAACGCGTAGAGCTGCGCCTGGTTCTTCGCGGCGAGCTTCTGCACCAGCGCGCCGTCGCCGTGCGCGAGCAGCGCCTTCACCAGGTCGATGCGCGTCGTCTGCGAGGGGTCCGCGGCGCCGACCTCGCGCCAGCCGGCGGCGATCGGCAGCACGGCCTCGCGGCGCCACGCGTCGATCTGCGTCATCGACTGCGAGCCGTCGACGAGCAGGATCGTCTGGCCCGGGCGCGTCTGCCGCTTCACGGTGACGAGGTTCGGCTCGAGCAGCAGCGCCAGCGCGGCGAGCACCGCGAGCGCGCGCAGCGAGCCCAGCAGCAGCCGCTGCGGCAGCGTCAGGTTCTGGCCGTCGCGGCGGTAGAGGTAGCCGACCGCGAACAGCGCCGCCGCGGCGCCCATCAGCACGAGCATGCCGAGCCCGCCGGTCGGGAAGCTCGAGAACTCGAACTGCAGCTCCGTCCCGGGTTCGGGCTCGATGCCCCGCCAGGCGGCCAACCAGCGCAGGATCTCTTCCATCGTGTGCCTCGCGCCGGTCAGCGGCGGCCGAACCTCCAGGCCAGCAGCGACTCGAGCAGCAGCCCGACCAGCAGGGCGCCCGCGAGCAGGCGCCAGACCTCGCCGGCGCCGGCTGCGGCCCCCAGGCCGCCGCCCTCGCCGACGAAGGCGACGCGGCGCTGCAGGTCGCCCGGATAGAGCCGCGCGAACGCGCTGTCGAGGAAGCCGACGAGCCGGCTCTCCGCCGGCGGCGAATTGCGCGCGAACAGCCGCTTCTCGACCGCACCGTCGTGCCGCACGAGGTCGACCTCGTGCCCGCCGAGCTGCCGCAGTTCGGCCATCGGCACGGTCAGCACGAGTTCGGCGGGCGCCTGCGCACCGGGTTCCTGGCCGGCCGCCGCCGCGCCCGGGGCGCCCGCGCGCGGCGCGGGCTCGACCGCGGTGAACGTCTGCTCGTCGCCGGCACCCGCCAGCGCGCGCACGACCACGTCGGCGCGGAACACGCCGGGATCGAGCGCGGCGCGGTAGCTGCCGTTCGTCAGCAGGTTCGCGCCGCCCTGGTCGCGCCGGCGCGCGGCGAACCGGTGCAGCTGGTTGGCGTAGACGAGCAGCAGGTCGGTGCGCGGCAGGTTGCTCCAGAAACCGTCGGCCGTGACCGCCCACAGCGCGACCTCGCCGCCGCCGCTGCCGAACGTGCGCGCCGCGAGCAGCGGCGGGCCCTCCGCGTCGCGGATGCGCGCGAGCACCGCGACGTCCTGCCGGCCGCCCTCGACGATCATGAGCCAGCGCTTGACGAGCAGCACGTTGCTGGTCAGCAGGTCGAGCACTTCGCCGAGCGAGCCGCAGACCGGGTGGTCGCGCCGCACCAGCAGCGCGTGCTCGGGCCGGTCGGGGTCGCCGGCGATCTCGCCGAGCGGCAGCGGCAGCAGGCCCGCGCCGTCGCGCCACAGCACCTCGTTGTAGCGCTGCGGATCGACCAGCGCGCCGACCGAGATCACGACGCCGCCGCCCTGCGCGGCGAACCGTTCGAGCCGCTCCGCGGTCGCCGGCGACGGCGCCGGCACGTTGCAGAGCCACACGAGGTCGAACGGCTCGAGGTCGGTCTCGCCCAGCGCCGTGTCGGTGACGGTCTGCGTCTCGATGCCCGACTGCGCGTCGCCGCCCGGATCGAACGCCGCCTGCAGGAAGTAGCACTCGCCCTCGTCTTCGTCGGGCTGGCCGTCGACCAGCAGCACCCCGCTCTTGTCGCGCACCTCGAGCGCCAGCGTGCGGCGGTCGTCGAGCGGGTAGTGGTCGGTCGGCTCGAGCACGGCCTCGATCCGGCGGAACCCGGCCTGGTGGAACGTGTGCGCGAGCGGCACCGAGGTGCGTTCGCCGGGCAGCAGCTGCGGCACCGGCCGCACGGTGCGGCTCTTGCCGTCGACCTCGACGGCGACCGTCGTCGGCGGCGTCGGGTCGAGCCCGAAGTTCTGCACGTCGACGGCGAGCGCCACGCCGACGCCGGCCACGGCCGTGCGGTCGACGACCCGCACGTCGACGACCGCGAGGTTCGGCGCCTGGCCGCCGACGCCGAGCACGGTCAGGTGCTCCTGGTCCGCGCGCATCGCCGCGAGCGCCGCCAGCACGGCAGGCCGCGGCCGGTCGTCCTCGGTCGCCCAGTCCTGCGCGCGCTGGTCGCCGACCACGTAGTACTCGGTGCGCGCCGCCTCGGGCACGCCCGCGCCGCGCTGCACGGTCGCCTGCAGCACCTGGCCGAGGTCGGGCGCACCGTCGCCGACGGTCCACTCGGCGAGCAGCGCGCCGACGCGGCGGCCCAGCTCCGGACCGATGCGCTGCGCCCACAGGTCCGGCGTGCCGGGCCGGCTCGCGCGCACGATCGAGAACAGGTCCCCGTTGCGGCGCACCGCGAGGTCGTCGGCCAGCGCGCGCACGCGGTCCTGCGCGCGTTCGAACAGCACCGTGCTGCCGGTGCGCTGCGTCATCGACGCGCTGTCGTCGAGCACGACGACGTGGTGCGTGCGCGTGCCGAGCAGGCCGCCGCCGAACTGCGGCCGCGCCACCAGCGCGACCAGCAGCAGCACCGCGAGCGTGCGCAGCAGCAGCACCAACCACTGCTCCATGCGCAGGCGCTTCTTGTTGCGCTTCATCGCCGCGAGCAGGAACTCCATCGCCGCCCACGGCACCCTGCGGAACCGGCGCCGGTTCAGCAGGTGGATCACGATCGGCACGGCCGCCAGCGGCAGCGCCCACAGCAGCAACGGGTTCAGGAAGGCGAGCGCCAGCATCGGCCGGTCAGCGTTGGTAGATCGGGGCCAGCGCGTAGGGCAGCTGCAGGATCGTCAGCGCGATCGAGGTGCCGTAGACGGTGCCGACGCCGTCGCCCTCCCAGCTGCCGTCCTTCTTCTGCAGCCGCAGCAGGTATGCGGACATCTTCGCGAAGTAGTCGGTCCAGTCCTTGCCGCCGTGCTGGTAGAGCGCCTGGCTCCAGTACAGGTGCGCGTAGAAGTGGTGCCCGGTGCTGTTGACCGACACCTGGATGTGCTTCTTGCAGTACTGGTAGGCCTTCTCGACGAACGGCTGGTCGTCGTAGACGCCCGCGTTGTAGAGCACCGCGACGCCGGCGGCGGTGATCGCGGGCCGGCCGTCGCTGCCGGAGTTCAGGCTGTAGCGGATGCTGCCGTCGGGGTTCTGGCAGCGTTTGATGTAGCCGATCGCCCGGTCGATCACCTTCTTGTCGACCACGATGCCGCCCATGCGGCACGCGCGCAGCGCCTGCACCTGCGTGATCGTGACGCTGCCCTCGTCGCTGCTGTTGTCGGGCGTGTAGATCCAGCCGCCCGCGCTCGACTGCGCGGACGCGATCAGCGACACCGCCTTGGCGAGCACGCGCTCGAGCCGCTCCTGCTTCCGCTGGTCCTCCTCCATGCCGTAGACGGAGGCCAGGAACAGCGTCGCGAAGCCGTGGCCGTACATGCTGCGGCCCTCCTCCTGCGGCACCGAGATCACGCCGTTCGTCGCGTCGGCGTTCCGCAGCAGGAAGTCGACCGCGAGCCGCACCTCCTTCCAGTAGCGGCCGCGCGTCGGCGTCGAGCCCGACGCGAGCAGCGCCATGCCCGCGAGGCCCGTCATCGCCGCCGGATAGGTGCCGTAACCGCCCGCGTTGCGCCAGCTGCCGTCGCCGCCCTGGCTGCGCGACAGCCACAGGAGGCCGCGCTGCACCGCCTCGTGGACCTCCTTGGTCACGCCGGGCGGGTAGGCGACGTCCTGGGCGCGCGGCAGCGCGGCGAACCCGGCCAGCGCGAACGGCAGACACAGCGATCGCATCGTCATCCTCTTCCCTCCATGAAGTCGTAGAGCCGCTGCTGCTCGTGTTCGTGCGCGCGCAGGTCGCCGGCCTCCTTGCAGACCTCGAGGCGCGCGAGGTGCCAGTTGAGCCGCACGGTGCGGTCGCTCGCGAACGGCAGCAGCGGGTCGAGCTGGTCGACCGCCGCGCGGTCGCCGCCGCGGGCCGCCGCCAGCGCGCGTTCGCGCACCAGCGCGAGCAGCCGCGACGCGGCTTCGGCCTGCACTCCGGCCGGCAGGGCGGGTGCGAGGAGGCAGTCGCGCAGCGCCGCCTCGGCGGCCGGCAGTTCGCCCGCGTGCACGAGGAAGTTGGCCTTCGCGAGCGGCGCGGCGGCGGCGGCGGCGGCGAGCTGCAGCAGCGCCTCGCGCGAACTGAACAGCTCGATGCCGCCCGGGTAGCCGACGGCGAGCCACGGGCCCGCCGACGCCAGGTGATACGAGCCGGCCAGCGGATCGCGGCTGGTCCCGAACGGCGGCAGCGACAACCGCCGCATCGGCCGCTCGCCGGCCGCGTCGAACACGAGCAGTTCGCGTTCCCCGGGCAGCACGATCTGGTCGCCGACGACCGTGCCGCGGCCCCG
>VGXW01000309.1 GCA_016873195.1 Planctomycetota bacterium | reverse complement strand
CGCCGCCCTCGGTTTCCGCGGCGCGCCACCGCAGGGCCCGCGCGGCCGCGCGGCCGCGCGCGAACTCGTCGGCATGCAGCACGTCGAACTCGACGCGGCGGCGCAGACCGTGCGCCTGCCGCGGCCGGGCATGGCGCTCGACCTCGGCGCGATCGGCAAGGGGCACGCGCTCGACCTCGCCGCGCAGGCGCTGCGCGAGCACGGCGTGCGCCGCGCGCTGCTGCACGCCGGCACCAGTTCGGTGCTGGCGCTGGGCGCGCCGCCGGGCCTGCCGGGCTTCCGGATCGGCGTCGGCCCCTGGCAGCCCGGGCCGGTCGCGACGCTGCGCGAAGCCGCGCTGTCGGTGTCGCGGCCGCACGGCCAGCAGCAGCCGCAGCCCGACGGCACGTCCGCCGCGCACGTGGTCGACCCGCGGACCTGCGCGCCGGTCGCCGGCGGCCCCGCGCTGGCCGCGGTGATCGCAGCGAGCGCACGGACCAGCGACGCGCTGTCGACCGCGCTGCTCGTCGATCCGACGCTGCCGCCGCCGGCCGGCGGCGCCGCGCTGCACGCGCGGGCGGAGCACGGCACCGGGCCGGGCACCTGGACCTGCCGCGGCGAGGCCGCCGCTTGTTTCCACCTTCCCGAACCCGTTTCCTGCGTTCCCCCACCATGACGCAACCCGACCGCCGCACCTTCCTGCAGACCGCCGCCGCCGGCGCCGCCGGCCTCTGGCTGCAGCCCGAACTCGCCGCCGCAGCGCGCCTGCGCCCCGGGCAGGCACCCTTGCGCCTCGCCGTCGTCGGCGCGGGCCGCCAGGGGCGCGCCGCGATCGCCGAGCTGGTGAAGCTCGAGACCGCGCAGGTCGTCGCGGTCTGCGACACCGTCCCGAGCCGGCTGCGCGCCGGCGTGCGGCGCGTGCAGGGCGCCGTGGGCCACGAGAGCCCGGAGAAGCTCTTCGCGGCGGCCGACACCTTCGACGCGGTCGTCGTCGCGACCAGCACGCACGCCCACAAGGAGCCCGTGCTCGCGGCACTCGCGGCCGGCAAGCACGTCTACTGCGAGGCGCCGTTCGCGCCGAACGTCGCCGACAGCAAGGCGATCGCGCGCGCCGCGAAGGGCAGCAAGGTGGTGTTCGCCGCCGGCCTGCTCGCGCGCAGCAACCCGATCTACAAGCTCGCGTGGGGTTTCCACCGCGCCGGCGTGCTCGACAGGCTGCTGGTGCTGCGCGCGCAGGACCACGACCGCACGAGCTGGCAGTTCCCCGGCGAGGACCAGGCGACCGAGCAGGCGTTCAACTGGCGGCTCGACCCGGCGCGCGCGGCCGGCCTGCCCGGCGAACTCGGCACGCACCAGTTCGACGTGCTGCACTGGTACACCGGCGAGTACCCAGCGCTCGTGCGCGGCCAGGGCGCGGTGCGCGCCTACGCCGACGGCCGGACGGTCGCCGACACCGTGCACTGCTCGCTCGAGTTCGGCAGCGGCGTGCGGCTGCACTGGGACGCCACGCTCGGCAACGGCTACGAGGGCCGCTACGAGGTGATCACCGGCGCGCTCGGCGCGATGCGGCTCGCGGAAACCGCGGGCTGGCTGTTCAAGGAGTCCGAGGCGCCGACGCAGGGCTGGGAAGTCTACGCGAACCGCGAGAGCTTCCACGACGACACCGGCATCACCTTGATCGCCGACGCGACCAAGCTCGCCAAGCAGGGCAAGCTCAAGGAGGGCGTCGGCCTGCCGAACCCGCCGCTCTACTACGGCCTCGCGGACTTCGTCGCGAGCTGCACGAACAACGCGCCGGTCGCGTGCACGGCCGAGGAAGGCCACCGCGCGACCGCGGTCGGCCTCAAGGCGCAGGAGGCCGTGCTGACGGGCAAGGACGTGCCGATCACCGAGCAGGACCTGCGGGTCGACTGAGGAGCCCCCATGCCGCCGTTCCCCCTGTCGTCGCTGCCGCTGCCGTTCCGGCTCGGGCTCGCCGCCGTGGTGCTCGTGCTGCTCGGCGGGCTCGCCGTCTCCGCGTCGCACCTGTGGCTGCACCACGAGAAGCGCGACGGCCGCGCGGGCCTCACGCTCGACGACCTGACGGGCGCCTACCACGGCATCCAGGCCGTGGCCCCGATCCTGCTGTCGCTGGACCGCGGCCATCCCGAGCAGCTGCCGGCGGCCGAGCGCGACGCGCTGCGCAGGTGGCTCGGCCTGTCCGACCTCGCGGTCGCCTACGACGACACCAAGGCCGGCGACATGGCGCCCGCGGAGATCCTCGACCGCCGCTGCCTGTCCTGCCATGCGCGCGACGCCAAGGACGGCGACGGCATCGGCAAGAAGGTGCCGCTCGAGTACTGGGACGACGTCGTGAAGCAGGCCGAGTCGCGCGTGGTGCAGCCGAACGAGGTGCCGATCGTCGTCGCGTCGGCGCACACGCACGCGCTCGGCATGGGCAGCCTGACGGTCGTCGCGATCCTGCTGGCGGCCGGCTCGCGCTGGTCGCGCCGCGGCACCGGTGCGCTGGCACTGCTGGCGGGCCTCGGTCTCTGCGTCGACCTCGCCTGCTGGCTGCCCGCGCGCGAGTTCGCCCTGCTGGTGCCCGTGCTCGCGGGCGCGGGCGGGCTCTGGGCCGGCTGCACCGGCGCCCTGCTGCTCGCCGTGCTCGGCGACCTGCTGCTGCCGGCACCGCGGGCCCGCTGACAGGGCCCGGCCGCACCCGTCGCCTCCGGGGCCCCGCTCCGGCGCCCGGACGGTAGACTGCCCGGGCCATGTCCATGCGCCCGCTGCTCGCTTCGGCCCTGCTCGCCGGATCCCTCTGCGCCCAGCTCCCGCCGGTGCCGGAGCCGAGCCAGAATCCGCGCACGCCCGAGAAGACCGTGCTCGGCAAGATCCTGTTCTGGGACGAACAGCTGTCGAGCGACGACTCGGTGGCCTGCGGCACCTGCCACCTGCCCGAGTTCGGCGGCACGCACCCGGAACTCGCGAACTGGCGGCATCCTGGCCTCGACCGCCAGTTCGGCACCGAGGACGACGTGCGCTCCTCGCCCGGCGTGGTCCGGCAGGACCAGCACGGCGACTTCCGGCCCGATCCGCTGTTCGGCCTGCGGCGGCAGGTGGCCAATCGCGTGCCCGGCACCGTGCACGGGGCCGCCTACCACGACAACCTGTTCTGGGACCTGCGCGCGAGCACGCAGTTCGTCGACCCGGAGACGCAGCAGGTCGTGATCCCGTACGACGGCGCGCTCGAGAGCCAGGCCGTCGGGCCCATCATGAACCCGGTCGAGATGGCGACCGAGGGCCGCACCTGGCAGCAGGTCCGCCAGAAGCTGCAGGCGGCGCGCCCGCTCGCGCTCGCGTCGGCGCTGCCGCCCGACGTCGCCGCGGCGCTGCAGCAGAACCCGACCTACCCGCTCCTGTTCGCGGCCGCGTTCGGCGATCCGGCCATCAGCGCGCGCCGCATCGCGTTCGCGATCGCGAGCTACGAGCGCACGCTGATCCCCGACGACACGCCGTGGGACCGGTTCATGGCGGGCCAGACCGCGGCGCTTTCGGCGATCGAGCAGCAGGGCTGGGCGCTCTACCAGACTTCGGGCCGCTGCCGGAACTGCCACACCGAGCCGCTGTTCCAGGACGACGTCTCGCACGTGCTCGGCCTGCGGCCGAAGGCCGAGGACCGCGGCGTGTTCCTGACCACGCAGGTCGTCACCGACGACGGCGCGTTCAAGACGCCGGGGCTGCGCAACGCGGGGCTGCGCCCGCGGCTGTTCCACAACGGCCAGAGCCCGCCGCTCGGCGACCCCACGCAGGTCACCGACCCCGCGTCGGTGTTCAGCATCTACTGGAAGGGCGGCGGCGTCGACCGCGAGAACCTCGACGGCTACCTGGTGCCGCTGCAGTTCCACAACGTCTCGGTCGCCGACCTGCTGGCGATCCTCGAGTTCGTGCGCACCGGCCTCACCGACCCGCGCGCCGCGCTGGCGCTGCCGCCGTTCGACCACCCGCGCCTGCGCAGCGCGGTGGCGACGCCGCCGCTGGTCTACGGCCAGGGCCTGCCGGGCGCGATCGAGCCGTTCCTCGTCGACACGGTGCCGACCTTCCTCGGCAACGCGGCCTGGAAGCTCGGCCTCGCGGCGGGCGACGGCCCGACGCTCGGCTACCTGGGCTACGGTGCGCGCGCGCTGCCGCCCGGCGTGGTCTACGGCGGCCTGCCGTGGAACGTCGAAGTGCTCGACGGCCGCCTGTTCGCGCTCGGCGGCGCGCCCGGCGCGCCCGGCCATGCGACGTGGCGCCTGCCGATCCCGAACGACCCGAACCTGCGGAACGTCGAAGTGCTCGACGGCCGCCTGTTCGCGCTCGGCGGCGCGCCCGGCGCGCCCGGCCATGCGACGTGGCGCCTGCCGATCCCGAACGACCCGAACCTGCGGAACCTCGAGCTGTTCTTCCAGCTCTGGGCGTTCGATGCGCTGGCGCCGGCCGGCGTCGCGACGAGCCGCGGCAGCCGCTTCGTGCTGCAGTAGCGGACGCGGGCCCCGCGCCGCTACGCGTAGAACCAGTAGAAGAACAGCGGCACGACGAGGCCGGCGCCTGCGATCCAGAGGCCGCGGCCGAGGAAGCCGTTCTTGCCCTTCAGCAGGAACATGCCGGTCACGGCGAGCACGATCAGCAGCACGGCGAAGCCGTCCGCGACCCAGGTCCACAGCTCCTTGCCGTGGTTCAGGTGCAGGAAGTTCACCTGGTAGAGCCCCGGTCGCCGAGCGACGAACTCCTGCGCGACCTCGCCGGTGTCGAGCCGCACGTCGATCGAGTGGTTCTCGCGCAGGATGCGCAGTTCGTGCGGTCCGGGCTGGAACAGGGCCAGGTAGTCGGGGCTCGACGAGAGCCTGCCGAGCACCTCGCGCGCGAGCGCGTCGTCGACGTCCTCGCCGTGCGGCACGGGGCCGACGTTCGACTGCACCCGGGTGGTGCTGTAGCTCGGGTTCCAGTCGGCGACGTGGTTCACCGCGATGCCGGAGATCGCGTAGATCAACACGAGGCCGGCGCAGAGGTAGCCGACATCGCGGTGGATCGCGTGGAACCACCAGCGCCAGTTGTGGCCGCGCATGCGACGGGTTGCCCCAGCTCGCCTACCTGCCGGCGTCCCTGTCGACCTTGTCAGCCTTGTCGGCCTTCTCGGTCTTCTCGGCCTTGTCGGCGCTCTTGTCCCACTTCGCGCCGAGGCCCTTCAACTGCCAGACGATGCGCGGTTCCTTGATCGAAGCAGGGTCGAACTTCTCGCCCTTGGCTTCGGCGGTCTTCTGCCCCTGCTCGCGCAGCGTCTCGACCGGGATCACCATCTTCTCGACGATGCCCTCGACCTGGACTTCCTTGCCGACCACGGTCATCGGGAACACGATCTCGCCGTCCTCGACCTTCACGCGCAGGAAGCTCTTGTTGTCCTTCTCGCTCTTCAGGTTGACCCAGCAGCCGCGCTTCGCGCAGGTGCCGAGCGCGATGCCCTTCACGAGCACGCGCTTGCCCTCGAACTTCTCGAACGCCGCGAGGATCTCGGAGATCGGCGTGGTCTCCTTCAGCTTCATGCCCTTGCTGGTGTCGGCCTTGGTCGCCGGGCTCGCCGCCTGCATCTGCTTGTCGATGCAGCCGCCGCAGTCGGCCTTCTTC
>VGXW01000308.1 GCA_016873195.1 Planctomycetota bacterium | reverse complement strand
AAAAGGAACGTGACCGCGCCGCCGCGCAGTTCGGCGCGCACGCTGGTGCCGCGCGCGGACAGCTGGAACCACCGCTCGAGGAGGGTCCGCATGGCGGACGGCCAGCGTAGGCCCTACGCCATGGCACCGCACCGTTGCGCCGGCGCCACTCCGGCGCGGCCTACGCCATTCTGCGCAGGGGGCGGGACGTGGCGCACGTTCCGCGGTCGGCGGCGCGTCTGGGGTCGGTCCCGCACGTGGACCGAGCCGCAGCCCCCCGGCGGGCACGAACGCGCATGCCAACGAACGCGAGCCCGGCCGCGGTGACCGCCCTGCTCGCCCGCGTCGAGCAGGGCGACGAACTGGCGACGTCGGCGCTGCTGCCGCTGCTCTACGACGAGTTGCGGGCGCTAGCCGAACGTTGTTTCCGCGGCCGCGCGGCGCCAGACGCTGCGGCCGACCGCGCTCGTGCACGAGGTGTTCCTGAAGCTCGCCGGCAGCGAACGGACCAGCTGGCAGAGCCGCGCGCACTTCCTGGCGGCCGCGTCGCTGGCGATGCGGCAGATCCTCGCGAACCACGCCGAACGGCGCCGCGCGCAGAAGCGCGGCGGCGGCAGCGCGCGCGTGACCTTGTCGGACGCCGTCACACCGTGCGCGGCCGGCAACGAGGTCGACCTGCTCGACCTGCACGACGCGCTGCAGCAGCTCGCCGAACTGTCGCCGCGGCAGGCGCGCATCGTCGAACAGCGCTACCTGACGGGCCTGCACGAGGCCGAGGTCGCGCACGTGCTCGGCACCTCGGAGCGCACCGTGCAGCGCGAATGGCGCATGGCGAAGGGGTTCCTGAACAGCCGGCTCGGTCGCGGCGATCCACCATGAACCGCGAACGGTACGAGCGTCTGCAGCGGTTGTTCGAGGCCGCCGCCGACCTCGAACCGGGACCGCGGCGCGAACTGCTCGACCGTGAATGCGCGGGCGATCCGGAGCTGCGCGCCGGCTCGTTCGGCAACGCCCTGGACCTGCAGGGCGACACGGCCGTGGTGGCGACAAGTTCGGCTTCATGGTCGCGATCGACGGGGACTCGATCGCGGCCGGCGCGATCGACCGCGACGACCAGGGCACCAATTCGGGCGCCGCCTACGTGTTCGTGCGCGACGGCGCGGTCTGGCGGTGCCAGCAGAAGCTGCTCGCCGACGACGGCAAGCCGGACGATTGGTTCGCGCAGGGTCTCGCGCTGCGCGGCGATTGTGTGGTGGTCGGCGCCAACGCGAGCAACGAGAACGGCAGGAAGGCTGGCGCTGTGTACGTGTTCACGCGGCAGGGCGACAGGTGGCGGCAGCGGCGGCTGCTCGCGGCCGACGGCAGGGAAGGTGATGTGTTCGGCCAGTCGGTTGCGTTCGCCGGCGACCATCTCGTCGCCGGCCGGCCCGGCCGCGGCGGGCCGGGGCAGGTGGGGCAGGTCTACGTGCTGCGCGGCGAGATCCCGGCGAAGTGACGCGGGGCGGGGCGCGCGGGGTGGTTGCTGGGGCGGGTGCCGGTGATGCCGCGGGCGGCGAGGGGATCGTGGCGGGCACGGCGAGGGGCGGTCTGGAACTGCTCGGACTTGCTGCGTCCGGTCGTCGGGGCTGATCGCAGGGTCCGAACTCCGGCCGTTGCCGCTGCCCGCTGCACGCGATGGACACGAACTCGATCGCACCGGGCAGACGGTTCGCGGCGAACACGTGCGTCTGGCCGTTCCCAGGCCTCTCCTACCCATCTTCGTGGGCCTGCCGCCCCGACACCGGCCCGCGCACTTCGGAAACTCGTGCCCCCCGCGCCCCCTGAACCCGTCTCTGGCGGCCGACACCGCCGAGGGCATCATGTCAGGGTCCGCAACTGCTCGGAGGCGAAGCATGAGGAACTGTCCCGCGACTCGCGCCGTGGTATTCGCATGGTGGATCGGGTTCCTGCCGGCGCAGGACTGGGATGAATTCCCGGCCACCGAGGTCGACGCCTCCCGCTTCTTCCGCATCGAATCACACGCAGCGACCGAGGCGGACGTCGAGCTCACGAAGGAACTGCTCTGCCGGACGATCGTGCGGCTGCGCGCGGCATTCGGCACCGAGCGGGTCGACCGCGCGCTCCGCGATGTCGACTGCGTTGTGCACCTGCACGGCAAGGCGACGGATGGCGCGAGCGAATCCACCGCGCAGCTCGTGACGGGAACCCGCGACGGCAAGTACACGGCGACGATCAAGATCCTGGCCCCGGCTGCGTTCGCGGTTGACTATCGCGACGTGGCCGGGTTCGGGCCGGGCCCCGATCACCATCTGAAGGTGCTGGCACACGAGTACTCGACGGTCCTGCTCGACCGCCTCACCGCCGGCAAGGCCACGGGATGGCGGTTCTTCGCCGGCCCGGCGTGGTTCGTCCAGGGCTACGAGGAGTACCTGGGCGTCGCCGCGCTGGAGCCGAGGAAGCGCGACGAAGCGCTCGCCACCTACATGCGCGCGCAGGCTGATCCCGACCGGGTCCGCTTCCACCCGCAGTTCGCCGTGCGGGACCCGTACGTCGACGGGGCGACGCTGCTGCACTTCCTGCACGAGACGTTCGGCGGCCCCCGCGTGCGTGCGATCCTGGAAGCACCGCAGACGTCGTTCGACGAGGCGCTGGCGGCGGCCCTCGGTGTGTCGATGCAGGAAGTCGAGGCGCGGTGGAAGCGGTGGCGCGAAGAGGCGCTGGCGCGCCTCGACTGGCGCAAGGTCGTTCTCGCAGCGAAGTCGCCTCGCGAGATCGCTGCGGCGGTCGTCGGGCTCGACCTGCGCCACCTGCCGCAGGACATGCGCGACACGGTCGTCGGCGCGCTGCGCACGCTGGCCGGCAAGGACGACTACTGGCGAACGCCCCAGGATGGTGAACCGCACCGGGTCTATGGGGTGAACAGCGGCCGCGCCCGCTGGGCGCTCATCGTCAGCTACCCAGGCCTGACGGTCCCGGGCGTCTCGTGGATGGCGGTGCACCTGTTCGATGCCGGTTGGCAGCAGATCGCGGTCGTCAACTTCCCCACGGGCTACCGCATCGCGCTGTTCGACATCTGGCAGGAGCGAGTGCTGTCGCTGCAGGAACCCGTGATCGTCGTGCGGCTCGGCACGATCGGGTCGTTCATGAACTTCACCTACCGGGAACGCCAGTACTACGCGGTTCGCGAAGAGAGCGTCACCCTGGTGCGCATCGCGCAGGAAGGTGGGTCGCTCACGCGCGGCGTCTTCTCGGCCTCGCATCCGTGGAACGGCCCGCGCCCGCCGCAGCGCACGCCGGCGCAGTGGATCGAGGCGCTTTCGAGCAGTGACCCGGTCGATGTGCTGGAGACGCTGACCTGGCTCGGCGGCCGGCACATGGGGTCGAGCGAGAAGCGAGAGCCCCAGGTGAATCAGGAGAGTCTGGAGGACGCGAAGCTCTGGGAGACGGTGCGCGACGATCCGCGCACCAGGGCGAGGCTCGCGGAACTCGTGGAATCGACCGACGGGTGGGTGCGCGAAGCCGCCGACCTGGCGCGCAAGACCCCCGGCCCCCGGCGCTGACCGGCACGGCTCCGCCGTCCGGGAGCAGGAGTCCTGGTTGCAGCCGTGTCCTCTTCGACAGGGCTCGCGGTGGGGTCCGGCCTCCACCGGGAATCCGCGGCCTGGGACGGAACCCTGATCTTCTCCGGCGAGATCGCGGCGAAGTGACGCGTGGCGGTGCGCGCGGGGCGGTTGGCGGGGACGGTGATGCCGCGGGCGGCAAGGGGATCGTGGCGGGGACGGCGGCGGGCGGTCCGGTACCGCAGCCCGGACTTCCCGCGCTCACCCCGCCGCCTCACCCCCGCGTCACTTCTTCGGCTCGCCGATGCAGTAGAGCGTCTTGCTGCCGCGCAGGAAGATCTCGTCGTCGACCAGCGCGAGCGTGGCGTCGACGCGGTCGTCGAGCGTGTTCGTCGCGAGTTCCTTGTATTCGCGGCCGTGCGCGATGACGCGGGTCACGCCCTCGCGCGACGTGATGTAGACGCGGCCGTCGGCGCCGACCGGCGAAGCGTAGACCTCGCGCAGGCCCTGCAGGCGCACGTCCTCGAAGCAGGGCGCGCCGGTCTTGGCATCGAGGCACGACAACACGGCGGAGTTGACGCGACAGAAGTAGAGCAGCCCGTCGTAGAGCAGCGCCGACGGCGTGTAGCCCGTGCTCTTCTTGTGTTCCCAGACCACGTGCTTGCTGCCGGCGAGGTCGCCCGTGGCGCCCTGCAGCCGCACCGCCTGCAGCGCCGCGCCGCTGTAGCCGCTCATCAGGTAGACGAGGCCGTCGGCCGACGGCGGCGTCGGCACGCAGTAGTCGGTCATGCCCGCCAGTTGCCAGATCAGCTTGCCGGTCTTCAGGTCGTAGCCGCGCGAGGCCTTGGTCGCGGCGACGACGATCTGCGGCTTGCCGCCGACCTCGACGACGGCGGGCGTCGACCAGCTCGAGCGCTCGTCGCGCTCGGTGCGCCAGCGCTCCTTGCCCGACTTCGCGTCGAACGCGGCGAGGAACGACTTGCCCTCTTGGTCGCAGTTGACGACGAGCAGGTTGTCGTGCAGTGCCGGCGAGGAGCCCTCGCCGAACGCGTTGCGCATGCGCATGCGGCCCAGGTCCTGCTGCCAGAGGACCTTGCCTTGGAGGTCGAGGCAGTAGAGCCCGCGCGAGCCGAAGGAGACCCAGAGCCGCTCGCCGTCGGTCACCGGCGAACTCGAGGCGAACGACGCGGTGCCGTGGTGGCCCTCGTGCGGCACCGCCTCGGCGAGCTTCGTCTGCCAGACGGTGCTGCCGTCCTTCCTGTCGAAGGCGAAGACGACGAACTCGTGCACCTTGCTCGGCGGATTGCCGCGGCCGCGCCGCCCTTCGCGCCCGCCGGCCGGCGCCTCGGCCGGTTCGGCCTGGCCATCGCGGTCGGTCGCGATCGCCGTAGTGACGTAGACGCGGTTGCCCCGGACGATCGGCGACGAGCAGCCGAGGCCGGGCAAGGCGACCTTCCAGCGGACGTTCTTGTCCTCGCTCCACTCGATCGGAGGTTTGGCCGTGCGCGAGATGCCGTTGCCCTCGGGACCACGGAAGTTGCTCCACGAACCCGCCTCGGCGGCGGGACTCTGCGGTGCGGCGAGCGCCGGGGCGGCGGCCAGGAACGGGACGAGCAGCGGCAGGAAAGTGCGCATCATGGGTTCACCGGGGGCGGCAGGAACGGCGCGCATGATACCGGCGCGGGGGGGCTGCCCACGGCGATTCGCGCACGGCTGCGCGGACCGCACGAGAACTCCCGACGGACTCTCCGCGCAGCGACGGGGCGCGTATGCCGGGCTCCCGATCAGCAACCCGAGAACCAGGCTCCCGCCATGCTGCGTTCCCTCACCGTCCTCGCCGCCCTCGCGCTCCTTGCGCCGCCCGCCCCGTCCCAGGAGCCCACGCCCGCAACCCGCGACCCGCAGCCGCGCGCCGTGCTCGTCACGGGCGCGAGTTCCGGGATCGGGCGCAAGACCGTCGAACTGCTCGCGCAGAAGGGCTTCTTCGTCTACGCCGGTGCGCGCAAGGACGCGGACCTGCAGGCGCTCGGCGCCATCGCGAACGTGCAGGCGATCCGCCTGGACGTGACCAGCCCCGAGCAGAT
>VGXW01000307.1 GCA_016873195.1 Planctomycetota bacterium | reverse complement strand
CGACGCCGGGCACGTCGACGTAGTAGAGCGAGTTCGTCGCCCGATCGTACTCGAGGCCCGTGATCGGACCGGTCGGGACCGGGAAGAGCGGCGCGAACGGTGGCACGACTACCGGCATGGCGGGGGTCGGCGTGACGCCGACCGTGACGCCCGCGGCGTTGCAGAGGAACATCACGTTCGCTGCGGTGTTCAGGGCGATGCCGGTGACGGGCATGTTGCCGAGCATGGCGAGCACAGCGGGGGTGATCGGGAAGACCGGTGGCACGGGCAGCGGGCCGAGCGGCGGGAACGTCGGCGTCGCCATCGCGGCGAGGACCGCGCCGTTGGTGAACCAGTGGTAGCCGATCCGGCCGTTCCACGTGCTGTCGCCGGGCATCGCGATGGTGCCCGAGCCGAGGGGCGGCAGTGCCGGAACCGACGGGTAGCCGGCCACGGGGCCGACGGGAGCGGGCAGCAGCGCGGTGGGCGGCTGCAGTTCGGTGAACATCGCCACGAACGGGTCGTAGGCGGCGAGACGCTGCGCGGTTGCCGCGGCAGGCAGGGCCAGGGCAGCGCTGAGGGCGATCAAGGTGGTGCGCATGGGTAACTCCTGGGAACTCGGGGAATGGACGTCCTGGAAGATCCGGTTGCCTCGGGGCGCACGGGGAATTCCGGCCGGAACGTCGCCGGGCAGCGCAGGGGCGCCGTGCCGTCAGCGCCGCAGCGCCGCCCGCACCGCCGCGATCACGTCCCCGACGTCGCCGTCGCCGAGCTTCGGCGACAGCGGCAGCGACAGCGCGCGGTCGCCGATCGTGGTCGCGACGGGCGTGTCCTCGCGCTGCCACCCGAAGCGCCGCTGGTAGACCGACAGGCTCGGGATCGACCGGTAGTGCACGCCGGTGCCGATGTTCAACCGGTGCAGCGCCATCAGCAGTTCGTCGCGCGAGAGCCCGCAGCGCGCCTGGTCGACCTGCAGCACGAACAGGTGCAGCGCGTGGCGTTCGTGCGCGGGCCAGCCCGCCGGCAAGCCGATCGGCACGTCGGCGAGTTCACTCATGTAGCGCTGCCAGATCTGCCAGCGCCGCTGCCACCACGGTTCGACGCGCGTGATCTGGTGCAGGCCGATCGCCGCCTGCAGGTCCATCATGTTGTACTTGAAGCCGATCTCCTCGACGTCGTAGTGCTTGTAGCCGTCGTCGGAGAAGCGCTTCCACGCGTCGGCGGACATGCCGTGCAGGCCCATCACCTTGATGCGCCGCGCGAGCTCCGGGCTCCTCGTGAGCACCATGCCGCCTTCGCCCGTGACGATGTTCTTCGTCGAGTAGAACGACAACACGCCGAGGTCGCCGATCGTGCCCGCCTTCTGGCCGCGGTATTCGGTCTCGATCGCGTGTGCGCAGTCCTCGATGACCACGAGCCGGTGCTCCTTCGCGATCGCCATCAGCGGATCCATGTCGCACGGCCGGCCGGCGAAGTGCACGGGCAGCAGGGCCTTGGTGCGCTTCGTGATCTTGCGCCGCACCTGCTCGGGGTCGAGGTTCATCGTCGCCGGGTCGACGTCGGCGAGCACCGGTGTGGCGCCGGCGTGCACGATCGCGTTGACCGACGCGCAGAACGTCATCGGCGTCGTGATCACCTCGTCGCCCGGCTGCAGCCCGAGCACGACGCAGGCGAGGTGCAGACCCGCGGTGCAGGAGTTCAGCGCCAGCGCGTGGGGCACGCCCTTGTAGGCGGCGATGCGCTTCTCGAACTCGGCGACCTTCGGGCCGGTGCCGAGCCAGCTGCTCTTCATGCTGGCGACGACCTCGTCGATCTCGGGCGGTTCGATCAGGGGCTGGCCGAAGACGAGGTAGCTGGAACGCATGCGTGGGGTCGCGGCGGAGCGCGCCGCGGAACGGTAGCGCGGAGCCCGGCGGCTATCGACTGGCGGTGCCGAGGCCCTGAACCGGCCGGGCCCGGCTCGCGCGCGCACCGAACCACGCGATGGCGAACGCGACGAACCACGAGAGCACGCGGTCGGCGAAACCCCTGCTGAACACGGGCGGCAGGTAGAACGCGGCGATCGCGCCACCGCCGCCCACGACCATCGAGGCGAGCGCCCAGCGCGGCAGGACCGGGCCGCAGAGCAGCCGCACGAGCAGCAGCGGCCCGAACGCCGAGCCGAGCGCGGCCCACGCGAACAGCACGTTGTCGAACACGTTCTCCGGCACGAGCAGCGCAGCGACCGTCGCGCCGGCACCGATCGCGAGCACCACGGCGCGCGCGTTGCGCAGCATGCCCGCACCCGCGCCGTGCCCGAGCCGGAGGTCGTGCGTGACGCAGCTCGCGCAGACCAGCAGCTGGCTGTCGACCGTCGACATGATCGCGGCGAGCACCGACGCGAGCACGAGGCCGTCGACGAGCGGCGGGAACAGCCGGCGGCTCGCTTCGTAGAGCGCGTCCTCGTGCGCACCCGCGGGCAGCGGCCACGCGGCGCGCACGGCGAGGCCGGTGACGATCATGCCGGAGTAGAGCAGCACGGCCCAGCCGATGCCGACCGTGCGCGCGGTGGCCATCGACGCGCCCGGCGCCATGCCCATGAACTTGTTGACCGCGTGCGGTTGGCCCGGATACCCGAGCCCGATGCCGCACAAGGACAGGGCGAAGCCCGCGGCGACGAGGCCCGTGCGCGTGCCGACCGGGCTCGTGTAGCCCGCGACCTCGACCTCGACCGCGGCGACGGCGTCCGCGAAGCCGCCGAAGCCACCGAAGTGCACGACCGCGGCGATCGGCACGGCGACGGCGACCAGGACCATCAGCAGGCCCTGCACGGTGTCGGTCAGGCTCGCGGCGAGGTAGCCGCCGAGCAAGGTGTAGGCGACGGTGACCAAGGCACCGAGCAGCACGCCGAGCGTCGCCTGGGTCGCGAACGCGTGCGTGAAGGCGCTGCCGGCGGCCTGCACCTGGGCGGAGACGTAGACGAGCAGCGAACCGAGCGTCAGCAGCGACGCGAACAGGACGACGGCGCGCCGGCCGGGTCGGTCCGCGGGCCCGGCGAGGAACTCGGTCAAGGTCACCGCGCCGCCGGTCGCAGAACGCAGGCGCGGTGCCACGACGAGCCAGTTCAGCAGGAAACCGCCGACGCAGCCGGGCAGCAGCCACAGGGCGCCCAGCCCGTGTTGGTAGGCAAAACCGCTGGTGCCGACCAGGCTCCACGCCGAGGACGAACTCGCGTTCGCGGCCAGTGCCGCGACCCACGGGCCGAGCGTCTTGCCGCCGAGGTAGAAGCCCGCGGCGTCCCGCAGATGCCGCCGTGCGACGAAGCCGAGCGCGAGCAGGGCGACGAGGTAGGCGCCGAGTGCCCCGAGGATCGCCGTGGAGCGTTCCATGGCGCGAGACTACCATCGCGCGCGCTGGTGCCCACCATGACCGACGCTGCGCCCTCGGATCGTCTTGCCCGCTACCAGGCCCGCCGCTCGGTGCTCGACGATCCGTTCGTCGAACTCGACCTCGGTCACGGTGGTCTCGCCGACGCGGACCTCGCGACGCTCGCGGTGCCGCTGGCCCGCGCGCTTGCGGCGATGCAGGCCCTCGAACGCGGCGCGATCGCCAACGCCGACGAATAGCGCATGGTGGGGCACTTCTGGCTGCGCGCGCCGGGGCTCGCGCCGCGGTCCGACCTCGAGGACGCGATCGTGCGCACGCTCGCGGCGGTCGAGTCGTTCGCGGCCTCGGTGCACCACGGCCGGCTCGTGCCGCCCGAGGGCGGCGCGTTCACGAAGGTGCTGCTGTGCGGCATCGGCGGCTCGGCACTCGGGCCGATGCTGCTCGGCGACGTGTTCCAGTCGCCCGACTCGCCGATGCGGCTCGCGGTGCTCGACAACACGGATCCCGAGGGCATCGAGCGCGAACTGCAGCGGCTGGGCAGCCTGCAGGACACGCTGGTCGTCGTGACCAGCAAGTCGGGCACGACGCCGGAGACGAAGAACGGCATGGTCGAGGTCGAACGCGCCTGCGCTTTGCAGGGGCTGTCGTTCGCGGCGCGCGCGGTGGCGGTGACGACCGAGGGCTCGGCGCTGCACCGGCGCGCGTTGCAGGAAGGCTGGGTGGCGACGTTCCCGATGTGGGACTGGGTCGGCGGCCGCACGTCGGTCACGTCGGCGGTCGGGCTCCTGCCGGGTGCCTTGCTCGGCATCGACGTGCGCGCGCTGCTCGCGGGCGCGGCGGCGATGGACGATGCGACGCGGCGGCCGGTGGTCGCGGAGAACCCGGCGGCGATGCTCGCCGCGTTCTGGTTCGTGCAGGGCAAGGGCCGCGGCGAACGCGCGATGGTGGTGCTGCCCTACAAGGACCGTCTGCTGCTCTTGTCGCGCTACCTGCAGCAGCTCGTGATGGAGTCGCTGGGCAAGGAGAAGGACCGGCAGGGCCGCACGGTGCAGCAGGGGCTCACGGTCTACGGCAACAAGGGTTCGACGGACCAGCACGCCTACGTGCAGCAGCTGCGCGAGGGCCGGCACGACTTCTTCGCGCTGTTCGTGCGCGTGCTGCAGGACCGCACCGGCGAGGTGGTGGAGGTGGAGCCCGGCGTCACGGCGGGCGACTTCCTGGACGGCTTCTGGCAGGGCACGCGCGCGGCTCTGGCGGAGAAGGGGCGCGCGTCGGCGACCCTGTGCGTGGACCGGCTCGACGAGCGCGTGCTCGGGGCGCTGATCGCCCTGTTCGAGCGCACGGTGGCGATCTACGCGGAACTCGTCGACGTCAACGCGTTCCACCAGCCGGGCGTCGAGGCGGGCAAGAAGGCGGCGGCGAAGGTGCTCGAGCTGCAGAAGAAGCTGCACGCGGCGCTCGGGAGCGAGCCGGTGGGGGTGCGGGAGCTGGCGGCGAAGGCCGGCGCGGATCCGGCGGACTGCTGGCCGATCCTGCAGCACCTCGCGGCGAACCGGCGCGACGTGGTGGGGGTGGCGGTGCACGAGCCGGGGCGGGCGCGGTTCGGGCGGCGGTGAGGTTCCCGGCGGGATGGGCAGCGATGGAAGTCGGCTCTCGGCAGCTGCTCGGGTCGCCCTGCCTCGTTTCTCCTTCGTAGAAGGAGAAATCTTCGCAGATTTCTCCTTCGGGGAAGGCGATGTTGGCCGGCATGGCTGAGACGCGGCAGGCGCGTATCGCGGCGCGGCTCGAGGAGAAGCTGCCGGACTCGCTGGCGCAGCCGATTCCGGCGGGAACCCGCCGCTCCATCCGCGGCCCGCACACGCTGCCGCAGAAGGCCACGGCGGTGATCGGCATGCGCCGCGCGGGAAAGACCAAGTTCCTGCACCAGCTGCGGCGCGATCGCGCGGCGTCGGGCACGGCGAGGGAACAGCTGCCCTTCGTGAACTTCGAGGACGAGCAGCTCGAGGGCGTGCGCGCGCTCGATCTCGCCGTGCTCGTGGAGGCGCTCTACCGCCGGCATCCGGCGCTGCGGCGGCAGCAGACGGTCACGTGGTGCCTCGACGAGATCCAGGTCGTGCCCGGCTGGGAGCGTTTCGTGCGGCGCCTGCTCGACGAGGAACAGGTCGAGGTCTTCCTGAGCGGCTCGTCGGCGGCCTTGCTGTCGCGCGAGATCGCGACGTCGATGCGCGGCCGCGCGTGGGAGGTGGTGGTCCACCCGTTCTCGTTCCGCGAGTCGTTGGACCACCTCGG
>VGXW01000306.1 GCA_016873195.1 Planctomycetota bacterium | reverse complement strand
GCGTGCTCAAGCGTCTCTACTCGATCTTCCGCCTGGCCCCCTTCGGCACGCCGCGGATCCGCGCCGTGAAGAAGGCCCGGAAGCACTACCACTGGGACTGGTCGCTGGTCGCTTCGCCGGCGGCGCGGTTCGAGAACCTGGTCGCAAGCCACCTGCTGAAGTGGGTCCACTGGCAACAGGACGTCGAGGGCCGCGACCACGAACTGCGCTACTTCCGCGACGCCGACGGCCGCGAGGTCGACTTCGTCGTCGTCGACGGGCGCCGGCCGGTGCTGCTGGTCGAGTGCAAGCTCGCCGACGATGCCCTCGACAAGAGCCTGCGCTACCTGCACGCGAAGTTCCCCGCGGCATCGGCCTGGCAGGTGTCGCTGCAGGGCACGCGCGACCACGTCTCGCCCGAGGGCATCCGCGTGGCGCCGGCGCTGCAGTTGCTGCGCACGCTGGTGTGATCGCCGACGCGGCGCTTCCGCAGCGTCACAGGATGTCGAGCACGCCCGTGCTGCCGTTGGTCAGCGTGTCGACCGCCGCCGCATGGTTGCCGTCGCGCAGGAACGGCAGGTTCCAGCGCAGCGGATCCTTGTCGCCGACGCCGCCGAGCGCCGCCGCGACGAAGCTGCGCGCGATCTTGGTGAGCTCCGCGTCGCCCGCCATCACGACCAGCGGCTCGATCGACCGCCGGTCGCCGATCTGGCCGATCGCGACCGCGAGCGCGGCGAGCACCGCGGTGCTCTCGGCCTCCTGCATCCCGCCGACGAGCCGCTGCGCGGCCTCGACGTCGCCGAGCCGGCCGAGCGCCTGTGCCGCCTGCAGCAGCAGGAACGGCCGCCGCGCCGAACGCTCGAGCACGGCCAGCAGCGCTGGCGCCGCCGCGCGGTCGCCGAGCAGGCCGAGCGCGCTGCACAGGTGGCCGGCGAGCCGTTCGTTGCCCTCGTTCTGGCCGAGCAGCCGCAGCACCGCCGGCACCGCGGCCTGGTGCCCCGTGAGCCCGAGCGCCACGGCGAGCGCGCCCTGCACGTCCTGGCTCGGGCTGTCCTTCAGATCGGCGAGCAGCAGATCCGCGACCACGGCATCGGCCTTGCCCGCGCCGTCCCGGCCGGCCCCCGCCGCGCCCAGGCCGAGCGCGAGCCCGACCCACGGCCGTTCGGTGGACTTGTGGCACCCCGCGTAGGTCCGCAGCAGCCAGTCGCGGTTCGCGGCGCCGCCGATGCGCCCCAGCGCGATCGCCCCGAAGTAGCGCGCGAGCCGGTCGCGGCCGCGTTCCCAGTGCTGCTGCAGCGCCGCGGCCACGGCCCCGTCTTCCGCGTGCGCCTCCGCCGGCACGGCGAGCCCGCCGAGCGCGATCGCCGCCGATTGCGTGATCCAGTGGCCGCGCCGATCCCTGTCCGCCAGCAGCGCCGTGAAGCGCGCCTTGCACTTCTGGTGCAGATCGCTCGTGCCGCGGCCGAGCAGCCGCGCGATCGCGATCGGCGCGTGCGCCTGCACGAGTTCGTCGCCGGCGCCGAGGTCGAGCGCGAGGAAGCCGAGCAGTTCCTCGACGGTCTGCCAGACGAGGCGCTTGCCCGCGGTCCGTTCGCCCTGGGGACCGCCGCACAGGATGCCGAGCGCGGAGATCGCGGCGACGCGCAGGTCGCGGTCGCGCAGGTGCCGGTCCTGCAGCAGCGGCCACAGCGCGTCGTGCACCTGCTGCCTCGTCGCGAGCTCGCCGCTGCGTGCGCCGAGCAGGCCGAGCGCGTAGGCGGCGAACGCGCGCGTGCGGCCGCCGACCTCGGTGCGCGCGACGAGTCTGCGCCCCGCGGCGTCGTCGCGCAGCAACGCGAGCAGCGGCGCCAGCGCCGCGGGCCGGCCCGCGATGCCGAGCGCCAGCACGGCGGTTTCGCGCACTTCCTGGTCGTCGCGCGCGATCTGCGCGGCGAGCAGCTGTTCGAGGTCGAGGCCCGGCGCGTCGCGGCCGATCTTGCCGAGCGCGACGAGGCACGCGGTGGCAACGTCGGGGTTGCGTTCGGCCGCGAGCAGGCGCGCGAGCACGGGCACGATGCGGCCGACGAGGTCGGTCTCGGTCGGCGCGAGCACGTCCAGGCGGTTCTCGGCCCGGCGCGGTCCGAGGTAGAAGTCGTCCGAGCCGGTGACCGGCGCCGTGGCGGCCCGGCGCTGCTGCAGGAACGGGTCCTTGTGGTGCTCCCACCAGGTTTCCCAGTTCACCTCGTCGATCGCGATCGGGACGCCGCTGCCGGTGAGCGGGCTGGGCGTGCCGGGGGGAACGCCGGCCGCGGGGCGACCGGGGCCGCCGGTGACGGGTGGGCGCGGCATGCCGACCGGCAGCGGGGAGCCGGGGGGAACGGGGGTGCCGGGGCCGCGGTACTGGCCGCCGTGGGCAGGCAGGAGGGCGGTGCAGAGCGCGGCGGCGACGGCAGCGAGTGGGGACATGCGGCGCGGAGGGGCGCGGTTGCGCGGAGGGGCGGTCACTGTAGTCGCTGCGGGGTCGCGAGGTAACCGGGGCCTGGGGCTCACAACCACAGCGCCGCGCGCGGCGTCTGCCCGACCACGTTCTCGCCGCTCGGCGACGCGAGCACCGCGCCGACCAGCACCGCCTGCCGCCGCAGCGCGACCACGTCGGGCCAGTGCAGCTCCGCGCGCAGCGTGCCGTCGCGCCCAACCTCGCCAACGCCGCGCACCGCGAACGCCGCGCGCCAGTCGCCGCCGATCACGATCGGCGCCGCCGGCCGCAGCAGGAGCCACGGCTCGGCCCCTGCCTCGGTCGCCGGCACGAGCGGGCCCGGTCGATCGAGGCTCCATTGCACCGCATAGAGGTAGCCCGCCGCCAACCCCGTCGCCGCGACGAACTCCGCCGCTGTCGCCCCACCGCTCGCCACGAGCGCGCAGCTCGCGCGCGGCCGGGCCGGCGCCGTCCACAGAATGTCGCTCCAGGACGCGTCGCCACCCTCCTGCCACGTGCCCGCACCGCCGTGCGGCAGCGCGCCGTCGAACTCGTGCAGCACCAGCGCGTGGTCGCAGAAGGCCCGCACGGAGAAGCCCTCGACCTGCAGCGCGAGGTCGTGACCCGCCACGTCGGCCGGCGCAACGGGGCGCCGCGCGAGCACGAGCGGCGGGCCACCGAGCTGGCGTTCGAGCCGCAGTTCGGCGCCGGCGCGGTCCCAGACGAAGCGGTAGAGCTGCCGGTCGTCGATGCGGCGCGCGACGAGCCCACAGGCCGAAGCGCTGCCCGCGGCCACGCGCGCGCTGATCCGGTAGTCGTGCACGTCCTCGTCGACCGGCAGCGGACGGCCGACCACTGCGCCCGCTGGTTCCGTCGCGATGGTGACGACCGCGCCGTCCGGCACGGCGAAGTGCAGCGACTCGGGTTTGCCGAGCGCATCGGGCGCGAAGTGCACGCGGTAGTCGCCGGGGCCGATCGCCGCGGCCGCAGCCAAAGGCCCACGCAGTTCCCGCACGTCCGGACCGACGAGGCGCACGGCCGCGTCGCCGCAGCGCAGGTACACCGTCGCGTCCTGCCCGTGCGCAGCCGCCGCGAACACCAGCGCGCCCAGCACCCAGCGCATCCCGTCGATCGCCATCCCCGCTCTCACGTCACGGCTCCGTTCGCCCGCAGCATGTTGCAGAACATCGCGCCCTGTTCGCGCGCGTCGTCCAGCGCCACGTGCGTGTGCGGCAGCGGATCGCGCCACTCGCGCGGCAGCCGGCTCTTCGCACAATCGTGGTAGGGCCGCTTGAGCAGCGCCATCGCGTAGGTCTTCGCGTCGACCGCCGAATGGCCGAACGGCGACACGCCCGCGAACCTCAGCAGATACCAGTAGACCCACAGGAAGTCGTAGCCCGCCGGCTGGCCGACGAACACGGGCCGGCCAGGCAGTCCGCGCAGCCAGCGCACGTAGCGCGGCATCGCGCTGGCCGGATCCTCCGGATTCTCGCGCGCCTTCGCCAACGCCTCGGGGAACCCAGCCCACCACGCCATCGTGCGCGGGTGCGGCGCGGCGCCCGGCAGCGGCGCGAGATTGACCGTGAACTCGCCGGCGATCGTCTTGTCGGGGTGGTAGGCGACCGAGCCGAAGCTCAGCATCGAGTGCGGTCCCGGGATCGGCCCGTCGGCTTCGACGTCCGTGCTGACGAAGATCTCGGCTGGCGATGTCATCGTGGAACGTGCATCTTGCCGGGGCTGCCCGCGCGCTGCACCGATCCCGATGCGCCTTCCGTTCCCGCTGCCGCCGCTGCTGCCGCTGGCCGTGTTCGCGCCGTTCCTGGCCGCGCAGCAGGGTGAACCCGCGCGCGGGCGGTTGCGCGAGATCGTGGTCGTGACCGGGGACGTGTTCGACGAGCCGACGGCGGCGCGGCGCGGCCTCGCGCGGCTCGTGAACGCCGTGCACTGGCAGACGCGGCAGGACACGGTGCGGCGCGAGGTCTGGCTGCAGCCCGGCGAACTCGTCACCGCCGAGCAGGCCGCGGAACTCGAACGCAACCTGCGCGCGCTCGGCCTGTTCGCCGAGGTGTCGGTGCGGCTCGTGCCGGTGGGCACGGCCGGCGAGGTCGACCTCGAGATCGTCACGCGCGATCGACTGACCCTGTTCGTCGGCGCCACGGCCTCCCACGTCGGCGGCGTCACCGGCCTGCGCGCGTCGGTCGGCGACAGCAACCTGTTCGGCCTCGGCGACCGGCTCGGGCTCTCGTTCACCGAGAACTCCGAAGGCGAGTTCCGCGGCAGCATCGCCTACACGGACCTGCACGTGCTCGACTCGTGGCACAATGGCACCGTGCGCGCGAGCCGCACCGACGACGGCGACGGTTTCGGCCTCGACCTGCGGCGGCCGTTCCCCCACCTGGCCGACCCGCTCGGCTACGGCGGTGCGCTGCGCCACGAACAGGGCGAGGTCGACTACCACCGCGGCGGCGAGTCGCTGGCGCAGGTGCCCGACCGCAGCGCGGGCCTGTCCGGCGACGTGACGTGGGCGGCGGGGCCGGCCGACCGGCGGCGCTTCCTCGGCTTCGTGTTCGCAGCCGAGCAGCACGACTACGAGCCCGCCACCGGGCCGCTCGGACCGCAGATCCGCGTGCCCGGCGACACGCGGAGCCTGTTCGCGGGGGTGCGCGGCGACTGGGCGCTGGTCGACGGCTACCGGAAGGTCGCGGGGATCGACACGATCGACTACGTGCAGGACCTGACGCTCGGTCTGTCCTTCGGCGCCACGGTCGGCGCGCGCTGGCGCGACGAGGACGGTGCCGGTGCGGCGCTGCAGCCCGAGGTCGCGGCGCAGGCGAGTTGGGCGGTGGAGCCGTTCACGAACGTGTTCGTGCATCTGTGCGCGCGCGGCGGTGCGCGCTGGGACGGCGGCGAAGCGGTCGGCTGGCAGGGCAACGCGGGGGCGTGGCTGTTCGCCATGACGAGCGAACGCAACACGCTCGGCGCCAGCGCCACGTGGGACGCGGTCGAGGAGCAGCAGGACCTGCCGGCGGAACTGACGCTCGGCGAGGACAACGGCCTGCGCGGCTACCGCGCGCGGCTGTTCGCCGGCGCAGCGCGGCTGCGCGTGAACCTCGAGGACCGCTGGGACAGTGGGGTCGAGTTGGCGACGCTGCGATTGGGCACGGTGCTGTTCGCGGATGCGGGCTGGATCGGGGAGCGCGAGGCGCTGGG
>VGXW01000305.1 GCA_016873195.1 Planctomycetota bacterium | reverse complement strand
GGAACAGCAGGCCGTCGATCTTGTTCCGGTAGCAGTCGAGGTCGGGCGTGTCGAAGTAGAGGCTCGCGACGCGGTAGCATCCCTTCGCCTCGGCGTGGGGATCCTCCTTCAGGAAGCGCATGAGGTCGGGCAGCAGGCGGGACAGACCCATCGCCGGGATCGAGTACTTGAACTCGTAGCGATTGAAGCGCTTGATCACGGGACCAACTCGATGCGTTCGAACCTGAGGCCGAGCTGCTTCTCGCCGCTCGCGAACGCGGCGCCCGCGCCCACGCTGATCGCGACCCGCGCCCCCGGCGACACGGTCGGCGCCCGGACCGTCCCGAGCTTCTTGGCGCCGTCGCCCGTGAGCTTGAACCACTCCGTGCGATCCGCCGTCACGCAGCGGGCGTCCTCGCTGCCCCCCGTGCTGAAGTGCAGGATGGCGCGCCGCGGCTCGGCCGTCGGGTTGTGCAGCACGAAGGTGGCCAGCTGCGTTCCCGTCGTCCAGCCCTCGGCGTCGAGGCCCAGCGCCCAGGCGACGCCGGGCGAGAGTTCGCGCACGCCGAGGGCCTCGCCCGCGACCCCGGCCGCGGCGAGCGCTGCCCGCGCCGCCTCGGCGAGCTCGAACTCCGACCGCCGCAGGGCCAGTTCGTGGGCGCGCCGCAGCCAGCCGATCCGCCGCGGATCGGCGCTGTCCTGCCCGAGCCCGAGCAGGTAGCGCGCCTCGCCGACGTCGCGCGGCCGGCTCTCCCAGGGGTGCTCGAAGAACATCGGCCGGTCGAGGTAGTCGAAGAACCACGGGAACGCCGCCGCCGTGAGCACGACGTAGCAGAACCCGGGCGAGGGCAGCCGCGGCCTCACGGGTTGCCTCCCCTGCCGAGCAGTTGCTGCAGGTTGGCCGGCACGGTCGACAGCGGATCGTGGCTCACCGCGGCCTTCACGCTGTTCGTGATGTCGAGGCTCTCGGCCTGCAGCGTGCCGCCGTGGCTGTAGCCGAGGTTCTTGCGGTAGAGGTTGATCCCGGTCTGGCAGCCGTCGATCGAGGACGTCGCGTCGACCACCGCGACGCTGGAGTCCTTGATCTCGATGCCGGTGACGCAGCCGGAGAACCGCGAACGCGCGAGCCGCAGCCGGCTGCCCTCGCCGACCGAGACGCCCTTGTCGCCGTTCCTCGTGAACCGGCAATCGGCGATCTCGACCTTCGAGACCATCAGGTCTGCGCCGTCGTTGCCGCTGTGGGCGAACTCGCAGCGCAGGATCCTGACCCGCTCGCAGATGTCCAGGTCCAGCGCGTCCATCCTGGCGCCCTCGAACCGGCAGTCGCGGATCTCGCCGTCCGTCACGTAGCCCCAGTGCATGCCGTCGTCGCCCACGTGGTTGGCGCCGACGTGCGAGTGCTCGAGCACGATGTCGTGCGAGTCGATGATGCTGACCATGCCGGTCCGGGTCATCAGGTCGTGCTGGGCGATCGAGCCGTCGCGCCAGCTGCAGTGGCTCAGCCGGCTGCCGGCGGTGCCCTGCCCGTGCAGCACCAGGGCCCCCCACGGTTTGCCGGGCTCGAGCGGCTCGAAGGCGATCGGCGCCGCCGCGGTGCCGGCCGCGACGAGCTTGCCGAAGCACAGCAGGCTCACGCCGGGCCCGAGCCTGACCGTGGTCCCCGGCGCGAAGCGCACCTCGATCTCGCGCTCGAACCGCCGCGTCTCGAGGATCTCCACGACGCCCGGGCCGAACGTGACCGTCGCCACCGGCGGCCGCGGCGGGATCCGCCACGGGTGGACCGACCAGGGCTCCACGGACGGCGGCAGGCTGGCGACCGCGCGCGCGGTCACCGGCGAACCGGTCACGGCGTTCTTCAGCTCGAAGCCCGCGACCTCGTCGACGCGACCGTCGCAGCGCAGGAAGTAGCGGTAGTGCAGCGGCGTCGGCGCGAGGTCGAACCGGCCGTGGAGCAGCACGCGGTCGTTCACGGTCGGCACCTTGCGCAGCCCGGGATACAGCCGCTCGCGGAGCCCGATGCGGACCGGCTCCCCGGCGAGGCGGGCCTGCGCCACCATGCGGTCCTGGTCGTCGAGCCGTCCGTCGAGGTTCGTGTCCTGGAACAGGGCGAAGTCGCCCTGCCCCCGCACCGACAATCCCGACCAGTCCTGCGCGACGTGGCCGATCGACGCGAGGTCGAGCTGGCCGACCGGACCGGCCGTGAAGACGTAGTCGCAACGGCTGTTCTCGAGGTCGCGGCTCGCGCCGGCGTGCAACTGCCGGAAGCCGGCCTTGCGGTTCTGCAGCTCCGTCAGGAACTCCTCCTGGCCGACGTGCACGGACGGCACCGCGTGCAGCTCGAGCTCGTCCATCGCCGTCCAGTTGCAGGCGTCCCGCTGGACGTCGGCCAGCAGTGCCGGCGCGATCGCCGCCACGAGTTCGTCGAGCCGCCGTTCCAGCTCCGCCGGCGGGAGCAGCCTGGTGAGCTCGAAGAGCCGCTGCTGCAGCAGCAGTTCGACGTCGGGGTGCCGCTTCAGCGCCGTCGAGAGCGGCTGCTCGGTCGCGTCGAAGCTGCGCTGCGTGTAGGCGTGGTGCCAGTCTCCGAAGTTCCACTGGATCGGCTCGAACCGGCCCTTGTAGGGGTCGAAGTAGATCCTGTGGTTGCGGTTGTAGTCGTGGTGGCGCCCGCCGAACAGGCGATCGATCGCGATGTAGCCGGCGAACGCGCGCATGTCGAAGTGCCGGTCGACGAAGGCGCGGAACTCGACGGGATCGCCGTCGATCGCCGCGATGAACGCCGCGATGTCGGCCTGGTTCGCCGCCTGCTCCGCGTTGCGCGAAGCGGCCTTCTGCCAGTACCTGGCGCTGCGGAACAGCGAGCTGACCCCCTCGGCGTCGGGCGGGCCGGACTCGCCCTGGTAGATGCTGCCGGGCATGCGGCCAGCGCGGCGCACCAGCGTCTCGTCCGCGAGGTCCCAGCGCAGATAGAGCCCGCCGTAGGTGCCGTTCAGCAGGAACTTCACCGGCTCGACCTCGGGCGACAGCACGCCGATCTCGCGCGACAGCCGCGTGATCAGGGTCTCGTCGATCACGAGCCGCGAGGGCGCGTTCCTCAGGTTGAAGGCGCGCCGGTCCCGGAACGGGTTGCCGGCCTTCGTCTTGATGCGCCAGGACTTCTGCGGGAACAGCCAGTGCCAGTGGTTCTCCCCCATGTAGCGGGCCATGACGAGCATCTTGTCGTCGCCGGCTTCGAGCAACGCGGGGTGGTCGGCGGCCGACCCGCTCTTCGGGAGGTCCGCATTCAGCGAGGCGAGGCTGTCGTGCGTGACCGACAGCGAGAAGGTCTCGAGACCGTCGTCGGCCGGCATCGCCGGCGCCAGCAGCGCGCAAAGGTCCTTGCGGTACTGGTCGCGCGCGAAGTAGCGCCACTGCTCGACGTGGAACGGCGGCGGCGCCGCGCTGAAGAAGCCGCTCTCGTAGTCGCGCAGCCTCGCGTAGGCGTCGTAGCCCCGCAGGGCCGCCCAGACCACGAGCATCTGCAGCGGCAGCGCGACCAGGATCGCGTAGCGCAGCGGGATGCGCCAGAAGCGGGCGAGGATGCGCAGCATCTCAGAGGTCCATCTGCTGATGCCCCTCGATCAGGCTGACCTTGCGCTGGCCGGTGAGTTCGCGGACCTTCTGCAGGAACGGGCCGCTCTCGAACTTGCCCGGCAGCGTGACGCTGTAGACGAGCTGCAGCGAGCCGGCCTCCGGCAGGGTCTCCATGCTGATCAGGAAGTGCTCCTGGAAGGTCCGGCGGAACAACTCGCCGAGCACCGCTTCCTGATCGACGCCCTCCGCCACCTCGACCATGAGGATGCGCTCGCGCACCGTGCGGGCGAAGAAGTTGAAGTAGTACATCACCATCACGAACATGGCGATGACGACCGTCGCGAACACGGCCATCATGTAGAACTTCGTGCCGACGGCCATGCCGACGGCCATCGACCAGAACACGAAGCCCACGTCGCGGCTCTCCTTGACCGCGTTGCGGAAGCGGACGATCGACAGCGCGCCGACCAGCGAGAAGGCGCGGGCGATGTTCGACCCGATGACCAGCATGATGACGGCGACGATCACGCACATCATCACGTAGGTCTGCACGTTCGACTGCGAGTAGGAGACCCCCTTGTGGGTGACCTGGTAGACCTTGCCGATGACCAGCGCGAGGACGAAGGACAGCGCCAGCACCATCACGATCTGGATCGGGTTGAAGATCGCGCCTTCCTGGACCGACGACCATTCCTTGAGGAACTGCTCGAACATGACTGGTGGACCTTGCTCTGGATCGGGGCGGGTGTGAGGGAGGCCGCCGGCCGCGGTGCCGGGTAGGGGTGCCGGGTAGGGTAGATCGGCGGATCGCAGGCTCGCGGTCGAGTCGACCGGCCGTCGGCCCGGCTGCGGCCAGCGCGGCGGCCGGCAGCGAGTCCGGGCCTGCAGGAGCCAGGGTAGCCGGCAGGGGCGGGCAGGCGAAGCCCGGCCGAGGCCATCCGCCGCGCCAGGCGACGGCTCGCCGGCCGGCGAGTCGGGCAGTGCGGCGCGGGAGAGGGTCCTGTCGGGGCTCGACCGGCGAGCCCTCCGGCACCCGGGGCCCGCGCGGCCGGAAGCGGCGGGGCCAGGACCCGGGCGCTGTCGCGCCCCGACGGGCAGACCACGCCGACGATCCCGGACGAGCCGGGAGGTCCGGCTGCGCGGCGTCGCCGAGCCTACCTGGGCGCGCCGCTCAGCGCGTCGTCGAGCATCTTGACCAGCTGCTCGCGGTCGTAGGTGAACGGCTGGTCCTCGTTGAGCTGCACGACGCGCGCGAGCGCGGACCGGATCGCGACCTCGGCCTCGCCCTGGTTCGGCACGACGAGGTAGCGGCGCTTGGGCTTCGTTTCGGTCAGCGCGCGCAGGAACGCCTCGGCCACCGCGTCCGGCTCGGGCTCGGCCGTGGCATTCGCGGGCTGCGCCAGCATCCGATCGAGCTGCCGCCGGTAGCGCGAACCCTCGGTCGAGAACCCCGTCTCGCGCATGCGCTGCAGCATGTTCGCCATGATCTTGGAGTTGTAGTTGCCGGGTTCGACCACGCTGACCTCGACGCCGAACGGCCGCAGCTCCATGGCCAACACGTCGGTGAAGGCCTCGACCGCGTGTTTGCTCATCACGTAGGCGCCGCCCATGGGCCAGGCCACGACGCCCGAGAGCGAACCCGTGGTGGCGACCCGCCCCTTGCTCTCGATCAGCAGGGGCGCGAACGCCTTGGTCACCCGGCAGGGGCCGTAGACGTTGACGTTCATCTGGAAGTGCAGGTCGTCCTCGCGCAGTTCGATCAGCGGGGCGAGCACGGCCACGCCCGCGTTGTTGATCAGGCCGAAGAGCCCGCGGCCAGCCGCGCGGATGGTCGCGACCGCGGCGTCGATCTGCTCGGGGCTGGTCACGTCCAGGCGGATCGCCTGTACGTTCGCGATGGCGCCGAG
The DNA here is from genome assembly GCA_016873195.1 of Planctomycetota bacterium. Lineage (GTDB taxonomy): Bacteria > Planctomycetota > UBA1135 > UBA1135 > UBA2386 > VGXW01. The sequence goes on along the minus strand of VGXW01000305.1, from coordinate 190 downwards.
CGCCTGCAGGTCCGCGTCCTTGCGGACCCCGGCGTAGACGAAGAAGCCCTTCTGCGCGAGCAGTTCGACGGTCTTGCGCCCGATCCCGGAGCTCGCGCCCGTGACGAGCACGGCGCGGGGCTGCGGGTCGCGGGTTGCGGGCGTGGGTTCCTGGGACAGGGCGGGCGGCGCAAGGAGCGCGAGGGCGGCG
>VGXW01000304.1 GCA_016873195.1 Planctomycetota bacterium | reverse complement strand
GTTGCCGAAGGCCGTGCTGCTCGGCAACCACGACGCGTGGCAGAGCTTCGGCCGCAAGACCTGCACCGACCGGCTGCGCGAGAGCCTTTTGCTGCTCGGCGAGGACCACCTGGCCTACTCGGTGCGCGAACTGCCGCGCGCGGGCGTCTCGGTGATCGGCGCGCGGCCGTTCTCGTGGGGCGGCCAGAGCCTGCGCAGCCCCGAGGTCTACGACGAGGTCTACGGCATCCACACGATGCGCCAGTCGGCGGCGGCGATCGTCGACGCCGCGCGCCACGCGCAGCACCGCGACCTCGTGATCCTCGCGCACAACGGGCCGCTCGGCCTCGGCGTCGAGACCCACGACATCTTCGGCAAGGACTTCGGCAAGCCCGGCGGCGACTGGGGCGACCGCGACCTCGCGCTGGCGATCCAGCGCATCGAGGGTTTCGGCCTGCGCGTGCGCGCCGTGATCGCGGGTCACATGCACCATCGCCTCGTGCACCCGCGCGGCGGCGAGCGCACGCGGTTCGTGCGCCGCGAGGGCACCCTGTTCGTGAACGCCGCGCACGTGCCGCGCGTGCGCCGCGCCGTCGACGGCGAGGAGCTGTCGCACTTCGTGCGCACGCGCTGGCGCGGGGGTGCCTGCGTCGGCCTCGAGGAGGTCTGGGTCGACGTGCACGGCGGCGTGCGCGAGGTCCACGAACCGCCGATCGTCGAGCTGGCGGGGCTGGCGCCGGTCGTCGACGAGACGCAGGAGTAGGGCGCGCGATCGCGGCGGGCGCGGACCGCCGCGCCGCTGGTCGATCGGCCCCGGACGGGTCGCCGCGTCGCGGCGGTGGGAACCTCAGTTCAGCGTGATCGAGAGCGTGTCCGTCAGCGCGACCGGCGGCGCGGCACAGCCTCCGGTGCCGAGCAGGTCGGCGCCCTGGATGCCGATCGTGACACCGAGGTAGGCGGGGTTGTTCGGCACGGCGAACGCGTTGCTGGCGGCGAACAGCGCGACGGCCCACTCGTGGCCGATCGTGCACGAGGCGCACAGCGGCGTTGGCACCAGCGCGAACCCGAAGCCGAGGAACGGCAGACCGGTCGCATTCGCCAGCGTCGTCGTGAACGTGCTGCCCAGCGACGCGTCGCCGGTGCCGCTGATCGCCATCGGGCCGCAGCCGTGCGGGATGCGCCGGACGTAGGGCGAGCCGGGGATCAGCCGCAGCCCGCGGAACACCGTGTTCGTCGCGGCGGTGGCGAGGGTCGTGAAGGTCGACGTCGGACCGGTGTCGGTCACCGCGAGCACGTGGTTCGTCGAGAGCAGCGTGGTGGTCGCGAACAGCGTCGCGGTGCCGCCCTGGACGGTGCCGGTCAGGCCGCGCAGGCCGGTGGTCGGGCCGGCGCTGAGCTGGTACTGCAGGCTCCAGCTGCCGGCCGCGAACGCGTACTTGTAGATGCCGCCCAAGCCGCCCGAAGAGCGGTCGTCGGCGATGTAGAGCGTGTTGGCGTCGGCGAAGAAGAAGTCGTAGCTCGAGGGGCCCGAGGTCGTGCCGAACCCGGGCAGCACCGCGACCGTCTGGCCCGACGTGGTCGGGATGCCGGTGCCCACGGGGTGCACGTAGTAGAAGCCCGACGACGAGCTCGAGCAGTAGAGCTGGCCGCCGTGGATCTGCACGGTGCGGACGTTCAGCGGCGTGGTGCTGTTGAGCGCGACCGCGGACGAACCGCCGAGCAGGACGTGGTTGACGCCGCTGTTGGCGCCGGCCGCCCAGAACTGCGTGCCGTCGGTCGACGTGGCGCTGCGGATGTTGTTGCCGGAGAACGCGTTCGTGATCGTCGTCGACGTGTCGACGACCTCGTCGAGCCCGATCCGCGCGATCACGCGCGGCGTCGCGGTGCTCGTGGTCGACGCGATCGAGGGGAGGCCCGGCGCCGCCGAGTAGCCGGCCAGCACCAGGTACTGCCCGTTCTCGGCGAGCTGCAGGTTGCCTTCGGAGGTCGCGGTGCCCGAGCAGGTCACCGGCTGGTGGCTGCCGCTCGCGGCCGTCGGCAGCGCGATGCTCTGCACGAACGTGCCGGAGGTGGTGTACTCGTCGAGGAACAGCGCCTGCGCGGCGTTGGACAGGGGGTTCACGCCGTCGCCGATGCGCAGCACGACGAGGTTGCCGGGGACGATCTGGGCCGCAGCGGCTGCGGCCAGGGTCGAGAGCAGGAGCGGGATCGTGAGGTTGCGGGGGAGCATGGGTGGGTTCGCTGGTATCAGGGGAAGCAGCAGTCTAGGCGGCCGGCCGCGCGGCATCGTACAGGGCAGGTGTTTTCTCGGTGAAGGTCCGAGGAAGGGCCGCCGTCGCCCCCGCCCTGCTCACCATTGCACAGGGCGCTGCCACGGGCATCATGGCTGCCCCGATGGTCGAAACCGCGGATCTGGTCGTCGCCGGCGGCGGCATCGTCGGCTGCGCGGTCGTGCACCACCTGGCGCAGCTGCTGCCGCCGCAGACCCGCATCGTGCTGCTCGACCGCGGGCCGATCGCCGGCGCCACGTCGGGTTCGTGCATGGGCCACCTGATGGTGACGCCCGACACGCCCCAGGAGTACGCGTTCACCGCGACGAGCCTCGCGCTGTGGCGCGAACTGCAGCAGCAGGAGGGCGGCTTCGACTACCAGCCGACCGGCGCGCTCTACCTCGCGGACGCGCCCGAAGACGTCGAGCTGCTGCCGGTGCTGCAGCGCCAGTTCCGCGACAACGGCGACCGGGCCGACATCCTCGACCCGGCGCAACTGCGCGAACTCGAGCCGGGCCTCGCGCCCGACCTGCCCGGGGCACTGTTCTATCCCGGCGACGGCGTCGTGCTGCCGATGGCCGCGTGCGCCTCGATGCTGCGGCACGCGCAGCGCACGAATCCGAACGTGCAGGTGCGGCCCGACTGCGCCGTCACGGGCTTCGCGACCGACGGCGACCGCCTCACCGGCGTGCGGACCGCGCAGGGACCGATCGCGACGGGCTCGGTCGTCAACACCGCCGGCGTGTGGGCGCCCGAACTCACCGCGATGCTGCGGCAGCCGCCGCTGCCGATCCACCCGCGCGCCGGCAACCTCGTGGTCACGGGACACCACAGCACGCCGATCAAGACGCAGCTGCTCGAGGTCAGCTACCTGCGCTTCGCGCACGGCGCGGCCCAGGTCGATCCGACCCGGACCACGGGCGACCCGGGCGGCCACGCGGTCAACATGCAGCCGCAGACGCACGGCGGCTGCCTGATCGGCAGCACGCGGCAGTTCCGCGGCCTGGACCGCACGCTGAACCGCGACCTCGTGCTCCGCTCGCTGGCCCGCGCCTGCCGCTACGCGCCGGGCCTGCGGCACGCGCCGATCGTGCGCACGTGGGTCGGGCTCAGGCCCTACTCGGTCGACAAGCACCCGCTGATCGGCCCGTGGCCGCCCGTTCGCGGGCTGTGGATCGCCGCGGGCCACGAAGGGCTCGGCATCTCGCTGGCCCCGGTCACCGGCCGGCTGATCGCGCAGCAGATCGCCGGCGTGCCGACGGCGGTCGACGCGACGCCCTACCTGCCGGCGAGGTTCCTGCGATGACGGACGCCGAACGCACCGCGGTCGAGTTCACGTTCGCCGGCGCGCCGGTGCGCGCATGGTCCGGCGACACGGTCGCGATGGCGCTGTGGGCCGCGGGCCACCTCGCGCTGCGGCGCAGCAGCCGCGACGGCGCCGCGCGCGGCGTGTTCTGCAGCATGGGCGTCTGCTACGACTGCCTTGTGCGCGTCGACGGCGAGACCCTGCGCGCGTGCACGACGCTGGTGCGCGCCGGCATGCTCGTCGAGCCGGGAGGCAAGCCGTGAACGCCGCCGCGGATCCGGGCGCCGGGCGCGTGCTCGACGCCGACGTCGGCGTCGTCGGCGCCGGCCCCGCCGGGCTCGCCGCGGCCGGTTCGCTGGCAAGGGCCGGGCTGTCGGTCGTGGTGCTCGACGAGGGCCAACGCGCGGGAGGGCAGATCTTCCGCCAGCCGTCCCCGCGCGTCGCCGGATGCGGCGCGGCGCCGCCGAGCCACCGGCGCGGGCGCGGGCTCTTGGCCGCGTTCGCGCAGAGCGGTGCCCGGCTCTGCAGCGGGGTCACCGTCTGGGACGCGAGGCCCGGCCGGCTCTGGTTCGAACAGGCCGCCGAGTCGTGGCTCGTGCGCTGCGAGCGCGTGCTGCTGGCGCCGGGCGCCTACGACCGCAGCATCCCGTTCCCGGGCTGGACCTTGCCCGGCGTGGTCACCGCGGGCGCCCTGCAGATCATGGGCCGCGCGGGCGTGGTGCCGGGCAAGCGCGCGCTCGTCGCGGGCTCGGGGCCGCTCCTGCTGCCGACGGTCGCCGCGCTGCTCGGTGCGGGCGTGCAGGTCGTCGCGGCGCTCGAGGCGAGCCCGCGCAGCAGCGCGTGGCGCGCGTTGCCCGGCCTGCTCGGCCACGGTGGCCGGCGGGCCGAGGCGTTCTGGTACCTGCGCAAGCTGCTCGGTGCCCGCGTGCGCCTGCGCTCTGGCTGGACTTTGTTCGGCTGCGAGGGCGAGGACCGCGTGCAGCGCGCGCTGATCGGCAAGGTCGACGCCGAGGGCCGGCCGCGGCGCGACACGGCGCGGTCGATCGAGGTCGACGTGGTCGGCGCGGGCTTCGGCCTCGTGCCGTCGATCGAACTCGGGCTCCTGCTGGGCTGCCGTTCGCGCTGTGATCCGCGGCGCGGCGGCCACTGCCTCGACGTCGACGGCGAGCAGCGCACGTCGGTGCCGACCGTGTTCGCGGCCGGCGAGGTCTGCGGCATCGGCGGCGCCGAGGTCGCGATCGCCGAAGGCGAACTCGCGGCGGCGGCGATCGTGAAGGACCTGCGCGGCGTGCCGGTGCCGCCCGCCCTCGCGGTGGCCGCCGCGCGCGAACGCCGCGCCGCCGACCGGCTGCTCGGCTGCTTCCCGCCGCTGCCGGGCCTTTGCGACCTCGCGACGGCCGACACGATCGTCTGCCGCTGCGAGGACGTGCGGCTCGAGCAGACGCGCGCCGCCGCGGCGCTGCACGGCCGTTCGCTGCGCGCGATCAAGGTCGGCTGCCGCGCGGGCATGGGACCCTGCCAGGGCCGGATCTGCGGCCCGTCGCTGCAGGCGCTCGCGAACGGGCTGCCCGGCCAGCCCGCGGACCTGCCCGTCGTGCAGGTGCCGGTCAAGCCGGTGCGCGTGCAGACGGTGCTCGACGCGCCGCGGGGCTGAACTGCCTCCGCGTTCGTGTTCTACTAGGGCATGCGGCTCGTGCCCCGCTGGCTGCCGAACGCCATCTCGACGCTGCGCATCGCGCTGGTGCCGGGTTGGGTCGCGCTCGCGGAGGCGGCGAACCGCGCCGCCGAGACCGGCGGGCCCGCGGAGCGGCTGCGCTGGAGCGCGGTGGCGGTGCTGATCGCGATCGGCGTGTCCGACGTGCTCGACGGTTTCCTGGCGCGGCGCTTCGGGCTGCAGAGCCACCTCGGCGCCGTGCTCGACGCCGTCGCCGACAAACTCGCGCAGGTCGTCGTGTTCTTCTACCTGGCGCTGCGCCAGGGGCCCGAGTTCGCGACGGTGCCCTTGTGGTTCCTGCTGGTGCTGGTCGGTCGCGACCTGCTGCTGCTGCTGGGCTGCGCGATCGTGCGCTGGCGCGCCGGGCGCGTGCGCGTCGACCACCGGCCGCACGGCCCC
>VGXW01000303.1 GCA_016873195.1 Planctomycetota bacterium | reverse complement strand
CCCCCTACGAGTCGGCGTGGCGGCTGCGCGGCCGCGCGCGCGCCGAACTGTGGCTGTTGCGCGCGATCCTGCCGGAACTGCTCGCGGGCTGCCTGCTCGCGTTCCTGTTCACGGTCGCCGACCACGGGGTGCCCGAGTTCCTGACCGTCAAGGGCAAGACCTGGCACACCTACGCCGAGGGCGTGTTCAGCCGCTGGAACCGCCGCGCGGTCGGCACCACGTTCGCGGACCTGCAGAGCCCGATCGTCGCCGCGCTGCCGTTCCTGGCGGCGCTCGGCTGCCTGCTGTGGGCCGCGCTGCGGCTGCGGGCGCTCTCGCCCGACCGCGGCGTCGCGCGCGCGCTGCCGCTGCGGCCGCTCGGCGCCTGGCGCTGGCCCGCGCTGCTCTTGCCGATCGCCTACCTCGGCGCTGGCGTCGTGGTGCCGGTCGTGGTGCTCGCGCGCTGGGTGCTCGGCTCGGCGCAGCAGAAGGAACCGATGTCGCTGGAGTTCGCGCGGCAGAGTTTCCAGAAGGCCGTCGACCAGGGGGTGCCCGACCTCGTGCACTCGGTCTGGCTCGCGCTCGGCACCGGCCTCGTCGTCGTGCTGCTCGCGCTGCCGCTGGCGCGGCACGCGGCGCGGCGAGCCCAGGCACTCGACTTCGTCTGCGCGCTGCCGGCCGCGATCCCGGCGATCCTGCTCGGCATCGGCCTCGTGCGCGCCTTCCACGACAGCCCGGTGCTGCGCAGCTTCGGCGGCGACTTCTACGCCGGCTGGGGGTTCGCCGTCTGTGGCTACGCGGCGCGTTTCCTGCCGTTCGCGGCGCTGACCCTCGGCTCGCTCGTGCGGCGGCAATCGCTCGCGGCCGAGGAAGCCGGCGCCTTCGTGCCGCGCTCGCCCGCCGCGCGCGCGCTGCGCCTGCACCTGCCGCCGCTCTTGCCGGGGGCCTGGGCCGCCTTCGTCGTCGTGTTCGTGCTCGCGCTGCGCGAGCTCGACCTCGCCGTCGTGCTGCCCGCGGCGAACGCGACCGCGGTGCGGCGCCTCGCCAACGCCGTGCACTTCCAGCACGAGGACTGGAGCGGCGCGATCGCGCTCCTGCTGCTCGCGATCGCCGTGCTGCTGCCGTTGCTTCCTTCCCTGCTCGCGGGCCGTAGGCTCTCGTCCCTGTCGTGACCGCCACCGTCGAAGTCGCCGGACTCAGTTGCCGCCGCGGCGGATTCACGCTCGGGCCGCTGTCGTTCGTGGTCCCAGCCCGTGGGCGATGGGCCGTGGTCGGGCCTTCGGGCTCCGGCAAGACCACGCTGCTGCGGGCGCTGGCGGGCCTCGACCGGCTCGACGGCGGCAGCGTGCGCATCGGGGACCGCCTGGTCGCCGGCGGCAATACGCACGTTCCTCCGGACCGCCGCGGCGCCGGGCTCGTGTTCCAGGACGGTGCCCTGTGGCCGCACATGACGGCGCTGCAGCACCTGCGTTTCGCAGCGCCCGCGCTGTCGCGCGACGACGCGCTGCTGCTGCTGCGCGCGGCCGGCCTCGAAGCGCTCGCGGACCGCAAGCCGGCGAAGATGTCGGGCGGCGAAGCGCAGCGCCTGGGTCTCCTGCGCGCGCTCGCGCCGGGGCCCGGCGTGCTGCTGCTCGACGAACCGCTGCGCAGCGTCGACGTGCACCAGCGCGACGGCCTCGTGCTGCTCTTGCGCACGCTCGCCGACGCGCGCGGACTGACGACGATCCTGGTCACGCACGACCGCGACGAGGCGCTGGCGCTCGCCACCGACCTCGCCGTGCTGCACCAGGGCCGGCTCGTCGAACAGGGCCCCGCCGCGACCTTGCTGCGCGACCCGCAGACGGCGTTCACCGCGGCGTTCCTCGCGGGCGCGGCGTGCCTGCCGACCAGCCCCGACGGCCGCGACCGGATCGCGACGCCGTTCGGCTCGTTCCCACGACCGGCGGGAAACCACGGCGACCTGCGGCTCGTGCTGCTGCCCGGCGACGCCCTGGCGGCGCCAGCGCAGGGCACGGTGGCCCGGCCGGCGCAGCCGCTCGGGTCGGTGCTGACGGCGCTGCCGGCCGACGCGGGCTGCACGCTGCGCGTCTCGCTCGGCGACCAGATCGTGCACGCGCACGCCGACGCCACCCTGCCCCCGGGCACCACGGTCCACCTCTCGCTGCGCCGACCCGTCCGCCTGCTGCCGTGGGACCGCGGCAGCCCAACCCCCACCACCAGCCCATGAACTTCGCCACCCGGTCGGGCCTCGCCGTGCTGCTGCTCGGCGGCTTCGGCGGTGCGATCGCCTGGCTGTCGGCCGGCGGCGGCGGCAGCAAGAGCCACGCCCCCGCCGTGCGCTGGGAGTCCTCGGTGCAGTGCAAACCCTGCCACGAGGACGTCTACGCCGAGTGGTTCGGCTCGCACCACCGCATCTCCTACACGAACCCCGAGGTGCGCGAACTCAGCGACGACTTCCGCAAGGAGGAGTGCATGGACTGCCACCTGCCGCGGCCGCTCGCCGTGACGGGCTTCGGCAAGCGCACGCTGCCGCGGCGCACGCACTTCGACGAAGGCGTGAGCTGCATCAGCTGCCACCTCGGCGAAGGCGGCGGCATCGTCGGCCGCAACGACCGCCCCGAGGTGCCGTGCCGGCCCAGGCGCAGCGAACCGTTCCTCGCCGTCGAGGCCTGCGAATCGTGCCACAACCAGCACGGCACCACGGACCAGTGGCGCGCGAGCCACTACGCCAAACAGGGCACCGACTGCTCCTCGTGCCACATGCCCGAGGTGCGCCGCGTGCGCAGCGACGGCAGCACGCGCATGGGCCGCGACCACGTCTACCGCGGCGCGCACGACCAGGCGACGCTGCAGAAGGCCGGGCGTTTCGAGGTGAAGGCCGAAGGCCAGGAGGTCGTGCTGTCCCTGACCAACGTCGAGGCCGGGCACAACTTCCCGACCGAGGAACGGCACCGCGCGGTCGACATGATGTACCGCTTCGTCACCGCCGGCGGCCCGACCCCGCAGTGGACGCTCGCGCACCGCGCGCGCCAGCCCTACCGCGACGAGAGCACGCCGGTGGGCCCGGGCGCTGCGCCCGGCGAGAACACGCAGCTGCCGGCCGGCGCGACCAAGGTGGTGCGCGTGCCGATCCCGGCCGGCGCCACCGCCGTCGAGGCGCGGCTGTGGTACCGCCTGACGCCGTTCTGCGGCGACGACAGCGACAAGAGCACCTTGCTGTTCGAACGCCGCCTGGACCTGCCATGAGAACCCTCCCGCTGTTCGCCGGGCTCGTCTGCCTCTGCGCCTGCGGCGGCAAGGAACCGCAGCAGCCGCCCGCGCCGCCGCTGCCCGTTCCGCCGATGGCGCCGTTCCTCGACACCCTGAAGGCGCTGGCCGCGAGCGCGCCGGCCGCGCCCGAGGCCGCGCGGCGCGAACTGCAGGACCTCGGCGAGATCGCGCTGCAGCTCGTCGAGGCCGAACCGCGCACCGCGGCCCGCGCCGAGCGCGCGCTGCTCGAACACGCGCACGCTGCGTTCGTGCTCGAGCCGGCCCTCGCGCACGCCGAGGTCGCGGTCCGCCGCCGCGCCGCGTGGTTGTGCGGCCGCTCGGGGCAGGGCGCCCTGCAGCTGCCGCTCCTGCTGCGGCTCAAGTACGAACTCGATCCCGAGGCGGTGTTGTGGGTCGCCGACGCGCTGCAGCACCTCGGCAACGACACCGGCCTCGGCTGGCTCGACGCGGCGATGGGCGAGCAGCGCACGGCGCAGCAGGCGGGCACGCTCGCGATCGAGATCTGCACGGAACGCGGCATCACGCTGCCCGACCCGCCGACCTACGCGGCGCTGCAGCAGGCGATGCGCGAACTCGGCGAGCAGTGGCGGCGCACGGGGATCGGGTCGCGGCCGGGTCTCGTTGCCCCGGAGCCAAAGCACGTCGAGCCGCGGCTGGCCGCGCACCTCGTCACGACCGAGGGCACCCTGCTGCGCCCGATCGACGACGCGAAGTACGTGATCTCGCGCAGCGGTGCGCTGGCCGTGCCGCTGCTCGTGCGCACGCTGTCGGCCAGCGAACACTACCTGCGCACGGTCTCGCTCGGCCTGCTCGCCGACCTCGGCCCGTGCGCCGCGAGCGCTGGCCCGGCGGTGCAGGCGCTGCTCGGCGACCCGTTCACGTGCTGCTACGCGATGCGCACGCTCGGCGAGATCGGCGACGCCACGGCGATCCCGCACCTGCGGGCGAGCCTGCGCCACGAGGACAGCGAGCGGCGCTCGGAGGCGGCGCGGGCGCTGGGGCTCCTGCGCGACGCCGAGAGTGGGGCGGCGCTGCGGCAGCGCCTGGAGGACCCGGCCGAGACGATGGACGTGCGCGTGCACGGTGCGTTCGCTTTGTGCTGCCTCGGGCCGGATCCGGCCGCCAGGGCCTTCCTCGACGAGCGCGCGGCGAAGAAGGACTACCACGAGGCGACGCTGAACCGCCTGCTCGAGCGGCTGCAGGCGAAGCGTTGAGGCAGCAAGCTGTCCCCGCCGGCAGTGGCGTGGCCCTCGCTCCGCGCGGCAACTGCAGCCGCGACGGCTCGGCACCGCGCCGACAGCGCGGTCTCCGCCGCTACTTCACCGGCACCGGCGGCGCCGCCACGTCGAGCGGCACCTGGCTGCGGCCCGCGTTGCTGCCGTCGATGCCCACCAGCGCCTTGCCGATGCTGACCCGCAGCGCCCCGCCGACGAGCCGGTAGGGGTTGATCGGGCTCATCGCGACCTCGGTCGCCTGGCGGTCGGCGAACACCTCGTCGAGCAGCAGCGCGCGCGCACCGTTCGCCCCCGCCGGTCCGAACACCTGCAGCCGCAGGCCGACGTCGGCGAAGGAACTGCAGCCGCTGACCGACTGCACGGCGCCGGCCTGGAACGACACGATCGTCGGCAACACCAGGATCGTCGCGGGGCCCGGCGCGTCGTCGAGGCCGGCGAACAGCTTGCTGCCGGCGATCTGCCGGTGCAGCACCTCGGCGACCATCTCCGGCACCGGGCGGTCCCAGACGGAGTCGTTGCCGTAGACGATCGGGAAGCCGCGGTTGCTCTGCGGCGGCGCCTGCCGGCCGCGCGCGTCGGCGACCGGCGCGACGAACGCCTGCCGGTCGCCGGGCGCCTTCGTCGTGAACGGCACGTCGACGTAGAGTTCGCCGTTGGTCGCGAGGTCGGCGGCCCCGCCGGAAGTGGTGCAGGCGCCGAACCAGCACGGCAGCAGCAGGAGGACGGTGCGGAACGAATGGCGGAGGATGGTCATGCTGCCCATGCCATCGGCCGTCGCGGCCCAGGACTTGACCCGGCGAGCCCGCCGCCGATCCGCGCCTGCCGTTTTGCCCCCGGCCGGATCCGCGGTTAGAACGCCCACCCCGGCCGCCCCGTGACGCCGGCCCAACGAACCATGGCCCGAAGGAACCCGTTCTCGTCCCGCCGCACGCTGCAGGTCGGCAAACAGACCTACACCTACTACTCGCTGCCCGCGCTGGAGCAGGCCGGCCTCGTCCGGCTCGCGCGACTGCCCTGGTCGATCCGCATCCTGCTCGAGCAGGCGCTGCGGCACCTCGACGAGTACGTCGTCTCGACCCAGGACGTGCAGAACGTCGCGAACTGGGGCCCCGCCACGGCGGGCCAGGTCGAGATCCCGTTCCTGCCGGGGCGCGTCGTGCTGCAGGACTTCACCGGCGTGCCGTGCGTC
>VGXW01000302.1 GCA_016873195.1 Planctomycetota bacterium | reverse complement strand
GCCTCGCCCCGGGCGAGAGCCTGAACGCCGAGGCGCTCAGCGAGCGCACCGGCGTGCCGCGGCAGTACCTGTCGAAGGTCATGCGCAAGCTCGTCGTCGGCAGGCTCGTGCGCGGCCAGCGCGGCCACGGCGGCGGCTTCACGCTGATCCGCCCGCCCCGCCAGATCCGGCTCGCCGACGTGCTCGAGGCGATCGACCTCGACCTCGACGCCGGCTGCGCGTTCGGCTTCGCCGCCTGCGACCCGGACAACCCGTGCGTGCTGCACCCGATGTGGAACGGTCTGCACGAGTCGCTGCGGCACTGGGCCGGCGAGAGCACGCTCGCGGATCTCGGCCCCGCGCCGAACGCGCAGCGGCGGCGGCGCTGACGTCAGCGACCGCCGGTTCCGCCGGCCGGGTCCCGGCGAGCGCGGCGCGAACGCGGCGAACGGGCGGCCATGCTCCCCTCACCGCCAGAAGTAGTGCCACGCGCAGGTCACCGCGGCCTCCTTGCCGGGCTCGATGCGCACCTTCCAGCGCGCGCGGCCGACGCCGTTCATCACCAGCGACCACGGGCTCGCGAACCACGGCTGCCGCCGCGACGTGACGAGGAACACCTCGCGCGTCGGGTCGTCGTCGTAGACGTTGAGCTGCTCCATCGCGCCGCCCTCGCCGACGGCGGTCAGCTTGCCGAAGATGCGCCGGTCGATCTCGACCTCGACCACCTCGCTGCGCCGGTTGGCGATCACGAGCCGGCCCTCGAGGTCGACCTGCAGGAAACTCTCGCCGTTCCAGCGCACCGCGTTGGGCGTGCGCCCGGTCTCGCGGTCGGTCTTCTCGACCAGCAGGTCGATCGCCGTCGTCAGGTCGAGGTCGCAGGTCTGGCCCGGCGGCGTGTAGGTCATCGTGCCCTGCGCGAGCACCTGTTCGCCCTGCAGCACGAGCGCCGGCGCGGTCGTGAACGGCGCCACGCCGGTGTTGCCGAGCCGGATCTGGTGGCGGACCTTCGGCGCCGCCAGCAGCCGCGCGAGCTCGGCGGTGCCGCCCGGCAGCTGGTTCCAGGCCTCCTGCGGCGGCGCGATCGCCACCTCGAGCTTCCACACGTCGCGGTAGTCGACGGTGGTCTCGCCGAGGGTCACGACCATGCGGTCCTTCTTCTTCAGCGTGATGCCCGGCAGCGTGAACACGAACAGGTCCTGCTCCTTGCGCCCCGCGTCGAGGTCGCCGATCGCGCCGGCGGCGGGCTCCGAGTACTGCGCGGCGTTGCCGGTGACCTGGCTCATGATCGCGTTGTTGAAGAAGTTCGCCGTCTGCGCCTGCCCCATGTTCGCGGCCGCGCGCGCGATCGCGGCCTGCAGCGAGATCGGGTCGGGCACGCCCACGCCGGCGAAGCTCGGCACGCCGACGACGAGGTGCACGGTCGCGCCGTCGAGGTCGGCGAGGTCGTTGACCAGCGTCGCCTGCAGCCGCAGCGACGCCTTGCCCTTGCCGTCGAGCACGACGCGGTAGCCCGGGATCCAGCGGAAACCCATCTCCACCCAGCCGAGGCTCACGGGCACGGCCGCGGGCCGTTCGCCCCGACACTGCACGTCGAGCAGCAGGCGCGGCCGCACCAGTTCGTCGGCGAACCTGGTCTTCGGCGGGTCGACGAACGTCACGTCGACGATGCGGTCCAGGCGCACGAGCCGGAGGCCCGCGTCGGCGATGCGTTCGGCGTTGGTGTCGCGCCGCGTCGTCTCGGTCTGCAGCCACACCACGTCGCCGTGTTCCGGCAGCACGGCCCCGGACTCCCGCGCCGTCGCCGCGACCTCCTCGGCCGAGCGCGCCGGCAGACCGCGGATCACCGCCTCGTAACGCACGTCGTTGGCCTCGCGCACGACGATGCGCGCGCCGGTGTTGGCCGCGAGCAGCTGCCGCAGGTCGAGCGCCGTGCGCTCGAGGCTGACGCGGCGGTGGCCGGCGGTCACGCCGCGCAGCGCGCAGCCGTCCTTCACGACGGCGGGCCAGAACGTGCCGAGGATCGGCGTCGGCAGGTCGTCGAGCACGATGCGGCCGTCGGCGGGCAGCGGCGCGTCGCCGCTGCGCAGCACGAACGCGTGCCCGTCCTTGAACGCGGTCAGTTCGCGGATCGGCAGCTGTACGGCGGGCACCGACTGCGCCGCGGCGGCGGCCAGCAGGAGAGGAACCAGGAAGCAGGAAAGTCGCAGGTCCATGGCGGTATCAGACCGGCGCGGCGGCGCGGATTCCGTAAGCAGAAGGTAAGCGGCGCGCGGGGACGGCGGCCGGTCAGTCGATGTGGACGCGCCGTCCCGAGCTGAACGCGAGCGCGTGGGCGAACGCACCCGCCGGATCGACCGACACCGCCTGCGCGTAGACGTCGATGCCGCGCAGCGACGCGGCGTTCGGGATCGGCAGGCCCACGTCGAGCGCGCCCTGCGGGTCGGCGACGCCGCCGAGCCACTGCACCGGCGCGAGCAGCGCCGTGCAGCCGCCGAGCAGCGGCAGGTTGCCGGGCACGATGCCGAGCGCCAGCAGCCCCAGGCCGCCCGGCAGCAGCGCCGAGAGCCGCGCCTGGAACCACGGATTGCCGGCGAACGGCTGGCCCCGCAGCACGAGCTCGGGCTCGCCGAAGGCGCCGGGGCAGCCCGTGCCGTAGCTGGTCACCGCCGCCGCCGAGACCGGCCCGAGCAGCCACGCGTCGACGTCGACCTCGCCGCCGAACAGCAGCGTGCGGCCGAGTCTCGCGTCGTGCGCGGCGATGGTCTGGCGGCGCGCGGTCGGGGCCGGCTGCGGCATCGGCCGCTGCGTCCAGACGGTGCCGTCCCACTCCCAGAGATCGTTGCGCGGCACGCCCATGGCGCTCGCGATCAGGTACTGGCCGCCCAGCAGCAGCACGCGCTGCGTGCTGGTGTCGAACACGAGGCTGTGCGACGTGCGCGGCGGCGGCAGCGCGACGTTGACCTGGGTCCATGCGGCACCGTCCCACTCCCAGTGGTCGCCGAGCGTCGGCAGCTGCAGCAGGTCGCCGCCACCGAACAGGACCGTGCGGTTGCGGCCCGGGTCGAACGTCATCGCGTGCCCTTCGCGCGGCGGCGGCGCCGCCGCCGGCAGCCGCTGCTGCCAGCCCGAACCGTGCCACTCCCAGGTGTCGGCGAGCCAGCCGCCAGCACCGTTGTCGCCGCCGAACAGCACGATCCGGCCGCGGCCGGTGTCGCTGGCCATCGCGGTCGCGAGCCGCGGCGGTGGGCCGGCCACCGCCCGCAGCTGCCAGCCCGTGCCGGTCCAGTGCCAGGTCTGGCCGTTCAACCCGCTCGTCGGTCCCGAGCCGCCGAACAGCAGGACGCCGCCGCCGGCCGGGTCCGCGGCGAGCGCCGGCTGCTCCAGGAACGGCGGCGAGGGGCCCGGCGCCTCTGCCCAGATCCCGCCGCGTTGCACCCACGTCGTCGCGACGTAGTTCGGGTAGCCGTAGAGGTACCAGTTGCCGAACAGCAGCATCTCGCCGCGGGCCGGGTCGTGGGCCATCGCGTGTCGCTCGCGCATGCCGGCGGTCTGCGCCGGCAGCGTGATCCGCCACTGCGCGCCGTCGAACGTCCACGTGCGCATCTGCCCGCCCGAACCCTCGAGGCAGACGATGCCGCCGCGGTCGGGATCCGCGGCGAGCTGCTGCGTGAGCACCATCGGGGGTGCTGGCCCCGCGAGCCCGGTTCGCACCCAGTTCGTGCCGTCGTACTCCCAGGTGTCGGTGACCGGCGACTGGCTCGCGCCCGCGTAGCCGCCGTTCACGACCGTGCGGCCGCGGCGGGCATCGTAGGCCATGCCGTGGTTGCGCCGCGGCGGCGGGCTCTGCGCCGGGAAACGCTGCGTCCAGTCGACGCCGTCCCATTCCCAGGTGTCGCCGACCACCGAGGCAGCGCTCGCGGTGAGGCCGCCGAACAACACGGTCACGGCGCGCCGCTCGTCGTAGACCAGTCCGTGCCGGCCGTAGGAACTCGGCGAGTGCACGGGGAAACGCTGCAGCCAGGTGCTGCCGTCGAACTCCCAGGTGTCGTTGCGGAGCGCCGCCTGCGTCTCGCCGCCGCTCAGCACGATGCGCTGGCGCACAACGTCGTAGGCGAGCGGCGAGAACCAGCGGCCGGCCGGGGCGAGCGGTGCGGCGACCTGGGACCAGGTTGCGCCGTCGAACGTCCAGGTCGCGTTCCTGTAGCCGCCGGTGCCCGCGCCACCGAACAGCACCGTCACGCCGCGCGCGCGGTCGAACGCCATGCCCGGCTGCTGCAGGGCGCCGGCCGGCAGCGACGCGCGCAGATGCCACGCAGCGCCGTCGCCGACCCAGGTCTGGTCGGCGACCAACGCGACCATGCGGTGCCGGAGGTTGTCGTAGGCGCAGAGGCCGGTGCCGCCGGCGCGGAACGCGGGCTCGCCGGCGCGGCGCCATTCGTAGGTCTGGCCCAAGGCCGCGGCAGCGCCGATCAGGGCCACGCTGCTGGCGCGCAGGAAGGAAGGAGGCACGGCGGAACGCGGGCGGGAAGCGGCTGGGAGCCGGGCCCCCAAGTTCGCCTGCCTTTGGCGCCCCGTCAATCCCGGAGGCAGCGCCGGCCACCGGGATGGCTCCGGCGCGCTACGCTGGTATCCTCCCCCGCCCTCCCGTGGCCCTCCTGCGCACGTCTCTGCTGCTCGGCCTGCTGGCCCTGCCCGCCGGCGACCCCGTCAAGACGAGCTTCAGCGTGCTCGCGGGGTTCCAGTACCAGGAGGGCATGACGCTGCCGAAGGAGGTCACGGACCTCGACGAGAAGACCGTCACGGTCTCCGGCTTCATGCAGCGCGAGGTGCCGGGCAGCAACCCGGTCGAGCAGTTCCTGATCGTCAACGACGCGTGCGGCTGCAACGGCACGCCGATGCTGCACGAGATCGTGTTCTGCACGCTGCCCGCGGGCCAGACGAGCGAGATCCTGCCCGGCATCGTCACGGTGACCGGCAAGTTCTACGTCGGCGAAGTGAAGGAAGAGGGCACCGTGGTGATGCTCTACCAGATGGACGTCGACGTGCTGAAGTGACCCGCAGCGACCCGCAGCGACCGAAGCGAACCAAGGTGAAACCGCTCCACGTGCTGTTCCTGCTGGCGCTCGGCTCCCCGCTGCTCGCGCTGCTGCCGACGACCCAGGACCCCGCGGCCACCGACTGGCCGAAGGAGGTCGAGCGCGCGTGC
Source organism: Planctomycetota bacterium (assembly GCA_016873195.1). Classification (GTDB taxonomy): domain Bacteria; phylum Planctomycetota; class UBA1135; order UBA1135; family UBA2386; genus VGXW01. Next base: position 566 of record VGXW01000302.1, on the reverse strand, counting down.
ACGGCGCAGCGCTACGGCCTGCGCCTGGCCGCGGCGAAGAAGGTCGCCGCCGCGGGTGCGGCCGCGGTGCCCGCGATCGCCGCCTACGCGCAGCGCGTCGGCCGCAACGAGGTGCCGGCGACGCTGGTCGAGGCGCTGGCCGACGCGGACACGAGCGATGCCGCCGTCGTCGAGCTGCTGCGCGACTGGGCGACCGACCGCGAGTTCTACTGGCGACCCGGCGCGCTGCGCGGCCTCGCCCGGCGCGGCCCGCTGCTGCGCGAGGGTGCTCCGGCGCTGCGCGCACTGTTCGCGTCGCTGCACGGCGATCCGGCCTGGCTCGTGCGCGCGCACGCGCGCTACGGCAGCGCGCTGCTCGGCGACGGCGGCGCCGCGGCGCAGGCCGAGAGCGACCCGCGCGCCGTGCGCAAGCTCGCGGCGCTGCTGCTGCAGTCGGGCCAGCTGCCGCCGCTGCAGCCGCTGTTCGACGCGTTCGCCGACGACCGCACGTTCCTCGGCGACCCGTGGGGCCAGCGCACGGCGCGCGACGCGTCCCTGGCGCTGCGGGCCTGGCTCGGCAGCGAGTT
>VGXW01000301.1 GCA_016873195.1 Planctomycetota bacterium | reverse complement strand
CGTGCACGAAGACGCGCCGCGAGCCCTGCAGCACCGAGCGCAGCACCGCGGCGTCGGGGCCGGCCGCGGTGCCGCTGCGCGTCGCGGCGAACGCCGTGCGCAGCAGGTCCTTGCACCCCATCAGCGAGGTCGGCTCACGTTCCTGGTTGCGCGCGGCCTGGGTCAGCGACAGCACGAGGTGCAGCTCCGGCACGCAGAGGCGGCCCGGCACGCCGGGCTTGCCGAGCGCCGCGAGCCCCGCCGCGACGTTGCGCGGCGACGGCGACAGCGCGAACGCGGTGACGCCCTCGCGGCACAGCGGCTGCAGTTCCTTCTGCCAGGGGTCGAACGCCTCGCTGGCCTTCAGGTCCGGCGTGAACGGCAACGACGCCTCGACGAGGTCGCGCTCCTGGCCCAGCGTCGCCGACGCGAGCACGAAGCCGGGCACGATCGTCGCGTCGCCGTAGTCGACGACCGTCGCGCGCGCGCGCGCGTCGGCGGGGATCTCGCCGCCGACGTAGGCGACCTTGCCGTCGCGCACGAGCAGCTGGCCGGGCGCCAGCACGGTGTCGGGGGCGACGACCAGGGTGCCGCTGCGCACCAGCAGGTCCTGGGCGAGGCCGAGCGCCGGGAAGACCGCGGCGAGCGCGGCGGAGCGGAGGAACAACGGGGTTCTCATCACTGGACCTCGAATTCGGTGCGGCCCTTGGCGAGCACGAACAGCACGCGGCAGTCGCTCGCGAACAGCGGGCGGTCGCAGACAAGCAGGTCGGCGAACTTGCCGGGCTCCAGCGAGCCCGTGTCCACGGCGACGCCGAGCACCTGCGCCGGCCACAGGGTGATCGCGCGCAGCGCGGCATCGCGGTCGAGCCCGCGCGCCACCGCGGCGGCGGCCATCAGCGGCAGGATCGAGGCGCGCGCAGCGCTGCCGCTCGCGATCGCGAACGGCACGCCCTCGGCGTGCAGCAGGGCCGGCAGCGCCACCGGGTCGAAGGCCTCGTAGGGCTTCGGCATGCTGTTCGGCAGCACCTCGGTCAGCACCACGAAGGCGCCCTGCGCCGCGATCTCCCCGGCGAGGCCGGCCGCGCCGTAGGCCTGCTCGAGCACGAGCAGCGGGATCGAGTTCTTCTGCTGCAGCCGCAGTGCGGCGCGCAGTTCGTCGGGCCGGTGGGCCTCCACGCGCAGCGCGATCTCGCCGTCGACGACGCGCAGCAGGTTGTCCTTGGCGGGGTCCTTGGCCGGCGGCTTGGGGTAGGTGGGACGCTTGGGACCCTCGTCCTTCTTCTCGGCCTTCTCCGGGGGCTTCTCGCCGCCCGGGGCGCCCTGGCCTTGTGGTGCCGGCGCGGGTTTGGGTTCCTGCTTGGGCGGATCCTGCTTGGGCGGCTCGGGTTTCGGTGGATCCTGCGCGATCGCCGCGAGGGCCGACTCGAGCGCCTGCTCGAACTCCTCGTCGGCCGCGCCGCCGCCGGGCGGGTTGCCGCCGGGTCGCCGGCGCCGTTCGCCGCCGGGTGGGTTGCCGCCGGGGGCCGGCTGGTTCTCCGGCGCTGCGGGCGGGGTCGCGGGCTTGTCGCCCTCCTTCGGCGCGTCCTTGGGCTTCTCCTCCTTCGGTTTCTCGGCGTCCTTCTTCTTCTGGTGGAACGCGAGGTAGTCCGCGAACTCCTTCTCGTACTTCTTCAGCGCCTCCTGGTGGTCCGTCTTGGCCTTGCGGTGGTCCTCGAGGCCGTCGAACGTGCCGGCCGCGCCGTCGAGCTGCTGCTGGCGCTGCAGCGGGTGGCTCGGCACGGGCCCGTTCGTCAGGCGCATCTGCAGGCCGGCGCGCTCGTGGCCGGGCCACAGGTCGAACCCGCCTGCCCTGGGGCGCACGATCGCGCCGAGTCCGCGCCACTGCGCCGGCGAACGCACGGTCACGTAGGCCGTCGTGATGCCGGCCTGCACGAGTCCGTCCTGGCGGTCGCCGCGCAGACGCAGGTCGTCGGCCAGCGCGGCACCGGCGTCGAGGCTCTGGTCGGAGCGCAGCAGGTTGTCGGTGAACGCGTCGGTCGCCGCGTCGACGAGGCCCGGATAGAGGTGCCCGGTCGGGAACGAGCGCACGGTCGCGTTCTCGGGGATCTCGACCTCGCCCTTCTTGCCGACCGCGACGATCCGCTCGCCGCGCACGACGACGACGCCGTTCTCGATCGCGGGGCCCGAAGCCGGGTGCACGGTGCCGGCCTCGAACACGAGGGCCGGGCGGCGGCGGCGCGGCGGGCCTTCGGGGGCCGGCTGGTCCGGGCGGGCGGCTGCTGCCGGCGCGGCCGGCTCCGCGGGCTTCGGGTCCTGGGCCAGCGCGAGCGGCGCGGACAAGGCGAGCAGCACGGACGCGAGCGGGAGCGGCGAACGGAGGATCCGCATGGGCTTCTCTCAGGGACCGCGGGCGGCGGGAGGGGGAGAGGCACTTCTACGGAGTGCTCCCGGGCGGCCGCCAACCCTTTTTGGCCTTCGGCTTGTAAGGGAAGTACACGCTCTGCCTTTCCGTGCACCGTGCTGCGCGGTGCGTGACTGCGGGCCGGGCCGCCCCGAAACGCGCGAGGCCGCCATCCCCCGCGGGACGGCGGCCTCGGTGGACCGGCGGACCGGTCGACTCACGCGTGCGTCACAGGCCGATGATCATGCCCGCGGCATCCGACACCACCCCGCCGAGCGCGTTGAAGTTCGGGTTGTTGTCGAGCACGAAGGCCTGGTTGAACAGCCGCAGGCCCGACAGCGTCGGGTCGTTCGGGATCGCGAACGGCCAGACCGCCGTGTTGCCGGCGCCGATCAGCAGCACCGTCACGTCGGGGCTGACGCGCACGAAGCAGCCGGGCGCGCCGTGGGGCGTGAGGTCGTACGGCAGCAGCGGCCCCGTGTTGCTGAAGCCGACCATCATGATCGCCAGCGACTGCGGCAAGTTGTTGACGGTGACGTTCAGCGTGGAGCCGATCTGTGGCAGGTTCGCCGAGAAGTGCGCAACGCCCAGCGAGCCCGCACAGCCGGGCGCGAAGAAGCCGTAGCCGGCGGAGCCCGTGACGTTGTGCGTGCCGTAGTAGAGCGTGCCGCTCCAGCCGCGCGGCGAGTTCAGGTTGGTGCCCGTGAACGGGCCCGCGGTCGACAGCGACGCCGAACCGGCCGTCAGCGACAAGTCGCCGTTGCTCCAGGTCGTCAGGGCGGGCAGCGTGACGTAGCGGGGATACGCGGTGATGTAGCGCATCGCGACGCCGTAGCTGCCCTGCGGCAGGTAGAGCGGCTGCGGGAACGACGCGAAGGACGGCTGGTTGGCCACCGGGTTCGTCGTGCCGCTGGCGGTCGCGACGTAGGTCCACGGTGCCGGGTTGAGTTCGAAGCCGGCGTAGGTGCCGAGCTTCAGGTACCAATCGACCGTGAACGGCGAGCTCACCGTGGAGCTGATCGAGTCGAGGCCGGTGATGTTCACGCCGGCCGGGTTCAGCACGTTGAGGTTGTAGTAGAGGGTCGCCGGCGTGCCGACGCCGTTGTTCGCGGCGAGGTTCGTGGTCAACTGCTGTGCCGGCACGACCGACTTCGTGATCGTCGACGGCGGCGCGCACAGCCGCGTGGCCGTCAGCGTGACGTTGACCGGGTTGGCGTTCGGGTAGACCCAGACGGGGTTCTGTACGGTGCTGTCGGGCAGGAGGTCGCCGTCGAGGTCCCACGACCAACTCGTGGCCGGCATGCTCGAGGTGTCGGTGAACTGCACGGTCAGCGGGCCGATGACCTGCGAAGTGAAGTTCGCGGCGATGCGGTCGGTGTTGATGTAGGCCGTCTTGGTCAGCGTGTTCGGCGGGAACGTGGAGTCGAAGACCGTCAGCGACACGTTGTAGCTGCCGCACGTCGTGTAGACCCACGTCGGGTTCTGCAGGGTCGAGTCGATGATCGTGTCACCGTCGAAGTCCCAGGCCCAGGCGAGCACGCCGCCCGGAGCGCTGCTGTAGGAGTGGTCGGTGAAGTTCACCGTCAGCGGCGAGGGACCGGTCGTCGGGGTCGCCGAGAAGCCCGCGTAGAGGCCCACCGCCGGCAGGTAGCCGATGTCGCACACGGCGCTGTAGTTGACGCCCACGGTGCCCGTCGTGGCAAGGTGGCTCGTGGTGTTGTAGATGCGCGAACTCAGGGCCGGCGGCGTCGCGGTGGTGCCGACGTGGTCGGCAGCTCGGCTCGTGCCGGTCCATCCCGTGCCGTCGAGCACGACGTCGATGCACAGGTCCCCGCCGAGCGTTGGGTCGTAGAGGAACGGAGTCGTGAGCGGGATGTTGATGTACCACGGTCCGGGCACACCGGCGCCATTGCCCGCGCCGGGCAGCACGGTCACCGGGCCATTGAGCACCGTCGCCAGGTCCGGGCCGAGGTTGCTGGCGAACGTGCCGCTGACCGCGAGGTAGTCGAGCGGGCAGGTCGCCATGTCGATCCGGACGTTGGGCCAGCTGCCGCCCGCCCAGGTCACCGTCGTTGCAGCGGCGTCGGCCCGATACGACAGCCTGTTGATCAGGATCGGGAAGGTGATCGACTGGTTGGTGAAGTGCGAGCTGTCGTAGACGAACTGGATCCGCATGCTCGCGGTGGCGCGGTTCCAGGGGTAGGCGTTGTTATTGGGTCCTTCGGCGTTGGCGTAGCCGTTGGGGACGACGACGGACTGGGCGGCGGCGATCGATACGAGTGCTGCAGCACTCAAGACGCAAAGGAGACGCTGCATGGATGCCTACATCAGGGTTGAGGGAACGGAAACGCCGGGCGCGAAGGTGCGCCGAGCAGCAGGCATTGAGGAGGGTATCTCGCGAACGCCGTCGAACAATCCCACCGCCGGCGCACGAAGCGGGCGCTCGCGGGGGTTTGCGCCGCGGCGCAGAGCGGCAGCGCGATCCGGCCGATGGCGTCGGACCAACGGGCGGTGCCCCGAAACGCGCGAGGCCGCCATCCCCCGCGGGACGGCGGCCTCGCTGGACCGGCGGACCGGTCGACTCACGCGCGTCTCACACGCCGAGGATCATGGCCGCGGCATCCGACACCACCGCGCCGAGCGCGTTGAAGTTCGGGTTGTTGTCGAGCACGAAGGCCTGGTTGAACAGCGGCAGGCCCGCGAAGGCCGGGTTGTTCGGGACCGCGGGGGACCAGACCGCCGTGTTGCCGGCGCCGATCAGCACCACCGTCACGTCGGGGCTGACGCGCACGAAGCAGCCGGGCGCGCCTTGGGGCGTGAGGTCGTACGGCAGCAGCGGTCCCGTGTTGCTGAGGCCGAGCATCATGATCGCCAGCGACTGCGGGAGCCTGTTGACCGTGACGTTCAGCGTCGTGCCGAGGTGCGGCTGGTTCGCCGACAGTTGCGAGACGCCCAGCGAGCCAGCACAGCCCTGGCCGAACGTGCCGTAGGCGGCGCTGCCGGTGATGTTGAACGTGCCGTAGTAGAGCGTGCCGCTCCAGAAGCGCGGCGTGGTCGGATTCGACGTGGTCACGAACGGCGAGCCGACGGGGCACGACAGCGCGGCCCCGGTGGTCAGCGACAGGTCACCGTTGCTGACGGTCTGCAGCGGACCGCCGGAGGTCGTGCCGTTGTAGCGGGGGCCGACGCCGATGTACTGCATGGCGATGCCGTAGCTGCCCGTGGGCAGGTAGATCGGGGCGGCGAGGGCGACCGGCGACGGAGTCGTATTCGTCGTGCTCGTGCCGCTGCCCGTGCCGACCTTGGTCCAGACGCCCGGCGTCTTCTCGAAGGTCAGGTAGTTGCCCTGCTTCATGTAGACGACGACCGTTT
>VGXW01000300.1 GCA_016873195.1 Planctomycetota bacterium | reverse complement strand
GAACGAGTTGTTCTCGGTGCAGACCGCCGACGGCGTCAGCCTCGACGGCTGGGCGATGTACCCGCCGGACTTCGACCCGAGCAAGCAGTGGCCCGTGCTGTTCCACGTCTACGGCGAACCCTGGTCGCAGACCGTGCTCGACTCGTGGTCCGTGCCGCACCACCTGTTCCACCGCTGGCTCACGCAGCTCGGTTACGTCGTGATGTCGCTCGACGCGCGCGGCACGCCGGCACCCAAGGGCCGCGACTGGCGCAAGGCGCTCTACCAGCAGATCGGCATCACCAGTTCGCACGACTGGGATCAGGCGGTGCGCGCCCTGCGCGCGCGGCACGGCTGGATGGACCCGGCGCGGCAGGCGATCTGGGGCTGGTCCAGCGGCGGTGCGATGGCGCTGAACCTGCTGTTTCGCTACCCGGACCTGTTCGCCGCGGGCATGGCGGTGGCGCCGGTCACCGACGTCTCGCTCTACGACACGATCTACCAGGAGCGTTACCTCGGCGACCCGCGGTCGGTGCCCGAGGTCTACCGGCAATGCTCGCCGATCACGTTCGCGAAGGACCTGCGCGCTGCCCTGCTGCTGGTGCCCGGCACCCTCGACGACAACGTGCACTACCAGCACAGCGAGCGGCTCGCCGACGAACTGATCGCGCACGGCAAGCTGTTCGAGTTCCTCGCCTACCCGAACCGCGCGCACTCGCTGCGCGAGGGGCGCAACACGCGGCAGCACCTCTACCGCTCGCTGGCCGACTTCCTGCAGCGGCGGCTGCCGGCGGGGCCGCGGTAGCTCGCCCGGCGGTCCGGGCGCTACCGCGTGAACAGATTCAGGAACGGGTTGCTCGCGACGACCGCGCCGCCCGGGTCGAGCGTCAGCGCGTGGCTGTACCACGTGAGCCCCGTCAGCGGCACGCTGGCCGGCGCCGTGAAGTTCAGCGTGTAGACACCGGTCGGTCCCGAGAGCTGAAACAGCGTCAGCAGGTTGCCGCCCGCAGCGATCGCCGGGATGCCCGGCACCAGCGTCGGTCCCGGCTGGTCGCCGATCGCCAGCAGGAACAGTTGCTGGCCCGGCGTCTGCAGCGTCAGTGCGATCGGCGCACCCTGCACGGCCTGCTCGGGCAGCAGCTGCAGGGTCACCGGCAGCGCGACGGTCTGGTTCGTCGTGAACACCTCGACGTCGTCGAGGTGGAAGCCGCCGTACTCGAAGAGACCGTCGCTGGCGAGACGGAACTCGAACACGGCCGCCGGATTGCCCACCGCGGGATAGGCGGTCAGCTCGATCGTGGTCCAGCCGGTCGACTGCACCGGCACGAGCTGGCTCACCCAGATCGGCAGGCCGCCGACGCGCACCTCGAGCCGGTCGGACGGGCCCTCGTAGGACAGGAACGCCTGGAAGCGCAGCTTCACGTTCGTGAGCTGGGAGCAGTCGATCGGCGGCGAGCGCAGCCAGGTGGAACTCGACGGCGCGTAGGCGCCGTCGCCCGACAGGTCGGTGCCCGCGCAGACGAGCCCGCTCGCGGCGACCGCGGGATCCGCCCACGCGATGCCGCTCTTGCCCTGCGGCACGCCGATCTCCCAGTCGTCGGTGCCCGCCGAAGCCCCGTGCGTCCAGCCGGGACCACCCTGCTCGAAGTCCTCGAAGAACACGCGGCGCTCGGCGAGCGTGCCGTACTGGTACTGGCCGGAAGGCGGCAGCCGCAGCCAGGTGTTCGTGCTGTGCAGCGCCTCGAAGTGGTAGAGCACGGCGCGCGGCGCGAGTTGCCCCGGCAACAGACCGTGCCAGCGGTTGCCGGCGCCCGACGGCACGAGGTCGCGCTGGCGGGCCTGGCCGTCGTTCCAGTGCACGCGCACCTGCGTGAAGCTGCCGGACACCGGGATCGCGTCGACCGCGACCTTCCGCGGCACGAGTTGCGCGGTCGTGGTCAGGAGCGGCGTGTGCTGCAGGTAGCCGACCTGGATCAGCGGGTAGGGCAGGCTGTGGGCCTGGCAGGCCGCGGCGAGCTGCGCGTGGTGCGGCGTGCCGTTCGCGAGGTTGCCGTCGTCGTCGTCGGCGAGGAACACCTGCAGCACCGCGTCGGGTTGGTTCACCGCGTTCGCCGCGATCGAACCGAGCACCACGTCGTCGCTGATCGCGAGCGCCTGGGCCGTGCCGTAGGCCGCGCGCAGGTTCTGGCGGAACTTCCACGCAAAACCCATCCACGATTCGCCCTGCTGGTGCACGCCCGAGCCGGTCGGGTACTGCGTGCTGTTGTTGCCGTTGCGGATGCCGCCGCCGCCCGTGAAGAAGTCGTGGCCGATCACGGGGTCGTCGAGCAGGTAGAGGCTGCAGATATCGCCCCAGCCCTCGCTGAGGCCGTTGGTCTGCGAGATGCCGCCGTAGTGGTCGTCGAGGCCGTGGCCCCATTCGTGCGCGATCACCGAGGCCGAGGCGGTGTTGTTGCAGCCGCCGCCCGACGCGTAGAAGTTGATCGAGTTGCCGCCGTAGTGGTCGTCGAGGCCGTGGCCCCATTCGTGCGCGATCACCGAGGCCGAGGCGGTGTTGTTGCAGCCGCCGCCCGACGCGTAGAAGTTGATCGAGTTGCCGACGTAGTAGGCGTTGCAGGAACTCGCGATGTTGACGGTCGGCGCGACCTGGTCGGCGATCGCGAGCTGCGGGCTGTTGCCGAGCACCGAACGCGCCCACTCGTTGACGCGCCAGACCCAGTAGCAGGTCGTCGTGTGCGCGAGCTGCTGCTCCGTCGCTGCCGCGGTGCCGAGCTGGATCGTCGCGTTCTGGCCCGGCTGCAGCGTCACGGTCCGGGCGAGCGCGTTGGGGCCCATCACGAGGCGGTTGTGGATGCCGTTGCAGTTCACGGTGACCTGGGTCGGCACCGTGAGGTCGGCGACGAACTGGCCGTTCTGGTCGGTGACCAGCGTGCCGAGGCCCGGCACCACGACCTCGAGCCCGGCGAGCGGAACGTTCACCGGTGCCGATACCGGCGAGAAGCCCGTGTGCGTCCAGCCCAGCACCGTGTAGGTCGCGGGCAGCGGGGCCGACAGTGGGGCCGACAGTGGGGCCGACAGTGGGGCCGGCGGGTGCGATCGCCGGCAGCCGGCCAGACCGCACTCGTGTTTGTCGTTGGCGAAGTGCAGCAGGAAACCCGTCGACGCGTCGACGAAGGCGCGGCCGATCGGGCCCTGGCCATGGTGGTCGACGGCGCTCACGGGGATCTCCCACGCGAGTGCCGGCGCCGACGGCGCGGCCGCGTGCGCGTCGCCGAAGACCACGAGGCGGGGGCCGCGCTCTGTGCCCGGCTGCGGCACGTCGTTCGGCACGAGGCCGAGTGCCTGCCATGCGAGCAGCGTCGCCTCGGCCTCGCCGAGTTTCGGCGTCGTCGCGAAGTCGGCCGGGATCGGCAGCGCCGTGCTGCCGAGGAACGCGAGCCGCCCGCGCAGGTGGACGCGCACGTCGATGCGGCCGGAGACCACGGGCAGGCCGCGGAAGTGCTGCGCGAACGTGAACGTCCAGGTGCGGCCCATGCGCGCGCCGATCACCTCGTGGAAGTCGCTGGCGCCGGTGCCGAGCAGTTCGGGCCAGCGCTGCAGCGCCAGCAGCGCGTGCCGCCGCGCCTCCTCGAGCGTGTTGCCGCGGAAGTCGGCGAGTTCGAGCCCGGTGCCGAAGATCGCGCGCGGCGTACCGGTCGCGGGGTTCCACTGTACGGTCCATTGCCCGCCGGCGTCGCGGGCGAACGCCTCGTAGGCGGCGAGCGCGGTGGGGGACTGCGATGGCGCAATGGCGGCGAACCACGCGGCGACGGCGGTCGGCAGGCGGAGCGAGGACTTCGGCATGGGCTGGCTTCGCGGCTGTGGGCGAGGGCGCACGCACCGTACGGTGGTCGCGCAGCAGCGTCCAGGTCCGGCGATTCTGCGATGCCGTCGGACGCAGCGCGATGCCGGGGGGACGGTGCCTGCCCTGAATTCCGGATTTCCGTTAGATTCTACAGGATCCCATGCCACGAGGGCATGGCCCATCTCATGACGACATCTGCGAAGCCCCCGGCGTTGGTCGCCGGCGATCGACTCACACGCGACGAGTTCGAGCGGCGCTACGCCGCGATGCCGGACCTGAAGAAGGCCGAACTCATCGAAGGAGTCGTCTACATGGGCTCTCCCGTCAGTCTCGTGCGGCATGGACGGCCGCACCACTCGCTGGCCTACTGGGTCGGCGTCTACATGGAGTTCACTCCGGGGCTGCTGGTCGGGGACAACAGCACCGTGCGCCTCGACCTCGACAACGTCCCGCAGCCGGACCTCCTGCTCTGCATCCCGGCCGCCGCGGGCGGCAACTCGCGCCTCTCGGCCGACGGCTACCTCGAAGGGCCGCCGGAACTCGCGATCGAGGTCGCCGCGAGTTCGACGAGCAAGGACCTGCACCAGAAGCTCGGCGCCTACCGCAGGAACGGTGTGCGCGAGTATCTCGTGCTCCGCGTCGACGACGGCGAAGTCGACTGGTTCCAGCTCGAAGCGGGCGCCTACGTGAAGAAACAACCGCAGGCCGTCGGGTTGCTCGCGAGCACTGTCTTCCCCGGCCTCTGGCTCGACGTCGCCGCGCTGTTGCACGGGGACCTGCCGGCCCTGCGCGCGGCCGTGGTGCGCGGTTGCGCGCTGCCGCAGCACGGGCCGTTCGTGGCCCGGCTCGGCGCGCGGTAGCCCCGCGGCCGGCTTCACTACCCGCGCAGCAGCTCCTGCGCCGGTTTGGTTTCCGTTCGGTCGCGCGGTAGCCTCGCCCGCATGGGTGGGTACTGCACCGGGGTCCCGGCATGGACCTGAACGAGTTCGTGCGGTCGCTGCGCGCCGGCGGCGACGAAGCGGTCGGCACGGTCGACGCCGTGCACCGGCAGGAGCCGCGCAGCGCGCGCATGTCGCCGTTCCCCGACTGGCTGCATCCTGACCTCGCGCGGGCGCTGCAGTCGCGCGGCATCGTCGACCTCTACTGCCACCAGCGGCAGTGCGCGGACCTGCTGCACGAGGGCCGGCACGCGGTGATCGCGACCTCGACGGCCTCGGGCAAGTCGCTCGCCTACCACCTGCCGGTGCTCGACGCGCTGCTGCGGCACGGGCTCGACGCGCGCGGGCTCTACCTCTACCCGACCAAGGCGCTCGCGCGCGACCAGATGGCCGACCTCGAGCAGCTGCTGCTCGCGACCGGCCGCAGCGACCTGACCGTGGCGGTCTACGACGGCGACACGCCGCCGCCGGTGCGGCAGGCGCTGCGCGAGCACGGCACGCTCGTGCTGACGAACCCGCACATGCTGCACCAGGGCATCCTGCCGAACCACACCAAGTGGCAGGGCCTGTTCACCGGCCTGCGCTTCGTCGTCGTCGACGAACTGCACACGCTGTCGGGCATCTACGGCAGCCACGTCGCGAACGTGCTGCGGCGCCTGCTGCGCATCTGCCGGCACTACGGCAGCGACCCCGTGTTCTGCGGCGCCTCGGCGACGATCGCCAACGCGGGCGAACACGGCCGGCGGCTGTTCGAGAAGCCCGTGCAGGTCGTCGACGAGGACGGCAGCCCGCGCGGCGGCAAACACTTCGTGTTCCTGAACCCGAAGGTCGTCTCCGCGGTGTCGGGGCTGCGCGTGCCCGCCAGCGAGGCGGCGCGGCAGCTCGGCGGGCTCTTGCTGCGCAGCGACCTGCAGTCGATCTTCTTCGCGCGCTCGCGCAACCAGACCGAGGTGCTGCTGAAGTACCTGCGCGACGAGTGCAAGGCCGAGGGCATCGACCAGGAACGGATCGCGGGC
>VGXW01000299.1 GCA_016873195.1 Planctomycetota bacterium | reverse complement strand
CCCCGAGGTGCCGCCGTGCGTGTCGAAGCCGATGCGGGCGCCCGCCTGCAGGTGCAGCTGCACCTGCCGCGGCTCGCGCGTCGACGCCACCAGCGTGAAGTTGCAGCCGACCTCGCGGCGGCCCGGCCGCTCGGGCACGCCGCCGATGCGCGGTTCGTACTTGAACAGGCCGAGCGAGGGATGGCCCGGCGACGCCACGACCTCGCGCAGCGTGCGCGCCATGCCGTTGTGCAGGAACACCGGCGGCCGGTCCCACAGGCCGCGCAGCGGGAACACCGTGAACAGACCCTGCTGGTCCTCGGCGCGGCCGAGGTCCCAGGGTTCGATGTCGCGCCGGAAGCCGTTGACCAGATCCTCGCGGTTCTTGCCCATCAAGGTGAACGAGCCGTCGCGCACGGTGAACGTCACGCGCGCCGGCATCGCCTGGTTCTTCAAGCCGGGGAAGTCCTTCTTGGCGAAGTGCGGCGGCGGATGGCAGCTGATACAGCCGACCTGCGGATCCTCGAACAGGAGCCGGCCGCGCACGACCGCCGGATTGTCCTGGTCGAACGGATTCGGCAGCAGGCGGACCTCGTGCGCCTGCCACTCGCCGACGAAGCGCTGGAAATCGCGCAGCTTGAACGCCTTGCCGAACAGCCGCATCGACATCTGCCGGAACATCTCGTCGCGGCGTTCCTCGTTGGCGGCGTCGTAGTCGACCGCCGTCTCCATCTTCGACTGCACGTCGTCGACGCCCTCGACCACGTAGTGCGCGCCGATCGGCGTGAAGTCGCCGTGCGGGGTCGGCCGCGCGAAGTCGTCGGCCGGGCAGTGCTCCATGATCATCGAGCGCGGCTCGTAGACCGAGATCACGCCCTCGAAGAAGAACGGCTGGATGCCGAACAGGTTGCGCATCTGCGGCACGCCCATCGTGCCGCCGATGATCAGCGTGCCGGCCTCGTCGTCCTTGCCGTGGAACTCCTGGCCGAGCACCTGGCTGATGCCCCACGCGCGGCTGTCGCCGAGGTCGCCGGTGTGGCAGTGGAAGCACGAGGTGTCCTGGTCCGACGAGAACAGCGCCGTGTGCGAGAGCATCTCGCCGCGTTCGGCATTGGTGGCCGGCACCGGCAGCGACAGCACCGACGGGTCGACCACCACCTCGCGCGACGTGCCGGCGACCGGATCGAGGATCGAGATCGAGCCGCCGAGGAAGTTCGCGACGAACAGTCTGCCCGCGGCCACGGTGCCCGGCGGGCCCGCGGCGATGCCGATCGGCTGGTGGCCGGTCGGGAACAGGGCCACCGGCACGAGATGGTCGCACGGGTCGGCGGCGCCCGGATCGATGCGCCACTGCTGCACCTGGTCGCTGCACAACATCGTCACGAACAGCTGGTCGCCGACGATCGCCATCTTCTCGGGGAACGCACCGACGACGCGCATCAGCTCGGGCGGGATGTCGCCCTTGATGTCGCCGGCGGTCGCTTCGGCACTGTCCGACGTGTAGCGCACCCAGGTCCGGTGCACCTCGTACTCGTTGGCCAGCAGCAGGTGCTCGAGCCGGTCCGCGGGCTTCCGCGACGGCAAGTCGAGTGCTTCGACGTCGACGATCAGCAGGTCGTTCTGCAGGTCGCGGAACTTGATCTCGGCGGTGCCGTCGACCGCGTCGAACGGGCCGAGCACCATCTGCTGCGCGCGCGGCAGCTTCTTCATCGTCTGCGTGTCGCGCCACAGGGAGAAGTGCGCGCCGGCGTTGTCGCGGTCCCACGACTCGCCGGTGTAGGGCGCCCGTTCCTTGACCGTGCCGAAGCCGATGCCGAGCGTGGTGACCAGCAGGAAGTCGCGGCCGCGCGCCTCGTCGCGGTAGATCTTCAGGTCGTTGACGCCGTTCTGCAGGTAGATGCCGCCGACCTCGCGCCCGCTGCGCAGGTCGACGATGCCCACGTCCTGCGTGCCGGAGTTGCCGACGAACAGCCAGCGGCCGTCGCTGCTGAGGGCCGACGCGCGCGGCTTGCTGCGCGGGTTGCCGACCGGGATGCCGGGCCCGGGCCCGCCGCGGTCGATCCACTGCGCGATCCGCTGGTAGTGCGGGTCCTCGTGCGGGCGCTGGAACACGACCACGCCGGCGGCATGGCTCTGGTACTTCGGGTCCAGGTCGGCGTAGCCGCCGTAGCGCGTGCGCACCACCGCGCGCAAGAGCCGGCTGTCCCTGCTGCTGCCCGGCGTCACGTGCTGCAGCACCGAGTGGAAGGTCGCGAGCGGGTCGGGGCCGACCAGCAGGTCGCCCTGGCCCTCGCCGTGGCAGCGCGCGGTGCCGCAGTGCTGCTGCAGCAGCGGGTGCACGCGCTCGGTGAAGACCTGCTGGTCGAGGCCGCCGAGCACGCGCATCGCGCCGCGCAATCCGCCGTCCGCCGCGCGCTCGAAGTCGACGACGAACACCTGGTCGAGGTAGCGGTTCGTCACGTAGGCGGTGCGGCCGTCCCGGTCGAAGGTGATGCCCTGGCAGTAGAAGTCGACCGGGATCTCGGAGACCACTTCGTCGACGCGCGTGTCGACCACGCTCAGGAAGTTCGAGAAGCGGTTGCTGACCAGCAGGTGGCGGCCGTCGGGGTGCATCGCGAGCCGGAACGGGCTCGAGCCGGGCTCGCCGGACTCGCCGGCAGGGCGCAGGCGGATGCGGCGCACGACCGCGTCGCGCTCGAGGTCGTAGACGGCGAGTTCGCTGCCGGGCAGCGCTTCATTGCCCTGCAGGCCGACGTAGACGCGGCTGCCGTCGGGGTGCACCACGAGGTCGTAGGGATGGTCGCGGCGCGGCTGCGGTTCGGGCGACGGGTGCGGGTTCGGCACCGCGCGCAGGCTCTCGCGGCGGTAGGGCAGGCCGTGCGCCCAGCGACGGCTGGTCAGGATGCCGAACGGCGACGGCGGCGTCACCCGCTGCAGGCGCCGCTCGGGGTCGAGGCGCGCGCCCGCGTTGCTGGCCGGGAAACGATCCCTCTCGAGGATCGGGAACCGGTCGGGGGTCTGCGCCGGGGCCTGCGCCGCCACGAGTGCGACCGCCAGCACGGACCACTTCGTTCGGCTCGCCATCGCGCCCCTCGCCATCACAGGCTCCTCAGGAAAACGACGAGTTCGTCGAGCTCGATCGGGCTCAGGCCGCGCGTGAGGCCGTGGCCGTTCCCGTCATTGTGCTCGGTGAACAGCGACAGCAGCGTCGGCGCTCGGCCATCGTGCAGATAGGGCGCGGTGCGGTAGCAGTCGATCAGCGACGGCGTGTCGAAGCGGGCGCGGAAGTCGACGCGGCTCGTGAAGCCGCGCAGGCCGACGTCGTGCATCTTCAGGTCGGTGTAGGCCGGCGGCACGTGGCAGACGTCGCAGCGCGCGCGCAGGAACACCTGCTCGCCGCGCCGCAGCAGCTCCGGATCGGCATTGCGGTGCGGGTTCGGCGCGCGCGGCGGCCGGCCGAGGAACTCCATCAAGGCCGCCTGCACGCGCTGGTCGGGCAGGAAACCGAGGAAACGCTGGCCGGCCATCGTGCCGGCGTCCTGGTCCTTGCGCACGCCCGACCACATCGCCGGGGGCTCGAACATGCCGTTGTGCAGCGACTTCGCGTTCTTCGGGTTGCCCATGCCGTCGTTGATCAGATCCCAGTTCAACGAGTCCATGGTGCCGTTCTCCTCGTGGCAGCTCGCGCAGCTGAGCCAGTTCTCGAAGCAGATGCGGCCGTCGTTGAAGCGCAGCTCGCCCTCGCGCCACAGGCTCATCGCCGGCTGCGGGCCGATCGGGATCGTCGCCAGGAGCGCGCCGGTGGTCGGATCGAGCACGGCCACCGCGTCGGTGAAGCAGTGGGCCACCAGCAGCTCGCCGCGCGCGTCCGCGACCGCGACACCGCGCGGCCCGAGACCACCGGCGTCGACGCGCACGGCGATGCGGCGCTGCTCGAGGATCTCGACGTCCTGCGACAGGCGCTGCACCTGCTCGGCAGTGGTCGTTTCGACCAGGGCCAGCAGTGCCGGCAGGTCGACGATGGCGACCTGGTGGATGCCGGCCAGCGTCACGTAGAGGCGGCGCTGGTCGGCCGAGATCGCGAGGCCCCACGGGTTCGTGGCGCCGCTGAGCACGCGGTCGAGCAGCACGATGACGAAGTGGCCCCGCTGCCGCAGGTCGAGCACGGCGATGCCGTTCGAGTTGATCCAGCCGCGGTCCATCTGCGTGGTGATCATCTCGTCGTGGCCGACCAGCGTGGCGACCACGGCGTAGCGGCCGTCGTCGGTGCAGACCACCTCGCGCAGCTGCGCGGCACGATCGAGCGAACGCGTCTCGACGACGCGGCCCGTGCGCGGATCGACGATCGACACGTCGCGCGACTCGGCGTTGCCGACCACGAGCTGGTCGCCATTGTCGGCGACGTAGCGGGGCCGCCGGCCGACCGCGACGTCGCGGCGTTCGCCCGTGGCGAGGTCGAAGATGCTGATGCTGTCGGCGAGCGCGTTGACGGCGCACAGGCGGCTGCCGTCGGGTGAACTCGCGATGCCGATCGGCTCGAACCCGACCGGCAGGCGCTTTGCGACCTGCTTCGCCTCGAGGTCGACGACGTCGACCGTGTAGTCGTGGGTGCAGGTCACGTAGAGCAGGCGCTCGTCGGCCGACAACACTGCGGCGGTGGGGTGCGCGCCGACGGCGATCTCGGCGACCACCTTGCGCTGCGCGGTGTCGAGCACGGCGACCGAGTCGGTGCCCTGGCAGACGACGAAGGCGCGCTGGCCGTCGGCGCTCGCGCACACGTGCATCGGCGAACGGTAGCGCGGCTCGTCCGCGGGCCGGCCGGCGAGGTTCTGGGCCAGCTTCGAGGCATGCACCGGCGCGGGCGCTGGTGCGGCGGGCGGTGCGTCGAGCGGTGCGTCGGTTCTGCCGGGTCCGTGGGCGCCCGCGGCCGCGGCTTCGCTGGTCATGGCCATCCAGCCCGCGGCGACGGCGGCGAGCAGGGCGCAGGTCAGGATGAGGTGCCGGGTCCGCATCGCTGCCTCACCCCACGAGCAGGCCGGGCGTGCGGCCCGGGATGGCGCCAATCACTTCCTTGGCCTTGTTGGCGGTCGGTTCCTGGTGGCCGCCGGTCTGCAGCGACTTCAGGTAGGCGAGCAGCTGCGCGAGTTCGGCGTCGGACAGGTGGTCGTGGTAGGCGGGCATGCCGATCGGCAACTCCCGGCCCCCGTGCAGGATGCCGGACCGCAAGCGCTTCTCGTCGCAATCGAGCAGCGACGGCACGACGCCCTGCCGGCGGAACGGATCGCGCACGCCGCCGATGCCCGACGGCCCGTGGCAGCCGAAGCAGCCGAGCCGGATCGCGATCTGCCGGCCCTGGTACTCGGGCTCGGAGTAGGCGGGCCGCCAGCCGGACACGGCGAGGAAGTAGGCGGACAGGTCGTCGATCTCGCGTTCGGAGAGGCGGTCGCCGTAGGCCGGCATCGGCGCGATCGAGCGGTGGCGGCCTTCGCCGCGCTGCCGTTCGGCCGCGGTCGCACCGTGTTGGATCCACTCGCGCACGTCGGCGACGCTGGTGACGAACAGGCGCGCGGTCGAGTAGCTCCAATCAGGGATCTCGCCGCCGGGTGCCAGCGGATCGGCGACGCCGCCCTGGCCTTCGGGTCCGTGGCAGCCGAAGCACCCGTTCGCCTCGGCGAGGAGCTTGCCGCGCAGGGCGGGGTGGATGGGTGTGGGGGACGGGCGGAGCAGCCACGCGGCGGCGCCGGCGAGGGCGAGCAGGGGCACGGCGATGCGGAGCAGCTTCGGGATCATGGGCCGGGGCGGATTCTAGCCCTTAAACAAGCGAATTGG
>VGXW01000298.1 GCA_016873195.1 Planctomycetota bacterium | reverse complement strand
TTTTCGGGCCGGCGCTGCGACCCGGTCGTGCCCCGCCGCGGTGTTCGGGCAGCCCTTCCAGCGCAGCAATGGGCAGATCCTGCACTGCGGAACCACGCAGGCGCTCTCGTCGCCCAGCAGGGGGACGAGTTGCTCCGCCTGCAGACCTCGGCAGCACGGCAGGTCCACGATCCCGAGGATGCTCCGCTCCTGAGCTGCGGTAGCCCTGTCGACGAGCGGCGACATCGGCCCGGCTCCGGCGGTCTTCGCGAAGCGCGAACGTCGCAAACCGCCAGCGAACGCGCTGCCGGCCGCCGTGGTCGGCGCAAACGCAGGCGCAGCCACGCAGCCGCGCGATCGCCGCCGCGATCGAGCGGGTGCCGGGCCTGCACGCACACCACGCGCGGCGGCGCCCGTCGCCCGATTCGCCCCGGAAGCGACGCAGCGCGCGGGAGATCAGAACGCGACCGTCGCCGTGCGCCCGGCCTCGACCAGCACGAACTGCGGCGCCGGATCGTTGCCGCCCATCGAGCGCACGGTGACCTTCCAGCGCCCCGGCGCGAGCCCGTCGAGCGTGGCCTTGCCCGAGCGCAGCACCTGCGTCACCGGCCGTACGCCGTCGACCGCACTGCCGTCTTCGCCGACCCTGGTCGCGACGACCTGCGCGAACGGCGGCGCCGCGGCGAGCCGCACCTCGATGGTCCCCGCGGCGCCGAGCACCACGTCGACCCCGTCGCGATCGCCGGCGAGCGGCACCTGGACGGGCGCCGAAAGCGCCGCCGCGAAGCCCTTCGCCGACGCGCGCACCTGCACGGAGCTGCCGGGCTCGGCGCCGCGCAGTTCGTAGCGGCCATCGGCGCGGGACTTGACCTGGCCGCGGCCGCGGCCGCCGCCGCCGAACTGCCCCGGGTCCACGCCGCCGAGCATCTCCTCGATGCGCGCGCTGCGCTCGTCGCGGGCACCCGCACCGGCACCGCCGCGCACCGGCACGATCGCGACCGACGCGCCGGCCACCGGGTTGCCCTGCCCGTCGCGCACGGTGCCGCGCAGCACCGAGGCGTCGAGGTCGACGTCGAGCACGTTCTCGCCCAGGCGCAGCGTCACCGGCACCGTGGCGGGCATCGCGCGGTCGCGCGAGGTCACCCGCAGCCGGTGCGCGCCGGCCGGCAGTTCCGCGAGCCGGTAGCTGCCGTCCGGCTCGGTGCGGGCGCTGCGGCCGCGCCCGCCCCCACCGCCCATCTCCCCCATCGCCTCCGCGAAGCGTTGCTCGAGGTTCGTGCCGCCGCCGCGGTCCTCGGCGCCCTCGGCGAAGCTGACGCGCGCGCCGGCCAGCGGCACGCCGTTCTCGCGCACGACGCCGCGCAGCGACGCCGTCGCCGCCTTCGCCAGCTGCAGCGACGACCGCACGCCGTCCTCGATCTGCACGGTCCGCCAGTCGGGGTCCGCCGGCGGCTGCCCCGTCGCTCCGGCGACCCGCGCGGTGAGCCACTCGGCGCCGTCGCCCTGCCGCCGCGCGAGCCGGAAGCGGTGCTCGCCGGGTGCGAGGTGCTCGAACACGGTTCGGCCCTCGCCGTCCGCCTCCTGCGCCTTCCGCTCACCGCCGGGCGCCGCGTGGTCGATGCGCGCCTTGGCGAGCGGCTTGCCGTCCTCGCCGGTCACCGCGACCTCGACCGACCCGCCGCGCACGAGTTGCACGAGGTGGTCGACCCCGGCCGGCGTTGCTTCGATCGGCGCGCTCGTGTCGGGCGCGAAGTCCGCCGCCGTCACCGTGACGCGCTGCGGGCCCGGGAAGGCGTTCAACACGCAGCGGCCCTCGGCGTCGGTCCGGCCCGCGCGGGTGCCGCCGCCGCCGCCGAGTTCCTGTCCCAGCGCGGCGATCTGCGCGAACGGATCGGCCCCGCCGGGCCCGGCCTGTGCCTCGGCGAGCCGCACCGCCGCGCCCGCCACGGGCCGGCCCTCGGGCCCGGCCGTCACCGCGACGCGCACGACCGGAGCGGGGTCGAGCTTCCAGGTGCCGAGGTCGAGCGAGCCGGTGACCGGCAGCGCGAGGTCCCTGCGCTCCGCGCGCGCGTAACCGATCGCCTCGACGGCGAGCGTCAGCACCTGCTTCGGTTTGGGCCGCAGGTTCGCGAGCGTGACGCGACCGTCCGGGAAGTGCTTGCTGCGGCCGCCGCGCGGCACGAACGCCATCAGGTCCTCGAGACCGCCGCCGCCGCGCAGTTGGTCGCGCACCCAGAGCCGCTCGATCGGTTCGCCGGTCCTGCCGTCGACGACCTGCAGCGTCACCTCGATGCCCGCGTCGTAGCGCAGTTCGAGACCGCTGATGCCCGACGCCACCTCGAGCCGCTGGGTGCACGCGGAGTTGCCGGCGAGGCCGCGGCCGGTCTGCGCGCCCCAGACGCGGTAAGTCTTGCCGACCTGCAGCCCGCGCAGCACGAACGTGTGGTCGGCGGCGAGGTCGACCTGCTTCTCGCCGATGCCGAAGCCCGCGTCGACGAGGTTGGGACCATCCTGGCCGAACACGAAGCTCAGGGCGTTTCCGCCGTTCTCGTCGCTGCCGCGCCCACCCTCGCGGCGCAGCGAGGCCATCACGCGCAGCGGCGGGTGCTCGGCGGGCAGGCCGACGACGGTGCCGCGGATCTCCGCGCCCGGTTCGACGACGACGACGAGGCCGGTGAGCTGGCCGCCCGGCGGCGCCGACAGGCCGTCGAGGAATGCCGCGGGGTGGTCGGCATGGCGCGCGCGCAGGCCGAACTCGCCCGCAGCGCAGTGCACGAGTTCGAACCGTCCGTCCGCCGCGGTCACGGCGAGTTCCTCTCCAGCCATGCCCTCGAACGCCTCGGCGCCGGGGAACTCGAAGTCGAGGAAACCCGGCCCGGCACCCTTGCCGATCCGCTGCACGCGCGCGGCGGCGACCGGATTGCCGCTGCGGTCGACCACGCGGCCCGCCACGAGCGCCCCGCGCTGCAGCGTCAGCGTGCCGAGGTCGTCGTCCTGCGCCGCGGGCCGCGGCACCGAACGGTCGAGCACCACGTGGTGGCGCGCCGACACGCGCAACTGCACGTTGCGCCCCTGGCCGGGGGCCACGATGCGGAATCGGCCGTCGGGGTCGGTGGTCGCTTCGGCGGCCTGACCCTGCTGCGCGCGGAACCGTTCCGCCAGGGCGGCCGGATCGAAGTCCGCGAGTTCCTCGAAGTCGAAGTCCTGGAAGTCCTGGAGACCCTGGCCGCCGCCCCAGCCGGGCGTGCACCTCACCGCTGCGCCCGCGACCGGCGTGCCCTGGTCGTCGACGACCCGGCCGAGCAGCCCGTGGCCGATGGCGGCGGCAGCGCTGGCAGGGTCGCTCGGGGCAAGCACCCGCTGCGTGGCCGCATCGGTGCCAGCACCCGGACCCGTGGTCTCGGCGACGGCGGCGGGCGCTGCCGCGCCGGGCGAGGCCTGAGCGGCCGGGCCGGCAGCGGGCGTGAGGTCCGTCCCGTCGCCGCGGGTCAGGAGCCAGGTGACCGCGGCGGCGACAAGCACCAGCAGGACTGCGAGACCGAACGTGCGGGCGGAGGACATGGGATTCTCGGCGGGCAGGCTAGCAGAACTCGCGCGCCCTTGGCGAACTCCGACCCGAGCGCGGGCTGCCGCCTACGGGGGTTCAGAAGGGCGCGCGCGACGCCGAGTCGCCGCGGTCGGTGACGATGCGCGGCGTGATGTGGAACTGCACCGTCGTCTTCGACCGCTGCGTCGAGGTCGAGCGGAACAGCATGCCGAGCAGCGGGATGTCGCCGAGCAGCGGCACCTTCGTCTCGCTCTCGAACTTCGTCTCCGACGTGAGCCCGCCGATGACCAGCGTGTAACCGTCCTTCAGGTAGACCGTGGTGACCGCCGAGCGCGTGCTCGTGATCGGCGTGCTCACCGGCTTCGTGTCCGCGAACCCGGTGATCGCGGACACGTCGGCGTAGATCTGCAGGATCACCGAATCGGTGCCGGCGATCATCGGGATGATGTTCATCCTCACGCCGACCGGCTTGAAATCGATGCCGGTCGCGACCTCGACGCCGAGCTGGAAGATCTTCGCCTGCGGGAACGGGACCATCGTCACCGTCGAGATCGCGGCGACGCCGCCGTTGCGCACGACGAGCTTCGGCGCGCTCTGGATGTCGGCAACGTTGTTCGCCTCGAGCGCCTCGATCACCGCGTTGAGTTCCCAGCTGTCGTGGATGCCGCCGAGCGTGAACAGGCCGATGTCGGTCACCGGCGACGCGCCGACGATCGGCTGGCGCAGCGGGAAGATCGACGTGAACGACCGGACCAGCTGGCCGCTGCTGAGGTTGCCGAGCTGCGGCGTGTTGCTGTCGATCGCGCTGATGCCGAAGGCCAACGCGTCGGCGGTCGAGTACTCGATGACCTGCACGGTGATCTCGATCTGCGGGATGCTCGTGTAGAACAGGTCGAGGGCTGCCTCGAACGCGGCGAGCGCCGAGGGTTTGCCGGTCACCAGCGCGAGCGCGACCTTCGTCGCCGTGTTGACGTCGATGGGCAGCGGCGCACCGGTCACCTTGCCGGCCTGACCCGGCACGGGCGGATCGACGATCGCCGCGCCGCTGAGGATCTCGAAGTCAGGCACGTAGGTGACTTCCACCTCGTGGTCCTGCAGCATGCGGCCGAGGATGCTGCGGCTCTGTGGCCCACCGACCTTGCTGCACGGCGGCGGCACCGTGATCGGCGAGGGGATCGGCTTGTCGGGGCCGATCTCGGCGATCAGCTTCAGGAACGTCGTGCCGAGGTCGCCGGCGAGGAAGTACTGCTTGGTCACCGAGCCGTCGGCGCCGATCAGCACCGAGCTGCCGAACTGCGTGCGCAGCCGTGCGTCGCGCTGCTCGCGCGTCTCCTGCGGATCCTGCGGCCCGGCGTCCGCCGTCGGCGGCACGCCGCCGCCGAGGCTCCACGCGAGCGGGCCCGCGGTCGGCGCCCCGCGCGCAGGCCGATCGATCACCTTGGCCTCGAGCTGCAGCGGCTCGGCGCGCTGTTTGGGCCCGGTCACGCAACCCGTGAGGCCGAGCCCGAGAACGGCCGCGACCACGGCAGGGCGGTCGACGGCCGACAGGAGACGAAGGGCGGCTCCGGACACGCGGGGGATTCTGGGCGGCGGGCAGCGCGAGAGCGAGCGTGGCGCGGCGTTATCCCGCACGCTCGGTTCTCCGTTCACTCAGAGACCTTGCTGACGACCTGGTCGGTGAGGTCGACGACGTCCTTGCCCTGCTTGTCCTGGATGTCGTCCTTGCGCACGACGAGATCGCGGCTCTGGTCGCCCGCGACGGCGCGCGCCGCTTCGCGGATCCGGGCGTTCATCTGCTGCACGAGTTGCTTGCCGTGCGCCGACTCGGGATCGATGCCCTCGGACTGGATCTTCTGCCATTCGCGGGTGGCCGCCCGCACCCGGAGGTCGTCGATGATGGCCGGCGCCGACGTGTTGCTCGCGTTGCCGGCGAAGATGATCGCCCCGCGCTTCAGCGTCACCTGCGCCACAGAAGACGCGCCAAGAACGAGCATCGCTGCAGCAGCAAGGAGCACCTTCGAGAGCTTGAGCGTCATGGTCGGGTTCCGAGGCGGTGGTGAATGCGCTTCGCCGCCGTCTTCTCAAGCAAGGCGCGGTCCACGCAATTCGGCCTTCACCAAGGCAATCGAAACTCAAAGGCTTGTTCCTGTAGGCTTTGTGCGCGTGGAAGAAAAAAATATGGCCATTCATGCCCGCCGCAATCGGTAGCTCCACACGCGGGCGTGGCCCATTACCCCTTGGCTGCTGGCCGATAAAAGGTCCCTCGGCGGCTACCGACTCGCGCGACAAGGCCAATTCTGACCAGATACTGAAGGTCGCGCAGGCCCGTTCGGTGCGAGACGCCGGCGGCCGCCATGTGGTCCTCGGTCTTGATCTTGCCCTTGGCGCGGATTTT
>VGXW01000297.1 GCA_016873195.1 Planctomycetota bacterium | reverse complement strand
GCGCGTGCTGGGTTCGCTGCCGCCGGGCGCCGAGCCCCCCGGCGCGGCCGGCTTCGGGGTCGCCGGCCTGATCTCCCCCGACGGGAACGAGGTGGTCGAGCCGCCGAACCTGCCGCTCGATCGCTGCGACCTGGGCCGGCACGTGGCGGCGGCGTTCGGGCTGCGCACGGCCTTGCTGAACGACGGGCGCGCGAGCGCCTGGGGCGAGTTCCTGCGCGGCCACGCCGCGGGCGACGACCCGCTGCTGTGCCTGTTCTTCGGCACCGGGATCGGCATCGGCCTGATCGCCGGCGGGGCGCCCTACCGCGGCGCCGCCAACGCCGCCGGCGAGATCGGCCACACGATCCACGTGCCGGACGGCCGCCCCTGCCCGTGCGGCGGTCTCGGCCACTTCGAGGCCTACTGCGGCGGGCGGGCGATCACGGAACGGGCCGCCGCCGACCTCGGCAAGGCGCCGGCGGGCAACTGGACCGTGGGTGCCGTCGTGCAGGTGGCGGCGGCGGGCGGCAGCGAGGCGGCCCGCGCAGCCCGGATCCTTGTCGAAGCCGAGGCGGCGGCCGGTGCCTTGGTCGCGAACGCGTGCACGCTGCTGAATCCTCGCGCCTGCGTGCTGGGCGGCGGCGTGCTCGAGGGCTGGCCGGACCTGTTCGACCGCGTGGTCGCCCAGGTGCGCCGGACGACGCGGCGCGCGATCCACGGGGGCCTGCGGTTCGTGCGCAGCCTCGGCGGCTCGGACGCGATCCTGTGGGGCGCGGCGGCCGCCACCGGGGCCCTGGACCTGCGCCCGCCCGCGCGCCAGCGACCCGCCGGATCCTGAAGCGAGGCTTCGGCAGCGAGGATCCTGGCGCCAGGCCGTCGCGCGGCCGCGCGCGGTCCCTATGCTGCCGGCATCACCTGGAGGGGTGGTGCATGGATGTAGCGGTTCTGGCCGGCGGGCGGTCGCCGGAGCACGAGGTCTCGCTGGCGTCGGCGGCGCAGGTGCTGCAGCACCTGGACCGGTTGCGCTGGCGCGTGTGGCCGGTCTACCTGGACCGCGACGGCGGCTTCTGGCCGGCCCGGGCGCCGCTGCCTGCGGGTGCCACCTGGCGCCCCCGGGAACCCGGGGCGTCGTGCGGTCCGCTGCGACCCGGTGCGGCGATCGACTGGCTGCTCGACCACGCGCGCGTCGAAGTCGTGTTTCCCGTGCTGCACGGGCCGCTCGGCGAGGACGGCACCGTGCAAGGCATGCTCGAACTGTACGACCTGCCGTGCGTCGGGTCGGGCTGCGCGGCTTCGGCCGTCGCGATGGACAAACTGCGCACACGACAGGCGCTGGCCGCCGCCGGCGTGCCGCTGGCGCAGGCCTACGAACCGCGCACGCCGCTGCGTTGCGCCGAGGCGCGCGAGGAGTTCCCGCGTCTCGTCGCCGCCGTCGGGCTGCCCGCGTTCGTCAAGGTCGACGCATCCGGCAGCACGGTCGGCGTGCAGCGCGTCGCGACCGAGCAGGAACTCGCCTCGTTCTTCGCGGCGTTCCGCACGGGCTTCCGCCGCTGGTTCGGCGAACGGCAGCTGGACGGCGAGGAGATCACGGTCGCCGTCCCCGGCAACACGGGCGACGAACTGCTGGCGCTGCCGCCGATCGGCATCTACCCGCAGTGCGACCCGTTCTTCACGCACGAAGCGAAGTACACGAAGGGGGCGGCCGAAGAGGTGATCCCACCGCGCGGCTTGTCGCCGGCGCAGATCGAACTCGTGATGGCGCTGGCGATCCGATGCCACGAGGCGCTCGTCTGCGACGGCATGTCGCGCACCGACATGATCGTGACCGACGACGGACCCGTGGTGCTCGAGACCAACACCATCCCCGGCATGACCGGCACGAGCCTGCTGCCGCAGGCCGCGGCCGCCGCGGGCATCCCGTTCCCCGCGTTGCTCGACCGGTTGCTGCTGGCGGCGCTCGACCGGCGCGGCGCCCTGCCGGCAGCCGGACCGCCGGCGAGCCACGCGCGACAGGACGCGCGCGAGGACCGCGCCGCGGCGACCGGCTGAACCACCGCACGGCCATGCCCGGGATCGCGACAGCACTGGCGGCGGCGGGCGGCAGCCCGCAGGGCGAGGCGGCCGGAGCCGCCGCGTCGGGGCTGTTCGGCTGGCTGCTCGCGTTCTGCCGCGAACCCGGCGTGCTCGAGTCGCTGCTGGCGCTGCTGCTGCTCGGCGGCGTGCTGTGGTTCTGGTGGCGGATGTCGCGGCTCGTGCGCGGCGCCAAGAGCCGGCAGGCCGTCGAGGACTACCTGTTCGGGGTCGAGCAGGCGCTGCACGGCGACCTCGCCGGCGCGCGGGCGCGACTCGAGCGCGTGGTCGCCGCCGATCCCGAGAACCACTTCGCGCGCCTCTTGCTGGGCAAGGTGCTGGCGGAACTCGGCGAACCCGAGCAGGCGCACAAGCAGCACCTGTACCTGCAGCGGGCGTTCGGCGTCGACAGCCCCGAGAACGACCTGCTGCTCGCGCACAGCCTGTTCGGCGCCGGGCTCGCCCAGGAAGCCGCGGCGGCGGCCGAACTCGCGCTGCAGCGCCTGCCCGGCCGCGCGGACGGCTTCGCGTTCCTCTACCGCGCGCGGCTGCAGGCCGGCGACTTCGACGGGGCCGCGGCGGCCGGGCGGCGCATGCTGGAACTCGTGCCCGACGGGCCGGCACGGCAGCGCTGGCAGCGCGACGTGGCGCACACGCTGGCGCGCGACGGCGCCGAGCGCCTGGCCCGCGGCGACGCTGCCGGAGCGCAGCGGGCGCTGCAGGCGGCGCGGCGGCTCGATCCACAGGCCGAGGCCCTGCCGCTGCTGCAGGCCCGCGTGCAGGCGGCCGAACGCGGCCTGCCGGCGACCGTGCAGGCGCTGCTCGCGGCACCGGCGGCCGGTCCCGGTGAGCCCGGCGAGGGCGGCGACCGTGCGCTGGTCGTCGCGCCGGGGCAGCCCCTGGAAGCGGCCGCGGCGCGGCGCGGCCTGCCGATGGCGACCTTCGCGGGGCTCGTGCCGGCGTCGCGCTGGCAGTGCCGGCGCTGCGCGGCCCCGCTCGCCGGCCCGCACGGGGAGTGCCCGCGTTGCGGCAGCCGCGACGAGCCCGTGCAGACGGAGCCGGCGCTGGTGCAGGCGCTCGGTTCGCCGATGCACACGATGGACGCGATCGACGCGAACACCGCGCACGTGCAGCGGCTCGTGCGGCAGGCGCTGGACGACCCCGGCGAGGCCGGCGCCAGCGCGCGCCTCGCCGTGCTCGAACTGCGCGAGCGCGCGGTCGCGGAACTGCTGCGGCAGGCCTGGCACCGCGACGGCGCGGGCCGCGACGCGGCGGTCGAGCTGCTGCGCGCGATGGGGCCGGAGATCGCGCCGGTGCTGTTCGCGGCGAGCGACGCGCTGGAGCAGCAGCGCGTGCTGCCGCTCGGTGCGCGTTCCCCGGCCGCGGTCGTGGGGCGCGTCGTGCAGGGGTTCGACCGTGCGGCGCTGCCGCACGTCGAGGTGCTGTTCGCCTCGGCGAAGCCTGAGCACCGCAAGATCCTGATCGACTACTTCCTCGGGCTCGCGGACCTGGAGGCCTTCCAGATCGTGCTCGAGCGTTTCCCGCCGCTGGAGATCCTGCACCGCTTGGACAAGGCCGACGGCGCGGTGCTGCGCCGGTTCCTGCAGGCGGTGCCGCAGGGGCACTTCGTCGCGACCACGCTCTTGCGCGAGCCGGCCTTCTACCGCGAGGAGGACGTGCTCGCGGCGATCCCGGGGGCGCGCCACCCGGAAGCGCTCGAGCAGGCGCTGCTGGCGCGCGGCCCGAGCCGCGCGCTGACCGTGGCCCTGATCGGCGCGCTCGGCGACCCGGCGCTCGGCGAGGTCGCCGCGCGGCTGCTCGCCGCGTTCGGCGAGCCGGTGCTCGACCACGTGCTGGCGGCGTTCTCGGACCCCGAGCGCGACGATGCGGAACGTCGCCGGCTCGGCGACCTGCTGGTGCGCGGCGCGGGGCCCACCGCGCGGCGCCTCGCGGCGGCGTTCGGGCCGGAGCCGAGCGCGATCGACGGCGAGCTGCGCCGGCTGCTCGTGCGCATCGGCGAACCCGCGGTCGATCCGCTGCGCACGGCCTACGCGCAGGTGAGCCTGCTGGAGCGGCTCGCGTTCGGCCTGCTGTCGCGCCACACGAACCGCCGCGCGCAGATCGTGCAGGCGCTGCAGGCGATCGGCACCGGGTCCGCCGCGGCCGCGCTCGGCGAGTTGCTGGCGGAGGAACGCGATCAGAACCTGCGGCTGCGGTTGCAGCAGGCCCTGCACGGCCTGCCCGGGCCAGGGGGCGGCGATGGGTAGATTCGGCGACGCCGTGCGGGCCACGCTGTTCGCGCCACTGCGCGCGCTGCTGCCCAGGAACCCGTGGTTGCGCCTGCTGGTCTGTGCGCTGCCGGTCGTGCTGCTGCTGGCGCTGTTCGGGCCCGCGGTCGACGTGCTGCTGAAGCTGGTCGACCTCGGGTTCCGCGTGCTGGAGCCGCTGCTGCAGACGACCGTCGGCCGGCTGCTGTTGCTGCTGGTCGTGTTCACGCTCGGCGGGGCGTTCACCGTGTGGCTGCTGAAGAGCCGCGTCGGCGCGCTGCGCGGCGAGGCGGCGCTGGGCCGGCACCTGCTGGCGACGGCGGCGCTGGTCGGGCAGGGGCGCAAGAGCCGCGAGCGGTTCCGCCGGGTCGCGCGCTACCGCGGGCCCGCGCCGGAGCGGTATCCGTGCGTCGTGCAGGACGCGAACCTCAAACTCGCGCGCAGCTGCCTCGAGGCCGGCCAGCTCGACGAAGCGCTGGCCTGGCTCGTGCGCGTCGTGGAGGCCGGCCTGCCGCGCGAGCTGCAGCGGTCGTTGCTGCAGCTGCGCGTGCGCGCGCTGCGGCTGCAGGGCGAGGTGCTGCCGGCGACGCTCGAACAGGAGGTGCGCGGCGCGCTCGGGCGTTTCCCCGACGACTACGTGCTGCTCGGCGAACTGCGCGACCTGCTGGCGCAGCGGGCCGACCCCGTGGAGCTCGCGGCGACGCAGGAACTCGTGGCGAAGCACGCGCCGCCGGCGGCCGCGCTGCGCGAACGGCAGCGCTGGTGCGACGAACTCGGCCGCGCGGGCCGCGCGTTGCTGGGCGCGGGCGACCACGACGGCTGCCGCCGCATCGCGAAGAAGCTCGCGCACGCGGACCCCGGCGGCAGCGCGGGCGGGCTCCTGCTCGGGGACCTGCACCGCGCGCGCGGCGACCACCGCGCGGCGATCGTGGCCTACGGCGCGACGCGTTCGCCCGAGGGCCTCGACCGCGTCGCCGAACTGCTCGCCGAACACCCGGGCGCGGTCGAACCGCGCGAACTGCTCGAGTGCTGCCCGCTGCAGGGCACGCTGTTGCTGGTCGCGCGCGAACTCGCGCGCGACGGCGACCAGCAGCGCGCCGAGCGAGCGGCGCGGCTCGCTGCGGAGTCGCTGGGGCCGACGGCGACGGTGTGCGCGGTGCTCGCCGAGGTGCTCGAACTGCTGGGCCAGCAGGCCAAGGCGGCGCTGCTGCGCGAGCAGACGATCGCGCGGCTGCTGCAGCCGGGCGAACCGCGGGCTGGTGCCGGAGGGGGGACTTGAACCCCCATGCCCTTGCGGGCGCGGGTTTTTGAAACCCGTGCGTCTGCCGATTCCGCCACTCCGGCCGGCGCGGCGCAGTATGGCGGCCGCAGCGGATCGCGCAAGCACCGCGCGGCTTCGCGCGTCAGCCCGCGCGCCGCAGCCGGTAGCAGCCCGGCCCGGACGCGACCAGCAGCCCGGTGTGTTCGCCCGCCTGCAGCACGAGCCGCGCCTCGTCGAGGTCGCAGTCCTGGGTCGCGACGATCGCGTGCAGCAGCGCCTGCTCGGTGACCGTCGCCGAAGCACCGCCGAGGTGCGCGAACAGGCGCACGAACAGGTCCGGATCGGCGTGGGCCCCC
>VGXW01000296.1 GCA_016873195.1 Planctomycetota bacterium | reverse complement strand
GCCGCGCTGCGTGCCGTTCCACGTCTCGGGGCGCTGCCGCACGACGGCCGCGAAGTCCTGCGGGGTCGCCATGCGCCGCCGGTTCTCGTAGTAGGTCAGGATCTGGTCGATCAGCGCGACCGGACAGTCGACCGTGGTGACGCCCTGGTAGCTCAGCATCGGCACGTCGTTGCCGTTGCCCATGTCGTTGAGGCTGAAGCCGACGATCACGAGATCGGGCTGCAGCAGCAGCCCGTCGCTCTGCATCCACGTGTCGTAGCCGTCCGGCGTGTGGCAGCCGGCGGCGAACCCGCCGTTGATCACCTGCACCGGGCGGCCGCCCGCGGCCAGCAGGCGCTCGAGCACCTGCGGCCAGGCGTCCTCGTTCGGCACGCCCGAGCAGAACGTGCCCGAGTCGCCGACCGTCAGCACGCGGAACTCGCCGGCGGGCTTCTGCACCGGGAACTCCTCGTCGCGGAAGCCCAGCGAGTTCGTCGTGACCAGGATGCAGCCCTGCGCGTCGAAGTAGTCCCAGCGCGGCCGGTCGTAGCCCTGCTTGACGCGCAGCCCCGGCACCACGTTGCCGCGCGGGTGCTCGGCGCGGTCGCTGCGCAGGTAGCCGCCGCCGGTCAGGAAGTTCACGATCTCGGCGACCGGCACCTTGGTGCCGTCCGGCGTGTAGAACGCGCCGGCCGAGTAGCTCGTGAAGCCGGCGCCGAAACCATGGATCAGCTGCGCGGTGCCGAGCAGGCCCGCCAGGTAGAGCGCGCCGTGCAGCAGGGCCTTCTTCATGGGACTCGCGTTTCAGAACTGGAAGTAGACGAACGGCCGCGCCTGCTGCGGCACGAACGACAGCGCGATCGCCGAGATCGCGCCGAACAGCAGCGTCAGCAGCCAGCCCGGCAGCCGCTGGCGCAGCCACGGGCCGGCACCGCGGTAGGCGAGCCAGTGCAGGCCGAGCAGCCCGCCGAACACGATCGCGCACTGCAGCGGCAGCGGCAGGCCGGCGAGCATGGGGTGCAGCGTCACGCCGCGTTCGCCGGGGCTGGCGCCGCAGAGCCAGGCGCGCACCGTGAGCCAGCCGTCGCCCAACGACGGCGCGCGGAAGACTCCCAGCGCCAGCAGGAAGGCGTAGAGCGTCAGCGGGCCCGCCAGCAACCGCAGCCGGCCGGCACCGAACCGACGCACCCATTCCCGGTGCACGACCAGGGCAACACCGTGGATCGCGCCCCAGACGACGAAGTTCCAGGCCGCGCCGTGCCAGAGCCCGCCGAGCAGCATCGTCAGCATCACGTTGCGGTAGGTGAACCAGAGGCTGCCGCGGTTGCCGCCGAGCGTGAAGTACACGTAGTCGCGCAGCCAGGTCGACAGGCTCATGTGCCAGCGGCGCCAGAGGTCCGTGATGTCCCGCGCGAAGAACGGGAAGCGGAAGTTCTCGCACAGCTCGTAGCCGAGCAGCCGCGCGCTGCCGATCGCCATGTCGCTGTAGCCCGAGAAGTCGCAGTAGACCTGCACCGCGAAGCCACAGGTGGCGGCGACCAGCGACAGGGCGCCGTACTCGGACGGCGCCGCGAACACCGTGTCGACGGGCTGCGCGATCAGGTCGGCGACGACGGCCTTCTTGACGAATCCCGACAGGAACAGGGCGAGCGAACCGTGCACGTCGACGGTGGCCCACGAGCGCTTCACCGGGAGCTGCGGCAGGAAGGTCGCGGCGCGCACGATCGGCCCCGCGACGAGCTGCGGGAAGAACGCCACGAACAGCAGGAAGTCCGGGTAGCTGCGCACCGGCTCGAGCTGGCGGCGGTACACGTCGATCGTGTAGCTCATCGCCTGGAACGTGAAGAAGCTGATGCCGACCGGCAGCACGATCGACAGCGTCACGTCGCCCACGGGCAGGCCGAGCCAGCGCAGCAGTTCGGCGCCCGACTCGGTGAAGAAGTTGAAGTACTTGAAGAAGCCGAGCGTGCCGAGGTTGTAGACGATGCTCAGCACGATCCAGCCGAAGCCGTTCCGGCCGCGCGCGTGCGCCCGGCCGAGGCCGAGCCCGACCAGCCAGTCGACCGTGCCGCAGGCGACGATCAGCGCGAGGAAGCGCACGTCCCAGCAGCCGTAGAAGTACAGGCTCGCGCCGAGCAGGAGCCACTTGCGGGCCGTGTTCCAGCGCAGGATCCAGTGCGCCGCGAACACGAGCACGAAGAAGGTCAGGAAGCGCGGCTCGGAGAAGATCATGCGCGGGTCCGGCGCGTCCCATCGGTCGGTCCGGGCTGCCAGCAGGAGGCGGCGCGGCAGGGGGAGGGCCCGGGGCGGGGCGGGATGCTAGCCGCGTGCGGGCGTCGATCAAGCGCGGCCGGCGACGGAAGGTCCGCCGGCCGCGCGGTCCCCGGCGCCGATCACCGGACGAAGTGCGCCGGCTCGACCGCGTACTCGCGGCCGACGTCGTGGCAGACGGAGCACGATTCGTAGCCGCTGGCCGCCGTGCCAGCGGCGATGTGCGTCTGCGCGCCCGCCGAGTCGTGGCAGGAGCCGCAGACGATCGTCCAGGTCTTCGTCGGCCGCGTCGCCGCGCCGTGCGCGCGCGCCGGCGGCGACTGCCAGACGTCGTTGCCGTGGCACCGCACGCACTGCTGCACGCCGCCCGGCATGGCCGGGAACACCGGCTCGCCGCTGCGCCCTCGTGGATCTCGTGCATGATCTGCCGGAACTCGATCGTCGCGCCCGGCGTCGCCGCCGCGGTCGACGAGTCGTAGAGCGGGCGATCCTCGGCGCCGGCAACGTTGTGGCACGTCAAGCACGAGTCCACGCCGCGGCGGCCGCCGCCGTGGAACAGCACGTCGTTGTGGCACGTGTAGCAGTTGGCGCTCGAGGAGATGACCTGGCGCGGCTCGATCGTGGTCGCGTTGCCGAACAGGAAGTCGGCGGTCGCCGCCGACGACGTGCTGCGGTAGGTCTGGACCTCGTTGTGCAGGCCGAGGGGCAGGTTCTCGAAGAACCACAGGTCGGCCGTGTAGGTGCCGTCGAGGTAGGGCAGCCCGGCCCATTCGCCCTGCTCCTGGCCGAGGTCCGCCGAGTCGTTGATCGGCGGCACGTAGTAGGCCTGGAAGGCGTCGCCGCTGTGCCGCTTGTAGCCGAAGCGCGCGTGCGAGCGGTAGGACAGCACGAGGCCGCGGCTCGCCGTGAAGGCGCCCGTCGAGGTGATCACGCCGGACGTGGGGTCCAGCGTGTAGTGACCGCCCGCGCCTTCGAGCTTGAGCGTCAGCGTCACCTTGGTGACCGTCGCGCCCGCGTTGTGCGCGTAGCGCAGCGGGGTCTTGAAGGCGATCGACGTGGTCGTGTCGGTCGCCGTGGCGACCGCGCCGTCGGCCTTGAACGGCGCGATCGCGACGTACTCGCGCACGCCGAGGCCGCCCGTCGGCTCGATCACGACGACGTCGTTGTTGGCCCAGCCGGTGCTCGGGTTCACCGCCACGGTGCGGCCGAGCCTTGCGGCGGCCGCGGCCGTCGTCGTGGTCACCGTCGTGCTGTTCGCCGCCTCGAACAGCGACTGGCGGCCGAAGTAGACCGGCAGGTTGCCGGCCGGCGGCAGCACCTGGCCCGGCGCCGCCGAACTGTCGCCGAGGAACTCGTAGACGAGGTCCATCGGCGCGTTGACCGTGTAGCTGGCCGCGTCCGGCACGACTTCGTAGTAGAAGCGGTCGCCGGCGGCGAACGCCGTGCGGCCGACGACCAGCGCGAACTTGACCGGGTTGGCCGCGCCGGCCTCGACGATCGCCAGGTGGATCGTGTTGCCCGCGGCGAACGCCGTGGTGCCCGACGCGATGTTGAACGACAGCACGTCGGACTGGAAGCGCGTCGAGCCGTTGAGGCTCGCGGGCAGCGCGCCGGAACCCGACGCGACGCCGCTGACCGTGAAGTTCGTGGCGTCGCCGAACACGATCTGCACGGCGCCCGCCGCGATGCCGGGCCCGACCTCGACGACGGACACCGAGGAGCCCGAGGGGTTGGTGCTCGCCGAAGCGGCCAGCGTGCCCGAGGCGAGCGCGCCGGAGAGGCTGCCGGTCACCGTGAACGCCGTCGCAGAGGTGAAGCCGACCGTCAGCACTTCCTGCACGGCCGTGCCGCCGAGCCGCACCTTGCCCATGGTCCCCTTGTTGGTCGTGCTGGTCGCGACGAAGCGCCCGGCGAAGTCGAACGGGTTGACCGTGGCGGAACCCGGCGACGTCGGCGGCAGGATCAGTTGCTGGTTCTGCGTCGGGCCGAAGAAGAACGCCGAGCACGAGTCCATCGCCGCGACGCCGAGGTCCTGCCCCTGGTCGTCCTTCAGCGTGAACGTCAGCGTCACCGGATCGCCGATCTGGTGCTGGCCCATCGCGCCGGTGCCGCCGCCGACCGCCGTGATCGCCGACACGACGCCCGCGTCGATCGCCGGGTCGTTCAGCGGGTGCACGTGCGCCTCGACGACCGAGATCGGCTCGTAGCTCGCGCTCGGCTGGTTCGCCGCGCTGTTCGTGTGGCACAGGATGCACAGGCTGTCGTCGGGCTGCGCGAACATCGGCAGGCCGTTCGCGGCGTAGGGCCGATCCCAGTCGACGTCGTCGTGGCACGAGCCGCAGGTCCGCCGCGTCGTCTGCGCGTAGGCGAGGTTGCCCTGGCTCGGCGCCGTCAGCGGGCCGCCTGCATCGGGGTCGCCGTGGCACTTCGCGCAGGCCGTCACGCCGCGCCGGATCGTGTCCTCGCAGCTGCGCGGGCTCAGCAGCGGGCCGCTGCCGTCCGGGTCGGTCGACGACAGGGCGGAGTAGCCGCGGTCGCGCGGCATCGCGATGTTGAAGTTCGGCCAGACCGGGAAGGTCGCGCCGGAGTAGTCCGCGAGCGTGCCGTCGGCGCGCGCGTAGACGAGCGGCCGCGGCGGCACCGCGTTGGCGTAGCCGGGATAGGAGCGGTCGCCGCGCTCGTCGGTCGACACGCCGAGCACCGAGGGCAGGTGCGAACCGTTGTGGATCTTGTGCATCATCACCTTGAACTCGATGGTGACGCCCGGCGTGGCCCCCGCCGTGTTGTCGTCCTCGGCGCCCGCCGTGTGGCACAGGAGGCACGTGCCGACGTCGCGGAACCGCTCGCCGTGCGCGCGCAGTCCGGTGTGGCAGACGTTGCAGTTGCCGGACTGCACGACCGCGCGCGGCGCGACCGCGCCCGACGTGCCGAGCAGGAAGTCGGCCGTCGCGTTGCCGGCGTCGACGAACTCGCGCGCGGCGGGATCGGTGTAGGTCGCGGCGAAGGCGAGGCCCACGGTGTAGGTGCCGTTCCGCAGCGGCTGGCCCGTGAGTTCGTCGGACGTGAACGCGGGGGAATCGTTCAGCGGCGCGAGGTAGGTCGACGGGATCGGCGACGCGAACCGGTAGGACCACACGCCGTCGCCCTCGTAGAACGCCCGGGCGCGCAGGTCGGCCTGCTCGGCGATCACGCGCTGGTAGTTGTTCGTCGGCCCCGACACGAAGATCGAGCCGGAGTCGAGTTCGCCGACGTCGAGGTGCGCGCCGCCCGCCGTCTTCGCGGTGAAGCGCACGGTAGGCCGGTCGCCGACCTCGAGGATGCCGTCGGCGCGCGAGCCCCGGAACTCGAGGATCACGAGGCGGATGCCGGGCAGTTCCGCGCCGGTCTCGAGTGCGCGCGACGGATTGTCGGGCCGCGCGGCCTCGACGGGGGCACCGTCGTCCGAGTCGTGACAGGCTGCGACGGCGAGCAAGGCGCTGGCGAACAGGGCGGCCCGCAGCGCGGAGCCGCGGGTGGTCGTGGAGTTCTGGTCAGACGGTAGCAAAGGGCACCTCTACGGAATGGCCTGGGAGAGACGGGGAGGCGGGAGTCCAGTGCAATCGAATCCTGCGGCGGGACGTCCGGCCCGTACGAGACGGGGCCGACGGCGGCGGAGCGTGGCTACCGCGCCGCGGCGACTCGCCTCGGGTGCCGATCGGCACCACCGCAAAA
>VGXW01000295.1 GCA_016873195.1 Planctomycetota bacterium | reverse complement strand
GCGCCCGACGAAGTGCTGCGCCTGTGCGCGCAGAAGCACCTCGGGCCCGCCGACGTCGAAGCCGCGCTGCGCGCCGGCCGCGCGAGCTACCCGGCACCGCCGCAACCGCCCGGCAAACTGACGCGCGGGCTGCCGCTGCCGTGCGACCACGTCGACCACCGCACCGAGTACCACCTCTACGTGCCGAAGTCCTACGACCCCGCGCGCAGGACGCCGCTGCTCTGCGTCGTGCACGGCGGCAGCGCCGCGCGCGACCTCGCCTTCGGCGCGCGCGCCGCGCGCTCTGGCTACGACCCGTTCTGGATCGAACAGGCCGAAACGAACGGCTGGCTCCTGCTCGCGCCGCTGACCGACCGCGGCTGGATGCACCTCGGCAACTCGATCCTGTTCTCCGCCATCTCGCGCGTGCAGCGCGACTACCACGTCGACCCGGACCGCGTCTACCTGACCGGGCACTCGATGGGCGGGCACATGACCTGGCGCAGCGCCTTCCAGTTCCCCGACCGCTTCGCCGCCGTGAGCCCGATGTCCGGCGGGTACGACTACGTGGCGTCGGAGCACGTCTGGAACCTCGCGAACGTGCCGGGCTACACGACCTGGGGCGAGCAGGAGCCCTACGACATCAACCCGTTCAACAAGAAGATCGCCGCGTGGCTCGAGGCGCACGACTACGGCTGGACCTGCCGCGAGAAGCCGGGTGGCCACACGATCTTCGCCGACGAGGTGCCGAAGGTCGCCGCGTTCTTCGCCGCGCATCCGCGCGATCTGTATCGCAGGCAACTCTGGGCGCGGTTCGGCGCCACGCCGCTGCAGTTCGACACGGCGGAGAAGAACGAGGCCTGGGGCGTGGAGCACCGTTGGGACCCGGCGCGGCCGATCGCGGCGAGCACGGTGCACTGGCTGCGCGGCGTGGCGCGCGAAGCGGACGTGCCGCAGGAGCAGCGGATCATGAAGGTGCACGCGCGGATCGGCGACGGCAACCGCATCGAGATCACCGCGGAGCACGCGCGGCGGCTGCGGCTCTACCTGCACCCGAAGCTGGTCGACTTCGCGCGGTCTGTCGTGGTCGTGGCGAACGGCGAGAAGGTGTTCGACGGCAAGGTGGCGCCCGACGTCGCGACGATGCTGCAGCTCGCGCGCGAGTTCGACGACCGCGGCCGCGTGTTCTGGGCCGCCGTCGACGTCGCGATCGCGGGCGACCGTTCGCCGGGCGAACCGTCGGGGCGGAGGTAGTCCGGCTGGCCACGATCCGGCGCAGGGGCGCTGCCCGGTGCGCGACCCGCACCGCCTAATAGAACGGCAGCTCGCCGATCGCCGCCACGACCGCGGCCAGCACCTTGCGCTCCCTGACCGCCGCCGCCATGCGATCGTGGTCGGGGAACAGCGGCCGGTCGACGTCGAGGTGCTCCACCACCTCGCGCACCGCACCGTGCCCAGCGCGCACGCCCTTGCCCGTGCCATGGTCGCGGAAGTCGAGCCCCTGCGCGGCCGCGATCAGCTCGATGCCGAGCACGCCGTAGCTGTTGTCCAGGATCTGGTGAAGCTTCAGCGCCGAGTTCATGCCCATCGACACGAAGTCCTCCTGGTCGGCCGCGGCCGGGATCGACTGGATCGAAGCCGGCGCCGACAGGATGCGCTGCTCGACGATCAGCATGTCGGCCGTGTACTGGCTCAGCATGTGGCCCGAGAACATGCCGGCACCCTTGGTCAGGAACGCGGGCAGCCCGGCGCTCAGCGCGGGGTTCAGCAGGCGGTTCAGGCGGCGCTCGCTCAGCACCGAGATCATCGTGATCGCGGCGGCCAGACCGTCGAGCGGCAGCGCGACCGGCGTGCCCTGGAAGTTCGCGCCCGACAGCACGGCGCGGTCGTCGGGCAGGAAGATCGGGTTGTCGCCGACGCCGTTGAGTTCGATCAGCAGCTGCTCGCGCGTCCAGCGCAGCTGGTCGCGCGCGGCGCCGATCACCTGCGGCGTCGACCGCATGCTGTAGGCGTCCTGCACGCGGGTCTTCTTCTTGCCGGTCATCAGGTCGGAGCCCTCGAGCAGCCGGCGCAGGTTCTGCGCGGAGGTGATCGCGCCGCGGAAGCCGCGCAGTTCGTGCAGGCGCGGGTCGTAGGGCTTCAGGTTCGCGAGCAGCGCCTCCAGCGACATCGCCGCGGCGATCTCGGCCTGCACGAGCCAACGTTCGGCGTCGTAGACCGCCAGCGCGCCCATCGAGGTCAGCAGGTTGCTGCCGTTGATCGCGGCGAGGCCGTCGCGCGCGTGCAGGCCCGGCGGCACGATGCCGGCGAGTTCCAGCGCGCGGGCGCCAGGCAGACGTTCGCCGCGGTAGAAGCACTCGCCCTTGCCGAGCAGAACCAGCGCGATCTGGCTCATCGGCGCGAGGTCGCCGCAGGCGCCGACCGAACCCTTGCTGCAGACGACGGGCGTCACGCCCCGGTTCAGCATCGCGACGTAGCAGAGCGGGATCTCGGGCCGGCAGCCCGAGTGGCCGCGCGCGAGCACGTTGATGCGCGCCGCCATTGCCGCGCGCACGTGGTCGATCGGGCAGGGCGCGCCGATGCCAGCCGCGTGGTTGTAGATCAGGTACTCCTGGAACTGCTTGACCTGCTCGTCGTCGAGCACGACCTCGGAGAACTCGCCGATGCCGGTGTTGGTCCCGTACATGATCTCGCGCGCGGCGAGGCGCTGCTCGAGGAAGGCGCGGCAGTGCACGACGCGCTCCAGGGCGGCGCGCGGGAGATCGACCGCCTCGCCGCGGCGGGCGATGGCCTCGAGTGCTTCGATCGTGAGGTCGTGGCCGGTGAGATGGATGACCATTCGTCGTCGCTGTCGCTGGGTCGGACGGGGTTGGAACCGCCCGGCGGGTTTCGCAGGGGCAACGCCGCCTGCTGCGGCCAGGGGGATCCTGGCGCGTGGCGGCGGATCTTCGGGCGGGCCCGGCGGACGGGGGAATACGCCGCACGGCCCGCATGGCGGGAAGAGTGCGCCGAGCTGGGGCCGCGCGTCTCGGCGCGCACGCTGCACGGTGACGACGACCATCCGCGCGAGCGAGGCGACGTTGACCCCGTTGGCACGGTGCCCGCGATCGGCGCGGGGATCATGCCGGCGTGGGGCCCGGGCGGTCCGGAGCGCAGCGCGAGTCCATTCACGCAAGACGTGCCGTGATATCATCAGCGGGGCCCCGCTGGGGAATCGTCGGGCGCGGGCCGCTGGCCCACAGCGTCCCCAAAAGGCCCAGGCGCGGGCGAACGGCGGCCACATGCGGGCGCCGTGCTGGCGACCTCGGCAAGGCGCCGTGGCCCCGGCAGGATCCCGGTGCGCGCTGCGGCACGCGCCCCGTGGGATTCGAGCTGAGCCACCGCCCTCGGCAGAGGCTCAGGAACCGACGACGACGTCGAGCGCGCGGGTTGCCAGGGCGCCGGCCGGGTTCGCGCCGGGCGCGAGCACGAACGACTGCGCGAAGAAGCCAGTGCCGACGAGGCCCGGGTCGTTGGGCAGCGCTTCGTTCCATGGCGCAACCGTGTTGATGCGCACGAGGAAGCGCGTGATCGCGGGCGCCAGCAGCAGCGTGCAGTTCGGCATGCCGAGCGCGCCGAGGTCCTGCGGCAGGGGTGCGCCGAGCCACTGGTCAGCGGCGAAACCGACCACGCCGAACGTCGCGCTGGCCGCGGCGGAGAGGCCGTGGACGCGCATCGTGAACGTCGTGCCGATCGCGGGGGGTGTCACCGCGCGAAGCACCGGCGAGAGCCCGGCCCCGCTGCAGCCGGCGCCGAATGCGATGGCCGACGGGTAGCCGCGCAGCGTCGCAAGCGCGCGCCACAGGCGCCGGTAGCCGTCCTCGGCGGCGGCGCTCAGCGGTTGGAGCAGCAGGTCGGTCGTCTGCCACGGGTCGGCCAGGAGGTCGTAGAGCTCCTCGCGCACGCCGCTGCCGGTGCGGGTGCGCAGCAGCGCGTACTGCGCATCGCGGATCAACTCGTCGTCGCCTGCCGTGCCCATGGCGGTCGCACCCGCGAAGACCTCGCTGTAGGCGAACTCGCGCACCGGCGGTCGTCCCGCGGCCTGCAGCAGCGGCACGAAACTCACCGCGTCGAGCGGCACCGCGGCCGGCACCGAACCGCGCGCGTCCACGCCGTGCAGTGCCGCGAGCGTCGCGAACAGGTCGACCGCGTGCACGAGGCCCGACTCGACGCGTGGCCCGCCGCCGACTGCGGGACCGGCGGCGATCAGCGGGACGCGCACGCCGCCCTGGTAGATCGTGCCCTTGCTGCGGGCGGGGACGAACGGCGGCTCGACGACGAGCGAGGCGGTGCCGTTGTCGCCGAGGAACAGCACGTTGGTGTTCGCCAGCGTCGCGGCGGGCAGACCCGCGAACAGCCGGCCGAGTTCGCTGTCCATCGCCTGGACCATCGCCTTGTAGAACGGGATCGGCGTGGTCTGCGGATCGAGGCCGGTGAGGTTCTGCGTGTGCAGGTTGGCCGGCGGCGCATGGATCGGCGTGTGGCCGGCGTGGAACGACAGTACGAGACACCACGGGCCCGGCGTGCGCGCGACGAATCCGAGCGCCTCGTCGACCAGGTCGGTCGTCGAGTAGGTCGTCGACATGGTCGTCTGGCCGTTCTCGACCTTCGGCCACAGGAAGTAGTCCGTGATCGCGCCCTGCAGTCCGCCCGTGAACTCGCCGAAGCCCTCGGCGGTCGGGGTCAGCGCGCCGAGGTCGTCGCCGAGGTGCCACTTGCCGATCAGCGCCGTGGCGATCCCGGCGGGCGCGAGGATCTCGGGCAGCAGCACTTCGCTCGCGGCGAGGCCGGGCTGGTTGCCGCCGAGTGCCGTGCCGACCCCGGTGCGGAACGCGTGCCGCCCGGTCAGCGCCGAGGCGCGCGTCGGCGAACACAGCGGGCAGACCTGCGCGTTCAGGAAGCGCACGCCGCGCGCGGCCAGCGCGTCGAGGTTCGGCGTCGGCGGCGGGGCCGTGCCGAGACCGTAGCAACCGACGCCATCGACGCCGACGTCGTCCGCGATCACGAGCAGCGTGTTGGGCGTCTGGGCGGCGGCGGCGGCGAGGGGCAGCGTGAGTGCGAGGGCGAGGGCGGTGCGGCGGAAGCGCATGGGGTGCGGCGCGAGGTCGGGTCTGGTTGGCGAGGTCGACGGATACGGGGACGATCCGAGCGCGCCCACCGACGACCTGCGCCGCGAAGCCCGCAAGGCCCGTTCCCTGTTCGGCGAGCTGCTGCAGTGCGGGCTGCGGCGCCACCGGCATGCCCAGCGCGTGCATGCCGCGCAGGTAGCAGGACACGAACAGGAGCCAGACCACGGCGAACGCCGCGTAGACGCCCAGCACGTGGGCGGCCCGCAGCGCCAGCCAGGGCACGGCCGGCGGCCAGGCCACCGCGAGCACGGCGAGAGCCGGCAGCCCAAGGGCTGGCTGGCCGCAGTAGACCGCGACCGCAGCCGCGGCAACCGCAGCGAGCTGCAGCAGGGGCACGAGCGGCGCAGGACGATCCTCGGGGCTCATTCGCCGGCGGGTGTGGGTGATTCGAGCTGAGCCCCGGACCAAGGGGGACGCGCGCGAGCGGCGCGGGGATCATGACGGCGTGGGGCCGGGCGGTCCGGGACGCAGCCTGGATCACCGACTCACTCACCGCGCTGAACAGCACCAACGGCATCGCGCTGACGGTCGGGACGTTCCAGACATGCGATTCAAGCAACTCGACACGGTGGTTCTGGACCGGGATCTTCCCGAGCACGGGCTGCGTCGTGGGGACCTCGGCGCAGTCGTCGAGGTCTACGAACCCGATGGCCTGGAGGTGGAGTTCGTGACCGCGGCGGGCCGGACCGAGGCGCTCGTGACCCTGAGATTCCGGGATGTCCGCAGCGTCGCGGACGGCGACCTGATCGCGGTGCGTCCCTTCGGCCGGTCGGCATGGGGTTCACGCCGAACGCCGCCACACCTCAGCCCGCAGGCCCGAGCGCGTGCCAGAGCCAGCCGGCCGCGGCCCCCCCGAGCACGAGCCAGCTCGAGT
>VGXW01000294.1 GCA_016873195.1 Planctomycetota bacterium | reverse complement strand
CCCCGGCCGCCGGGCCGGCAGGTAGCATCCGGGCATGCCCGCTCCGTTCGCCGCCCTGCTCGCACTCCTGCTGTTCGCGTCCGCCGGGAGCCTGCCCGCGCAGCAGCCCGGATCGGCCCCCGCGGCGCCCGAGCCGTTCCCGAACGGCCTGCCGCAGGATCCCGCGTTCTTCCCGATCGGCGTCTGGCTGCAGGCGCCCGCGAACGCCGCGCGCTACCGCGAACTCGGCATCAACCTCTACGTGGGGCTGTGGCAGGGCCCAACCCGGGCCCAGCTCGAGGCGCTCGAGAAGGCCGGCATGCGCACGATCTGCGCGCAGAACGAGACGGGCCTGCGCTGGCCGGGTCGCACGATCGCCGGCTGGCTGCACGGCGACGAGCCCGACAACGCGCAGGCCGCGGCGATCGGCTACGGGCCGCCGATCGCGCCGCGCGTCGTCGTCGCCGACTACGAGCGCATGCGCGCGGCCGACCCGACGCGCCCGGTGCTGCTGAACCTCGGCCAGGGTGCCGCGTGGGACGGGTGGCACGGCCGCGGCGTGCGCACGAACCACCCCGAGGACTATCCGGAGTACTGCAAGGGCGCCGACCTCGTGTCGTTCGACATCTACCCGGTCACGCACGACAAGCCCGCGGTGCGCGGCAAGCTCGAGTTCGTCGGCCGGGGCGTGCAGCGGCTCGTCGGCTGGACGCAAGCCAAGAAGCCCGGGGAAACGGCGGCAACCCGGACGCGCGGCCGACCCCGGCCCAGGTGCGCAGCGAGGTCTGGATCGCGATCGCGTGCGGCGCTTCGGGCGTGGTCTACTTCGCGCACGAGTTCCAGCCGAAGTTCGTCGAGGCCGGGCTCCTCGCGTATCCGGAGATCGCCGCGGCGGTGTTGGCCGTCAACGAGGAGGTGCGCGCGCTGGCGCCGATCCTGAACCGCCCGCAGGTCCGCGACGCGGTGCAGGCCCGGATCGACGGCCCGGGCGAACTGGCGCTGCGCGTGCACGAGGAGGGCCGCGACCTCGTGGTGGTCGCCGCGTCGCTGTCGGGGGCGCCGCTGCGCGCGACGTTCCGCGCCGCGGGCCGCAAGGCCGGCGTGGTCGTGCGCCTCGGCGAGGCGCGGCCCGGCCGACTCGAGGACGGC
This sequence comes from Planctomycetota bacterium, assembly GCA_016873195.1. Taxonomy (GTDB): domain Bacteria; phylum Planctomycetota; class UBA1135; order UBA1135; family UBA2386; genus VGXW01. The sequence continues at coordinate 4,978 of VGXW01000294.1, read as the reverse complement.
AGCTTCGCCGACGAGTTCGCGCCCTACGCGGCGCGGCTCTACCGGCTCACGCCGTGACCGGCGCGCGCAGCCACGCTCACCAGGACCGTTCGCCCCAGAGCTGCCGGCAGTGGTTCGACATCTGGATGCCGAGCGGATTGGCCGCCGGCGCCAGCACGGCCGCCTGCTCGTAGAGCGGCATGCCGCGCAACGCGATGGAACTCGCGATCGCCTGGTCGAGGCTCGCCGAGCCGGACGGACCCGCGAACGAGAGCACCGTCGCCAGCGGATCGACGTGCACGGCGCACGAGGGCGCGCCGAGCGGGTCGAGCGCGAACGGCAGCGGCACGGTGCCGCCGTTGCCCGCCGCGTTCGAGAAGCCCTGCAGCAGGAAGAACGGCGCCCCCGGCGCGAGCGGCCCCAGCGTGCGGCTGAATACCGTGCCGAGCACCGGCCGTTCGTTCGCGAACGCCGTCGTCAACTGCGGCCGCGGCGCCTGGCCGCACGACGCGTTGCCCGCCAGGTTCGTGTAGCTCGCGCTGACGTAGGGCAGCGGGTCGATCGAGCTGACCTGCAGCTCGTAGTTGCCGGACTGGCCCGCCAGAGCACCCGGCGAGAGGACCTCGACGTAGAACGCGATCGGCGAGTTGCCCGAGGCGTGCAGCCGCGCGTGGCTCGTCGCCGTCAGCAGGTTGCCCGACAGCGCCGACGCGAGCAGCGCGCCCGTCGCCGCGTCGCGCAGCTGGATCGTCGAGTCGAGCAGGGCCGGGGCAGCCCCCTGCGTGGTCTGGCACGTGATCAGGCTCGGGCCCGCGAACGAGAACGGCCCCCACCAGTCCGACGGATCGCCCGTGCTCGCCGAGAGGTTGCCGATGCCGGCCTGCCCGGGTGACAGCGCCGTCGCCGTCGCCGCGGACTGGTTCGGCTCCGGATTCTCGACCACGGCACCGCCCGTCAGCATCGGCTGCACCAGCAGTTCGAGGCGGTAGCGCGCGAACGGCGACATCGTCGTGTTCGCCGCGCTCGTCGCGTTGCTCTGCTCGACGACGTAGTAGTAGGTGCCCGCCGGCCAGACGCGCAGGTTGCTCTGGCGGAAGTTGAAGATCGAACTGTCGGCGGCGTTGCTGCCGTGCGTCACCGCCGGCACGAGCGCGCCGGTGCCGTCGTAGATCTCGTAGCGGCTGCGCGGGATGCAGGAGTCCCGGCCTTCGGTCACCTGGAACCAGACCACCGACTGCGTCGTCAGCACGAGTCGGTACCAGTCCTCGTCGCCCGCGTCAATCGAGACCGCGGGGCCCGCCGCCTCGGGCGCGAGCGGCGCGTGCGGCGGTGCCGTGCTCACCGTGATCGTCGTCGGGCTCGCCGCCGTCACGACCTTGAGGCCGTTGTTCGCCGCGTTGGCGAAGCCCGCGACCGTGATGCGGTTGCCGGGCTGGGGCGTCTTCGTCCAGGCGCCCGCGCCGAGCGTGTAGCTGTCCGTTCCCGCCACGGCGACGCTGCTGTTCGCGGTGACGATCGGCACGAACTGGTCGTCGTCGAGCGCCGCATCGACCTGGGCACCGTTGCCGATCCCCTGCGCGAGGCCAGGACCGTGGTTCGGTTCGACCTCGGCGGCGGTGAACGGCTTCGCAGCAAGCTCGCCGAGGTCGAGGCTGTAGGGCCCCGCGACCGCCGCCGAGTAGCCGTCGATGCGGCACAGGTAGGTGCCCGCGGCGAGGTCGATCGTGAGGTCGCTCTGCGTGCCGCGCACGTCGTCGCTGAAGGCGAGCACCACGGCACCGCCCGCGTCGCGCAGCTCGAGCTGGCTGTCGATGGCGCCGTTCACGTAGATGCGCACGTTGCCGCCCGCCGTCGTGAAGCGGAACCAGTCGGCTTCGCCGGCCACGAGGCTGCAGTCGACCTGGGTGCCGAGCGCCAGGACCTGGGCGGTCGCGGGGCTGTCGTTGGGCTCGATCTCGGCGATCCGCTGGGCGGCGAGGAACGGCGCCAGCAGCAGCGCCGACGACAAGGCTGTGGTACGCATGGTGGCAGTGGGGTGCAGCCAGGCGCGGCGCCGCCGCGGTAGAACGCGACCGCGGGATCGACGACCGCACGGGGAATGGGACCACCTGGCAATGGCCGCGGCACGGCGGAGCGGCACGGCGCGACCGGAGGCCGCGGCCCGGAACGCCTCGATCCCCCACCGCGATTCCCGCAGGAACCGCCTACGACCAGAATCCCCTGTCCCCGCAGGCACCGACTCGCTACTCGGTTGGCCTCCCTGCACGCCCGCAGGTTCACTCGCTGCCCCATGGACTACCTGTTCACCGAAGACCAGAAGGCCCTGGTCGATCTCGCCCGAAAGGTCGCCGACGATCACGTTCGCCCGGTCGCGGCCCGACACGACCGCGACGGCACCTTCCCGTGGGAGGTCGTCAAGGTGTTCGCCGAGACCGGGCTGTTCGGCGTCGTGGTGCCCGAGTTGTACGGCGGCCTCGGGCTCGGCGTGCTCGAACTCGCGCTGGTGACCGAAGAGCTGTCGAAGGCCTGCGGCGGCATCACGCTGGCGCTCGCCGCGAGCGCGCTCGGCATGTTCCCGCTCTTGCTGTCGGGCAACGACGAGCAGAAGCAGCGCTACCTGCCCGACCTCGCGGCCGGCAAGTACCTGGCCGGCTTCGGCCTCACCGAGGCCAACGCGGGCAGCGATGCCGGGGCGATGCGCACGCGCGCGGTGCGCGAGGGCGACGACTACGTGCTGAACGGCGCCAAGGTCTTCATCACCAACGGCGGCACAGCGCACCTCTACACGGTGATCGCCGTCACCGACCCCAAGCGCGGCTCGCGCGGCACGACCGCGTTCCTCGTGCAGGACGACTTCCCCGGGTTCAAGGTCGGCAAACACGAGGACAAGATGGGCATCCGCGCCTCGGCCACGGCGGAGATCGTGTTCGAGGACTGCCGCGTGCCGGCGGCGAACCGCATCGGCCGCGAGGGCGAGGGTTTCCTGATCGCGATGAAGACGCTCGACAAGTCGCGCCCCGGCGTCGCCGCGCAGGCGCTCGGCATCGCGCAGGGCGCGTTCGACCTCGCGGTGGAGTATGCCAAGACGCGCCGCCAGTTCGGCAAACCGATCGCGAGCCTGCAGGCGATCCAGTTCCTGCTCGCGGACATGGCGGTCGCCATCGAGTCGGCCCGCGCGCTGCTCTACCAGACCGCGCGGCACATCGACGCCGGCAACAAGGACGTGGCCCGGTGGAGCGCGATGAGCAAACTGTGCGCGTCCGAGGTCGCGATGCAGGTCACCACCGACGCGGTGCAGATCTTCGGCGGCTACGGCTACATGCGGGACTACCCGATCGAGAAGCTGATGCGCGACGCCAAGATCACGCAGATCTACGAGGGCACGAACCAGATCCAGCGCGCGGTGATCGGCAACTCCTACGTGAAGGGGTAGGCGCGCCCGCGCCGTCACTTCACGTGCGGCACGGCGAGTTCGCGAGCGCGCGGTCGCCGGCCAGCCCGCGCGGCGATTCCACCGGTCGACAGGCGCGAGGGTCGCGGCGACAATCGCCACCTCCATGCGCATCTTCCTGGCATCGTTGGCCCTGATCGGCGTTGCCGCCGGAGCCCAGTCCTGGCAGGTCACCTCGTCGTTCGGCTTCGCCGGCATCGCGATCCACGATCCGGTGCGGGACCGCGTCGTCGTGCTGCGCACGCAAGCGCCCGCCGCCGCGCTGGAGTGGGACGGCGAGCGCTGGTACCAGTCGCTGGTGCCCGGCATGCCGAGCAGCCAGTATCCGCCGCGCGCTGCGTTCGACACCGCACGCGGCAAGATCGTCATGCTGCTGGAAGGCAACACCTGGTACTACGACGGTCGCAGCTGGCAGCTCGCCGCCACTCTGGGGCCGGTGCCGACCGACCAGGGCCTGAACAACTTCGCCTGGGACCCGGTGCGGCAGCGGCTCGTGTACTACTACCTCGGGTTCGTGTACGAGTGGGATGGCAGCCAGTGGCACACGATCCCCGGCAATCTCGGCTGGCCGCTCTCCTTTCGCGCGTTCGGCTTCGATCCGGTGCTCGGCCGCGTGATCGCGACGCACTTCAACGGCCCATTCTCCGCGGTGCTCGCGTGGGACGGCATCTCCTGGACGCCGGTCGCCAACGCGGTCGTGCCGGCCACGATGCCCATCTACGCGATGGCGATGCACACCGACCCGCTCCAGAACCGCCTGCTCATGTACGGCGGTGAACGCAACGGGGGCGGCGTCTCCGGCGACCTGTGGGAATGGAACGGCAGCGCGTGGAACCAGATCGCGGCGGGACCGGCGCGGCGCTATCCGGTGATCGCGCGGCACCTCGGCACCGGCCGCCTGCTGATGTCGGGTGGCGCCGAAGGCAGCCAGGTGTTCTTCGACACCTGGTACTACGACACGTCGTTCCACCAGCAGTCCGCATGGCCGTGCTTGCTCACCATGACCACGGATCCCGTGCGCCAGCGCATCGTGGCAATCGGCTGCTCCGACCAACGCACCTACGAGTCGGACGGCTGGCACTGGACCGCGCTCGCGGCGGCGCCGGGCATCACCGATCTCGTGTACGACCCGGTGCGCAACCAGCTGCTCGGCATCGAGAACGACCTGGCACGCCCGCGGCTGCGCACGTGGAGCTGGAACGGCGCCACCTGGACGCTGCTGGACAGCAACGGGCCGGGCTGGCAGCGCCGGCAGGGACTCTGCTTCGACCCGTTGCGCCAGGTCGTCGTCGCGGTCGGCATGCAGGGCACGTGGGAGTGGGACGGCAGCACCTGGCTGCAGCGCCTGCCTGCGCACGCGCCGGCCGTGCACCACTCGGCGACGACGGCGACGGCGGTGTTCGACGCCGCGGCTGGCCGCGTGCGGTTCATCACGGTCGGCGTGGGCGGCGCGGAGGAGTGGGAGTGGGACGGCAACGACTGGTCCCCGGCGACGACGACCGGGCTGCCGACCGCCGGCTACGGCGAACTGGTGCTCGATCCGATCGG
>VGXW01000293.1 GCA_016873195.1 Planctomycetota bacterium | reverse complement strand
CTGGTCGCGGGCGGTTCGGGGCTCACGAGCCTCGCCGAACTGGGTGCCCGGCACATGCAGGCGCTCGCGCGCGCGCTGCACTGGCTCGCCGGCCAGCACGACGTGGTGCTGCTCGATTGCTCCGCCGGGCTGTCGCCGCAGGCGATGATCACCGTGCTGGCGGCGCAGCACGTCGTCATCGTGACCAATCCGGAGATCGCGGCGCTGACGGACGCCTACGCCCTGATCAAGTGCATCGCGCGGCAGTGCGAGCGACCGGAACTGCACGTCGTGGTCAACCGGGTGACGCGGCCGGGGCTCGGCCACGCGACCTTCGAGCGTCTGGCCGCGGTTTCCCGGCGTTTTGCCGGCGCCGAGATCCACTATGCAGGCGAGGTACCCGAGGATCCGGCGGTGGCGCACCGCCGGCTCGGACAACCCCCCTTGCTGGTGAGACTCCCCGAATGTCCGACTGCCAGGGCGATCCTGTCGGCGATGGCGACCCTCGAGACGCGGACCGGCGGCTTCGTGACGAAGCCGGCGGCGGGGCACGGCGTGGCCGCGCGCATGGCGGCGCAGATCCGCCGCTGGTAGCGCGCGACCGGCTGCTGCTGCACTGCTGGGCGCTGCTCGTGCTCGGCCTCGCCGTGCGCGCGCTGGCGGTCGGCTGTCTCGGCGACGCCGCAGCGGACCGGCGCCTCGCCGTGGCGCCGCTGCGCATCGACCTGAACCGCGCCTCGGTCGCCGAACTGCAGGCCTTGCCCGGCGTGGGGCCTGCGCGCGCCGAGGCGATCGTGCTGCACCGGATCCGCCACGGGCCGTTCCGCGCGCTCGAGGATCTCGATCGCGTCGACGGGTTCGGTCCGGGCCGTTGCGCCGCGCTGCGCGACCATCTCGTCGATCCTGCCGCGGCCGCGCCACCCACTCGCTGACGCGGTGCGCGGTGCGGGGCTTTCGGGTAGATTCCGCGCGCACTTCATGGACCACGCCGCCACCGTTCGGGCCTGCGTGCGGGCCGCCCTCGCCGAGGACCTCGGTCGTGCCGATCTGAGCGTGGATGCCGACGTTACGAGCCGGCTGTCGGTGCCCGCCGGGGTCCGCGGCCGGGCGCGGCTGTTCGCCAAGGCCCGTGGCGTGCTCGCCGGCGTCGACTGCGCGGTCGCCGCGTTCATGCTGCTCGATCCGGCGGCGCGCGTCGACGTGCGACTGCACGACGGCGCCGCGCTGCAGCCGGGTGCCCTGGTGTTCGAGGTGGCGGCGGACATGCGGGCCCTGCTGGCCGCCGAACGTACGGCGCTGAACTTCGTGCAGCGCCTGTCCGGCGTCGCCACGCGCACGCGCGCCTTCGTCGACGCGGTCGCTGGCACGGGGGCGCGGATCCTCGACACGCGCAAGACCACTCCCGGCCTGCGCCTGCTCGAGAAGGCCGCGGTCGTGGCCGGCGGCGGGCACAACCACCGCATCGGGCTCTACGACCAGGTGCTGCTCAAGGAGAACCACTTCGGCTTCGCGCGCCCGATGGCCTACGGCGAAGTCGTGCGCCGCTGCGTGACCGGGCAGCGGGCCTCCGTGATCGCCGAGGCGCGCACGGTCGCGGAGGCGCTCGCGGCCGTGGCCGGCGGCGCCGCCGTCGTGCTGCTGGACAACTTCGTCCCGGGCGCCGAACTGCGCGCGGCCGTCGCCGCCGTGCGCGAAGCGGCGCTGGCCGCCGGCCGGACCGTCGAGGTGGAGGCCTCGGGCGGCGTCGACCTGGGCACCGTGCGGGCGTTCGCGGAATCGGGGGTCGACCGGATATCGATCGGCGGATTGACGCACTCCGCGACCGCCGTCGATCTGTCGTTGCTGGTGGAGGGAGTGCAGTGAAGGGCGGCCGGCTCGAGTTCCCGCCGCGATCCGCCGTGCTGCGGCAACTGCGGGCCGACGTGCGCGCGGCCACGGCGCGGCTCGGCGCCGAGACCGCCGTCTGCGACACGGCGGCCCTGGTTGTCGACGAACTGGTCAACAACGCGATCGAGCACGGCGCCGCCTACCGCCGCCGGGGCCTCGACCTCGCCGTGCAGGTCGGGCTGCGCGGCGGTCGCGTCCAGCTCGAGTTCTTCGACCGCGAGATGCCCGCGGCCGCGGTGGGCGAACTCGCCGCGGCGCTGACCGAGGCGGCGAACGGACTCCCGGCGCTCGAGAACGAACGTGGTCGCGGCCTGTTCCTGCTCACGGTCTACCTCGACGAACTGCACGCCGAACAGGGGGCCGAGGGCGGACTGCGCCTCGCCGGTCTGGTCGTGCGCCGGTGAGGGCGGCGCCGCTCTTCGCCCTGCTGCGGCGCTGGCTCGGCCTGCCCGCCTGGGTGCGCGCGCTGCTGCCTTCCGCGCTGGCGGGCGCGATCTGGTGGGGGTCGTCGCTCACGCCGGCACCCCGGCCGCCGGACCCGCTGCGCGATTGGCTGCACAACGGCGCCCACGTGGTCGCGTTCGCCGCGCTCGCGGGCGCGATCCTGCTGAGCGGGCCCGTCGGGCCGCGTGCGACGCTGCCGCCAGGCCGCGGCTGGCCGGTGACCAGCGCGTTGCTCGGTGCAGCCTACGGTGCCATCGACGAATGGCACCAGTCGTTCGTGCCCGGCCGGTGCAGTTCGTACGGCGACCTGCTGTCGGACGCCTGCGGGGCGGTGCTCGGGGTCGCCGTGGTCTCTGCGCTGCTGTGCGACCGCTCGGTCGCCCGCTGGCTGCCCTGCTGGCTGCTGGTCTGCGTGGGCGCGGTGTCGTTCGAGACCTGGCCGCTCTGGTGATCCCGGAGCCGCCCTCGCGGCTCCGGCACGTCCCTCGTCGCTCCGCGCTGAGGCGCCCATGTTCCGACTTCCTTGGCTTGGCGTGGCGGCCCTGCTCGGGGCCGCCGTCTCGGCGCCCGCCCAGTTGCACGTACAGGCGGAGTTCGGGCGCCACTTCCGGGCCGGCGTCACGGTGAACCTGCCTTGCCCGCCCAGGTACCCGGTGCCGGTCCAGGTGCCGGTCCCGATGCCGGTCCCGATGCCGGTCCAGGTGCTGCACGAGCCGCACGGCCACTGGGAGACCGTCTGCGAGCAGGTGCTGGTGCCCGGCTACTGGGCCGAGCACTACGTCCCGCCGACCTGGGGCTGGGTGCGCGGCTTCTGCGGCCAGCTCGAGTGGGGCATCGTCGATCCGGGCGGTTGCCGGCGCACCTGGGTGCCGCCGCGCTACGAGACGCGGACCCGGCAGGTCTGGGTGCCCGACTGCGAGCCCCGCTACCGCCCGCACCGCCGGCACCGCTGGTGAACTCGGCCGGGCCGTCGGGCGTGGCGCGCCGGCGGGGGGGCGGATAGACAGGCGGCCATGACCGATCGCGGCGAACGCTTCGACCATCCGCTCATCGAACGCTACGCGAGCCGGCAGATGGCGGGCCTGTTCTCGCCGCGCGCGCGCCACACCGCCTGGCGCGATCTGTGGATCGCGCTGGCGCAGGCCGAGCACGAACTCGGGTTCCCGGTCACCGCGGAGCAGGTCGCCGAACTGCGCGCGCACCGCGACGAGTTCGACTGGGACCGCGCCGCGCGCTACGAGAAGGAACTGCGCCACGACGTGATGGCGCACGTGCACCACTACGGCGACCTCTGTCCGCAGGCGCGGCCGATCATCCATCTCGGCGCGACGAGCTGCTTCGTCACCGACAACGGCGACCTGCTGATCTTCCGCCGCGCGCTGCGGCTGCTCGAGCAGCGCCTGGCCGCCGTGCTGCGCGCCCTCGCCGGGTTCGCGCGGCAGTGGCGGGCGGCGCCGTGCCTCGGCTACACGCACTTCCAGGTCGCGCAGCCGGTCACCGTGGGCAAGCGCGCCTGCCTCTGGGCGCAGGATTTTTCGCTCGACCTCGACGAGCTGCGCCGGATCGCCGACTGGCTGCCGTTCCGCGGCGTGAAGGGCACGACGGGCACCCAGGCGACGTTCCTGCTGCTCGCGGACGGCGACCACCAGAAGGTCGAGGAACTCGACCGGCGCGTCACCAGGGCGATGGGCTTCGCGAAGTCGATCGCGGTCAGCGGCCAGACCTACACGCGCAAGCTCGACTGGACGATCCACCAGGCGCTGTCGGCGATCGCGCAGTCGGCGAGCAAGTTCGCGACGGACCTGCGGCTGCTCTCCCACGAGGGCGAGATCGAGGAGCCGAGCGAGTCGAAGCAGGTCGGCAGCTCGGCGATGGCCTACAAGAAGAACCCGATGCGCTGCGAGCGCATCTGCTCGCTGGCGCGCTACGTGATCGAGACGGCGAACACGAGCGCGCACACGGCGGCCACGCAGTGGCTCGAGCGCACGCTCGACGACTCCGCCGTGCGCCGCATCGCGCTGCCCGAGTCGTTCCTCGCGATCGACGGCATCCTGATGCTCGTCGAGAACGTCGCCGCGGGGCTCGTCGTCCACCCGAAGGTGATCGAGAAGAAGCTGCGCGAGCAGCTGCCGTTCCTCGCCACCGAGGAGATCCTGATGGCCGGCGTCGCGGCGGGCGGCGACCGGCAGGACCTGCACGAGCGCGTGCGCGTGCACAGCCGCGCGGCGGCGCACGCGGTGAAGGACGAGGGGCGCGACAATCCGCTGCTCGCGCTGATCGCCGCCGACCCGGCCTTCGCGGCGATCCGCGACGCGCTGCCGAGCCTGCTGGATCCGGCCCGGTTCGTCGGCCGGTCGGCGGAGCAGGTCGACGGGTTCCTGCGCGACGAGATCGAGCCGCGCCTCGCCGGGACGGGACCGAGCGCCCTCGACAGCGTGATCCGCGTCTGACGGCGGCTCGCCGCGGCGGGGGTGGGGTTGGCCGGGCCCCGGGGTTCCGGTACGGTACGGCTCCTGCCCGACGCTCCCCCACGCAGGAGCCGCTGTGAAACCGATCCTCGCCCTCGTTCTCTGCGCTGCCGTCGCCGCGCAGGTCCCGCATGGCCACCTGATCTACGCCAACCGCGTGGCGTCGAACACGGTCCCCGCGCTCGGCATCCTCGACCCGGACCACGGCACCGTGACGCCGATCGTGCCGCAGGCCGGGACGCTCTCCGCGCACGGCAGCCGCACGGTCGCGATCGACCCGTCGGCGCCGGCCACGCTCTACTCGGTGACCTCGGTGTCGACCTCGATCGCCGCCGTCGTGCCGGTGCTGAACCTCACCGGCAACACGTTCGTGCGCACGACCCTCCAGGTGAACCTCGGTGCGCCCGGCGTGCCGATCCGGCTGCGCTGGGCGTCCGGCCACGGCCTCCTGCTGCTCGGCCGCGGCGGCGCGCTGAACCGCATGTACCTGCGCGACATGGCGACCGGCGTGATCGTGCCGCAGCCGACCTCCGGCCTGCTGCCGAACAACGCGAGCGACATGGCGTTCACCGGCGGCAAGGCCTACGCGGCGTCGGAGGGCGACGGCTCCGCGGCCGCGGTGGGCACGATCGTCGAGTGGGATCTCGTCACCAACACCGACCGCGTGGTGGGGACCGGCTACCCGCCGCTCTACTCGCTCGCGGTGTTCGCCGGCCAGTTGCTCGCCGGCGACGCGGTCGGCAACGTGCTGCTGATCGACCCCACGACCGGCGCCGCTCTGCCTTTCCTGTCGACGGGCCTCGGGGGGATCACGTCGATCGCCGTCGATCCGCTGTCGCGCGTGTTCGTGCTGGCCGAGAACGCCGCGGCGTGGACCGTGCACAACGCCTTCCAGCCCGCGCCGCCGCTCTACACGAGCACGGTCGCCGTCGACGAGATCGCGGTCGGGCCGACGCCCGTGGCCACGATGCTGACCTACGGCAGCGGTTGCCTCGGCAGCAACAACCTGCGGCCGGTGCTGGGCTACACGGGGCCGCCGCGGCTCGGCACCACGTTCGGTGTCACGCTCGCCAGCGCGCGCGCGAACAGCGGCGCCTTCCTGCTGTTCGGCTCTTCGCGCGTGCAGGATCCGAACGGTGCGCTGCCGCGCGACCTCGCCTCGTTCGGCATGCCGGGCTGCCTGCAGTACACGGACATCATCGGCACGCTGTTCCTGCTGACCGGGAACACGGGCACCGCGCAGCAGAACTTCACGCTGCCGAACAACCCGGCGTTCACCGGCGTGCGGATCCCGATGCAGTGGCTGTGCCTCGATCCGGGCGTCAACGCGTTCGGTGCGACCACGAGCAGCGGCGGCGAGTGCTACGTCTACTGGGG
>VGXW01000292.1 GCA_016873195.1 Planctomycetota bacterium | reverse complement strand
GGGGGGCATCGGCCCCGTTGGGTCCGGTGGGGCTGTCACTCCTGGTACCCGGGATCTTATCTGGATCCGGGACCGCCGGATCCGGGAGCGTCGCCGCTGCCCGGCTGGCGATCCGGTGTGGCCGGTGGGTCGGGTCCGGCGTGGTGCCCGGAACTGCCGCCGCGCGCGCGCGCGGTGGAGTGGTCGCCGGCGGCTGCGATGGTCGCCTGCCGAGGCGGGCCGCCGTCGGTGGCCGGCCCGGCGTGCGCGGCCACGGCCAGCCGCCGCGACAGATTGCTCGCGAGCGCAGTCACGGCAGCGGGAACGCCTCGCCGAGGCCCGACACGACCGGCCGGAACTTCTCCGGCGCCGCGCCGCGCACGAGGCCGACGATCACGCCGGCGACGGTCTCGATCTGTTCGCGGCCGAACCCACGCGTGGTCACGGCCGGCGTGCCCAGGCGCAGGCCCGAGGTCACCATCGGCGGGCGCGGGTCGCCCGGGATCGCGTTCTTGTTGACCGACAGTCCCGCGGCGAGCGCGCGTTCCTCGACCTGGGCGCCGGTGACGTCGGTCTTGCGCAGGTCGACGAGCACGATGTGGTTGTCGGTGCCGCCGGTGACGATGTCGAGGCCGTGCGCCATCAGGCACGCGGCGAGGTGGCGCGCGTTGTCCAGGACCTTCTGCTGGTAGGCGCGGAAGCCGGGCAACAGCGCCTCGCCGAACGCGACGGCCTTGGCGGCGATCGTGTGCACCAGCGGACCGCCCTGCGACCCCGGGAACACCGACGAGTGGATCGCCTTGGCGACGTCCTTGCGCGCCAGGATCATGCCGCCGCGCGGGCCGCGCAGCGTCTTGTGCGTGGTCATCGTCACGACGTCGGCGATGCCGATCGGGCTCGGCACGACGCCGGCGGCCATCAGGCCGGCCGGGTGCGCGATGTCGGCGAGCAGCAGTGCGCCGGCCTCCTTCGCGATCGCGGCGAAGGCCGCGTAGTCGATGTTGCGGCAGTAGCTGCTGCCGCCCGCGATCAGCACCTTCGGCTGGTGCTCGCGCACGAGCTTGCGCACCTCGTCGAGGTCGATCCGGCCGTCGGGGCCGGCGCCGTACTGGCGCGCCTGGAAGACGATGCCGGTGTGGCTCTTGTCGTGGCCGTGGCTCAGGTGGCCGCCGGCCTTCAGCATCATGCCGACGATGCGGCCGTTCGGGCCGGCTAGCGCGAGCAGCGCCGAGAGGTTGGCCGTCGTGCCCGAGTGCGGCTGCACGTTGGCCTCCTCGGCGCCCGCGAACAGCCGCAGCGCGCGCTGCCGTGCGAGGTCCTCGACGGCGTCGGCGACCTCGCAGCCGCCGTAGTAGCGTCTGCCGGGGTAGCCCTCCGCGTACTTGTCGGTCAGGCGGCTGCTGCAGGCCTCGCGAACCGCGGCGGAGCAGTGGTTCTCGGAGGCGATCAGCGTCAGCGTGCTGCTCTGGCGGCGGTCCTCGCGCTGCAGCAGGCCGGCCAGTTCGGGATCCTGGGCCTGCAGCCGGCCCTGCTGGTTCTCGATGTTGCTCACGCCGTGAAGCTACGCGTCCGGATCGCTCCGGGCCAGCGCTGCCTGCGCGCGGAAAAAATGCGCTCCCCCGCCTGCCATGTTCGGTCGACCTGCGGCAGAATCCGCTCGCTCGAACGGGAGCGCGCGAAGCCACGTGGTGTGGCGGTCGGCGCGCTCCGCGAGCGACCGGAGCCTCCCGCATTGAGCACCCCGCCGAAGGAACTGCGCGCCTGGACCGTCCGCGACAGCGCCGAGCTCTACCAACTGGCCGCCTGGGGCGGCGACTCGTACGCGATCAACGAGCGCGGCGAACTCGTCGTGCAGCCGATGGGCAGGAACGGACCCAAGTTCTCGCTGCCCGAACTCGTCGAGGACCTGCGCAGCCGCGGCATCGAACTGCCGGTGCTGCTGCGCATCTCCGACATCCTGCAGCTGCGCGTGCAGGCGCTGGCGGGGACGTTCAAGAAGGCGATCGACGAGTGCGGCTACAAGGGCCGCTACCGCCCGGTGTTCCCGGTCAAGGTGAACCAGCAGCGCGACGTCGTCGAAGAGCTCGTCGACTTCGGCCGGGACTACTCGCTCGGCCTCGAGGCCGGCAGCAAGCCCGAGCTGCTCGTGGTGCTCGCGCACATGACCAACCCGGACGGGCTCGTCGTCTGCAACGGCTACAAGGACGCGAGCTTCATCGAGACGGCGATGCTGGCCCAGAAGATGGGCCTCTACACGATCATCGTCGTCGACCGCTTCGAGGAGCTCGAGACGGTGCTGTCGGTCAGCAAGCGCTTCGACCTGCGCCCGCACCTCGGCGTGCGCGCCAAGCTCGCGAGCCGCGGGGCTGGCAAGTGGCAGGAGTCCGGCGGCGAGAAGTCGAAGTTCGGCCTCACCGCGGGCGAGATGGTCGCCGTCACCGACCGGCTGCGCGAGGCCGGCATGCTCGACTGCCTCGAACTGCTGCACTTCCACATCGGCAGCCAGATCACCGCGATCCGCGCGATCAAGGACGCGCTGAAGGAGGCGACGCGGGTCTACGCGGAGCTGCACGACCTCGGCGCCGGGCTCCGCTTCCTCGACGTCGGCGGCGGCCTCGCGGTCGACTACGACGGCTCGCAGACCAACTTCCACAGCTCCGCGAACTACTCGCTGCAGGAGTACGCGAACGACGTCGTGTTCGCCGTGCAGCAGGCCTGCGACGAGAAGGGCATCGCGCACCCGGACATCATCAGCGAGTCGGGCCGCGCGCTGACCGCGCACCACGCGATCCTCGTCTTCGACGTGCTCGGCGTGTCGCGGCAACGCATCGACGTGCCGCCGGGCGCCGCGGAGCACGAGGACAGCACGATCGCCAACATGGCGCAGATCCTGAAGGACATCTCGCTGAAGAACTTCCAGGAGAGCTACCACGACGCGCTGCAGCTCAAGGAGGAGGCGATCAGCCTGTTCAACCTGGGCTATCTCGACCTGAAGGGCCGCGCGACCGCGGAGACGCTGTTCTGGGCGATCTGCGACAGGATCCGCCAGATCGTCAACACGCTCGACTACGTGCCCGACGAGCTGCAGGGCCTCGAGCGCGCGCTGGCCGACACCTACTACTGCAACTTCTCGGTGTTCCAGTCGGCACCCGACCACTGGGCCGTCAAGCAGCTGTTCCCGACGATGCCGATCCACCGGCTCGGCGAACGGCCGGCGCGCCGCGCGATCCTGGCCGACCTGACCTGCGACAGCGACGGCAAGGTCGACAAGTTCATCGACCTGCGCGACGTCAAGAGCGTGCTCGAGGTGCACCCGATCGCGCCCGGCAGGCCCTACTACATCGGCATGTTCCTGGTCGGCGCCTACCAGGAGATCCTCGGCGACCTGCACAACCTGTTCGGCGACACCAACGCGATCCACATCTCGATGGACGAGCAGCACGGCTACCGCATCGAGCGCGTGATCGAGGGCGACTCGATCACCGAGGTGCTGAGCTACGTGCAGTACGACAAGCAGGACCTGATCCGACGCATGCGCAGCCGCCTCGAACAGGCGTTGCGCGCCGGCAAGGTCAACATGCGCGACTCGGCGCTGCTGATGCGCCGCTACGAGGAGGGGCTCGCCTCCTACACCTACCTGGCCGACGACGACCTCGAGCTGCCGGCCAGCGACCCGGTCGCGGTGCTGCAGCCGGCCGCGCCGCCGCCGGTCGCCGAGCCGGCCCCGCTGCAGGATTCACCGGCACCGCCGGTCTGAGACACCCATCGCCGTCCGAACTCTCCGCCCGAACTGTGTGGCGTGCCCGCTGCCGCCGGCACGCCGCCCGCCAATCTGGACTCCCTCATGCACGCAGCCGCCTTCGTCGACTTCGAGAACCTGTTCCAGTCGCTCAAGAACCGGGAGGAACTCTCCGGCCACCGCATCCGCGACCTCTGCCTGTCGATCCTCGAGCGCCTGAAGGCCCGGCTCGCGGCCGAGAACGCGCCGATGGTGCTCGGCCGCTCCTACGCGGCGTTCGACACCTACCCGGGCATGGAGGTCGCGCACGACCTCGCGCTGATGGGCTTCGACCCGCAGTACGTGCTGACCGGCCAGGCCGGCAAGAACGCGGCCGACGTGCAGCTCGCGTGCGACGTCTGCCGCGTGCTCTACCGGCGCCCGGACATCGACGCGATCGTGATCGTCTCGGGCGACCGCGACTTCATCCCGGTCGCGCGGCAGGTGCTCGAGGAGAACCGCGAACTGCGCGTCGTCGCGATCCCCGACAGCACGAGCGGCGACCTGCGCATGCGCGTCGGCGGCGAGCGCTTCTGGAACGCGTTGGACCTGATCGGCGAGGAGGCGCGCACCGGCCACGCGCCGGACGCAGCCGAACTCGCGGCGGCAGACGGCCGGTCCGCGCCCACCGCGGCGCCGGCCGCGCCGGTCGGGGAAACGGTGGGCGCCGGCGGCGGGGACGGCAGCGCCGCGCCGGTGGCCGGCGCCGCGTCGGAGCCGGGCGCCGCCAACGGTCCGCGGGCGCTGCGCGCGTCGATCGTCGGCCACATCCCGGTGACGTGGCGCACCGCCGACGAGGTGCCGGCGGACGCCGAGTTCACCGATCGACTGCACCAGTGCCTCGACCTGATCCTGCGCGCGCAGGTCCGCCACGGCAGCCCCGAGGTCTGGCTGTCGCCGTTCCTGAAGGGGCCGATGAGCCAGCACTTCAGCGGCCTCGTGCATCCCGAGCGCCGCGCGATGATCAACGAACTGCGCCAGCGCGGCGCGATCCGCATCGAGGAACGCGAGAACCAGTACGCCGACCATCCCTACTCGGTGATCGTGCTCGAGAACGCGCACCCGATGGTGCAGGCGGCCCTGGAGCGCGGCAGGCGGCGCGACGAGGTGAAGTCGCCGCAGCCCGAGCGCGGTGGGCGCCCTGTGGCGACTCCGGCGGCCCCCGCGACCCCATGACCCCAGCGACCCGATGACCCCAGCGACCCGATGACCCCAGCGACCCCATGACCCCTCACGTCTGCCGGCTGCTCTCCGCGATCGCGCTCGCCGTTCCGGCGGCGGCGCAGTCGTTTCTCGACCTGACCGAGGTGCGCAACCCGGCCAATCCCTACTTCTCGGTGTTCGAGATCGAAGCCGGCGCGATCGGCGTGCAGCCCACCGACGAGGACGAGGGTTCCGGCCTCGAGAGCGGCATCAGCTGGGACGGCCACGTCTACTGGCGCGACGACTCGTTCAGCGCGCGGCGCGGCACGCTCGAGGCCTACGCGGGCCGCGACGGGCTCTACGGCGGCTTCTACGACGGCAAGATCGTCGGCGACGACACGGTCACGCGGCTCGAGGTGCGCGCGCGACCGTGGCAGTTCTACCGCGACGGCTTCTACCGCGGCGGCGCGTTCGTGCCGAACGGGCTCTACGAGGGGCGCGACTACGAGGGCTACCTCGGCTTCGGGCGCGACGCGCAGGGCCTCTACATCGAACTCGGCCCCTACTACCGGCAGAACGACTTCGCCCGCGGCGACCGCACGCCGAACTCGTTCACGATCCCCGAGGACTACGCGGCCTACGGCGGCCGCCTCTACCTCGAGCAGAGCAGCGTGCAGATGGACCGCCGGCGTGGCATGCCGCGCGACGGCTTCGTGCTGACCCTGCTCGGCGAGCGGGAGTGGAACGACAGCCAGGGCGAGATCGGCACGGCCGGCTTCCTGACCGAACTGCCGTCGGCCGTCTGGCGCATGCGCGGCCGGCTCGAGTGGTACGTGCCGTCGTCGGACGACATGACCTGGGAGATCTTCGCGCGCGGCGGCTACTGCGACGAGAAGGACCGCGTCGTCAACTACGACTCGACGCACCCGCTCGGCAACCTGTGGGGCGACGCGCAGCTGCGGCTGCGCATCCACCTCGGCAGTTCGTGGACCGTGACGCCGTTCGCGCACGGCCAGTACTCGCGGCTGCTCGACGAGTTCGGGCGCTCGGCCGACAAGAAGTTCTTCGTCGGCGGCGGCGTGGAGAGCTACCTGCACCTCAGCGAGGCGTTCTCGCTGCACGGCTTCTACTCGTTCCTCGACAACGAGAGCCGGCCGTCGATCCGCGTCGACGAGGACGTGCACGGCGAGCACATGTTCTACCTCGGCCTCGTGATGCGTTTCGGCGGACAGCGGCGCTGAGCGGACAGCGGCGCTGAGCG
>VGXW01000291.1 GCA_016873195.1 Planctomycetota bacterium | reverse complement strand
GTTCTTCTCCAGTTGCGCACGCGCCCGTCGCACCCCTCGGCCAAGTTGCTGCACATATCCGGCAGCCACGAGCCGCGCCGTGAGCAGGGGGTTCCGGTAGTCGGAATTGGTGCCGAACACGCCCTCGGCAGCGCGCCCGAAGGGGCCGCCGGGATTGCTGAACTCGATTCGGTCCTCGAACCACTCGACGCGCCCCGGCGCATTCGTGCCTTCGTAGAGACGATGCTGGACGAGGTTCCTCAGCAGTTCCTTGAGCGCCTCCTCCGGGTAGTTCGGCACGAACCCCGACCGGATCCCCGCGGCCTCTTCGGGCACGTTCTCGATCTGCGCGGCGAGCCATGCCCACCCGACCTCGAGCTGGTCGCACAGCGTCCCCCGAAGGCCCCGCCGCGAAACGACCGCGGAGTCATGATCGACACCGCCATAGCGGACGCAATCGATCCACGCCCCCGGGATCTCGTCCTGCGGGCTCTTCCCCATCAGCAACAGGGAAGCGACGTTCGGCACGAAACGTCCCTGCTGCGACGATCCGTACTGCTTCTGGACCAACCAGGCCTCGAACTCCGGGAACGAATCGGCGTGCTCGTCGCCTTCCTTGGCCGCCTGGTAGGCGCGCTCCAGCTGACCGACCTCGATTCCGCCCAGCGAAGCGTTCGGGAACGGGCGCGTATCGAAGGGAACTCGATGCAGCGGCCGCCGCTCGTTGAGACGAAGCAGGTCGGCGTGCGTCGCCTTCTGGGTCGAGGTTCCGATGCGCACCCAGGCGCGCGCGTCGACTTCGACCACGGGCGGCACGGGGTAGGGCTCGACCTCGACGATCAGGATCGTCTTGCCCTGCACCTCGCAGGGGGCGACGGAAGCGCTCGGAACCGGTTGGATCTTCGACGACCGCAGGCGGTTCGCGAGATCCACCTGCTGCTGGTCGAGGCTGCCGCCCGAAGCGACGCCCACGACGGAACCGTTCTTGCCTACGCCGATCAGCAGGTAGCCGGGCTGCTGGCTGTCCCCGAGGTCGTTCGCGAGCGCGCAGACGGACTCGAGGATCGCGTCGCGCGACCGGGTCGACTCCTTCCATTCGATCCGATCCGTCTCGGATTGCAGGAGTCGGGCAAGGTCCTCGGCAGACACCATCTTGCCAGCAGTCTACCTGCAGCACCGGGAATCGCATCGGGCCGCGAGCCTCGGCGGCCTCGGCGGCCCTGGGATGTTGCCCACCGCGCGCCAACAGGACTCCGGACACCCACCAGGAGACCGGACCACCAGCGGCCCAGCTCGCTCCTTCCGCGTGGGCGGCATCGTGCGCTGCGATGCGCGTTCCCCGAGGGTCTGCCGCCCTCCGCCAGCCCTCGCGCAGAACGAGGCGCTGCGCGACCTCGAGTCTTGCCAGCGCAGCCCCGTCGCTGCAGGCAGGTGAGGCCGCATCACCGTCGCACCATCGGCAGCGACAAGGTCTCGAGGCACAGGCTGCGCAGTTTGCCCATCACCGGCCCCGCCGTGCTCGTGTTGAACGCGCCGCACGCGCCGGTGCCCGACGCGGGGTGCACGTAGAAGAACGTCACGAACGAGCGCTGCCCGCCGGTGTGCGAGACCACGCGGGTGCCGCCGCGTTCCTGCACGAAGAACGTGAGGCCTATGTGGTCCACGCTCGGTGCGCCGTCCTTGCTCGGCGCCGTCGGCAACCGCGGCTCCCACATCGCCTCGAGCGAACTCCGCGCGAGCACGTTCGCCGCGTCGCTGCCCGCGGGCATCGCGCCGAGCAGGAACGACAGGTAGCGCGCGAGGTCGGTCACCGGCGCGTTGAGCCCGCCGTTGCTGACCGTGATGCCGGTGTCGAAGTCGGGCCCGAGGTCGTTCGTCTCCTTGCCCTTCACCTCGTAGCTGTGCGAGCGGAAGCGCTGCAGGTGGTACGGCGTCACGTCGAAGTAGGTGCGGCCCAAACCGAGCGGGCGCAGCACGTTCTTCTCCATGTAGACCTCGTAGTCGTCGCCGGAGAGCTGCTCGATCGCGCGGCCGAGGAACACGATGCCGGGATTGCTGTAGGCGAACTTCGAGCCCGGCGCGAACTCGACCGCGGTGTAGGGCATCATCGCGACGAGCTGGCTCCACTGCGTGGGCTCGTGCGGGTGCCAGTCCTTGTCGCCGCCCCACGGCCAGGTGCCGGCGCGGAAGCCGGCGCTGTGCGTCAGCAGGTGGGTCACGGTGATGTCGTCGACCTTGCCGAACGGGTCGTGCGCGGCGCGCAGTTCGGGCACGAAGTCGACGATCGGCTGGTCGAGCCGCAGTTTGCCGCGGTCGCGCAGCTGCATCACGGCGATGCCGGTGAAGGTCTTCGTGCAGCTCGCCCAGTGGAAGATCGTGTCGCGGTCGACGGGGCGCTGCCGGGCGCGGTCGGCGAAACCGTGCGCTTCGAAGCCGAGGAGTTCGTTGCCGCGCAGGAACAGGATGCTGCCGCCGACGACGCCGGCCTGGTCGCATTCGGCGTGCAGGGTGTCGGCGACCTTGCGCCACGCGGTGGGGAAGTCGATCGGGGCGGGCGGATCCTGCGGAAGCTGGATGACACACGCGATGACAGTCAGAACGCTCGTGAGGACCATCCGCGCATCATAGGTTCTGGGCACGGACCCGGGACATGCAGTCGCTCTCGCGGCCTCCCAGGCCCGTTCCTTGGCTCCTCACCGATCCCAACCATGCCGTACGCGAATCCGAGCGCATCCCAGGGCCCCGCCCTCACGATCTACAACCAGAACTTCGCCGTCGTGCGCGATCGCATCGCCCTCGACCTGCGGCCGGGCAGCAACGACGCGCAGTTCGCCGGCGTCACCGCGCAGCTCGAGCCCGATTCGGTCGTGCTGCGCGACCCGGCCGGCAGAGTCCGGCTCGCGATCCTCGAGCAGGACTATCGCGCCGACACGATCTCGCAGGAACTGCTGCTGCGGCACTTCGAGGGCAAGGAGATCGACTTCGTGGTGCCGACCCGCGACGGCGAGGAACGGCGCGTGCGCGGCAAGATCGTGCGCGCGCCGCTGCAGCAGGGCGGCCAACCGATCGTCGAGGTCGACGGCCAGCTGCGCTTCTGGATGCCCGGTTCGCCGCTGTTCCCGGCACTGACCGACGACGCGATCCTGTATCCCACGCTGTCGTGGAAGCTGCACGCGGCCGAGACGTGCAAGCTCACCGCGGAACTCAGTTACGTCACCGGCGGCCTGAGCTGGCAGGCCTCCTACAACCTGGTCGCGCCCGAGAAGGGCGACACCGTCGACCTCGTCGGCTGGATCACGATCGACAACCAGTCGGGCAAGGTGTTCCCGCAGGCCGCGATCAAGCTGATGGCTGGCGAGGTGCACAAGCTGGAGCCTGCCCGCCGCGATGGCGTTTGGCTGATGCGGGACATGGGCAGCGTGGAGGAGGATGCGCCCAAGGTCACCGAGAAGGCGTTCGACGAGTTCCACCTCTACGCGCTGCCGCTGCCGACGACGCTGCACGACAAACAGAAGAAGCAGGTCGAGTTCCTGCGTGCGATCGGCCTCCGTGCGAAGACGCTCTACGTCTACGACGGTGCCTCGTTCGACCCCTTCCGGCGCTGGAGCTGGTTCGGGATCCAGAACCACCCCGACTACGGCACGCAGTCGAACCAGAGCGTCTGGGTCATGCGCGAGTTCGAGAACAGCCAGGCGAACGGGCTCGGGCTGCCGCTGCCCCAGGGCCGCCTGCGCTTCTACCGCCGCGACGATGCCGACGGCCGGCTCGAGTTCACGGGCGAGAACGTGATCGACCACACGCCGAAGGACGAGCGACTGCGGTTCTACACCGGCAACGCGTTCGACCTCGTCGGCGAGCGCAAGCGCCTCGACTACGAGAGCCAAGAGGGCCGCAAGGTCGCGGAGGAGGAGTTCGAGGTGCGCGTGCGCAACCACAAGCAGGAGCCCGTCGAGGTCCGCATCGTCGAGCACCTCTACCGGTGGTCGAACTGGACCGTGCTGCGCGAGTCGCACGAGCACGTGAAGACCGACGCGCAGACGATCGAGTTCCGCGTGCCGGTGCCGAAGGACGGCGAGCAGGTCGTCACCTACCGCGTGCGCTACCAGTGGTGAGCGGGAGTGCGGCGGCCGGCAGCGGCTACGGCACCACGAACGAATCGAGCGCGCCCCTGGCCGGCGACTTCGCGACCGCGTAGAGCACGAGGTCGCCGAGTTCGCGCCGCGCGAGGTGGAGCCCACTGTCGCGCGGCAGCTTGACGCGCGGGTCTTGCCGCTGCGGCAGCACGCAGACGCACAGCGGCTCGCCGCCGGCCCTCGCGAGCAGCGTCATGCTGCCGCCGGTCGGCCGCCCTTCGTAGGTGCCGAGCAGCGCCAGGTCGCTGCCCTTCGCCACCGCGAGCCGGCACGAGAACCGCTTCTCGCAGGCGTTGCACAGGTCGGCCCCGGTGCGGGGGCAGCCTTCGACGCCGAAACCCTGCGCCTCCGCGTCGTGGTAGGCCGCTGCCCACAGGGCGCCGAGTTCGCGCCCGTCGTGGCCTTCGGGGCCGCGCGGGCGCGGCCAGGCCGCCATCAGCACGGCGACGACCAGCAGGGCCGCGGCGGCGACGAACCACGGCCAGCGCGGCAGCGCGCGCGGCCTGCCCACCGCGCGCGCGGCGGCGGCGGTGAAGGTGCTCGCCGGCGGCGGCGCGAACGCCGCGCGCAGGCTCTCGTCGAGACGGAGGTCGAGCGGGTCGGTCATGGCGTCTCCGGGGCCGGAGCCCGGGCCGGTTCATTCGCCTCGAGCGCCGCGCGCAGTTGCAGCCGCGCGCGCCGGGCGTGGCTCGAAGCCGTGTTCTCGGGAATCTCGAGCATGGTCGCGATCTCGGCGAACGAATGGCCGAGCACCACCTGCAGCAAGAGGCACGCGCGCGCCACCTCGGGCAGCGCACCGAGCGCGCGCGCGAGTTCGTCGGACAGGCCGTGCCGGTCCGCGTCGAACGGCCAGGCCGGGGCGGGCGCCGCTCTCGCGGCGACGTCGGCGAACTGCTCGTCGGGACGCGGCTCGGGTCGCCGCTGCCGCCGCCAGTTCGCGCCCACGTTGCGCACGATCTGCGCGAGCCAGGCCCGCTCCTGCGTGCCCGGCTCGAACTGTTGTCGCCGTTCCCATGCCACGCGTGCTGCCTCCTGCACGAGGTCGGCCGCGTCCCCGCGACCGACCCAAGCCGAAGCGATCACCCACAGCGCTCGCCCGTGCCGGGTGAACGCTGCCACGAACTCGTCGGAACCGAGAACGGAACCGGGCATTCGCCTCTGTGCCGCAGTGCTGCAGGCCGCCGGGCGTCAGCCGCCCGTGCAGCCGCCACAACCGGCGGCCGGCGCCTGCTTGGGCTCGGCAGGCTTCTCGCCGCCGCCCGTGCAACCGCCGCAGCCGCCGTCCGCCTTCTCGGTCTTCGCCTTCGCCTCGCCCTTCGCGGGTTTGGCCTTCACGGGCTCGGCGGCCTTGTCGTCGCAGCCGCCGCAGCCCTCGCCCGCCTTCGCCGCCGGGTTGGCCTTCGCCTCGGCCTTCACCTTGCCGTCGGCCTTCGCGGGCGCCGCCTCGGTGCCCATGTCGCAGCCGCCACAGCCGCCGCAATCCTCACTGGCCTTCTCGGCCTTCGCCTTCTTCACCTCGACTTTCGCAGGGGCCGCATCGCCGCAGCATTCGCCGCTCTTCGCGGGCGCGGCCTTCTCGGACTTCTCGGTCTTCTCGTCGCAGCCGCCGTCGTCCTCGCCTGCCTTCGCCGCCGGCTTGGCCTTCGCCTCGGCCTTCGCCTTGCCGTCGGCCTTCGCGGGCGCGGCGTCGCCGCAGCAGCCGCCGGTCTTCGGTGCGCCCTTGCCGGGCTCCTGGGCCGTGGCGGCAGGCTTCTGCGCCTTTCCGGCGTCCGGCCCGACGTCGGCCGCTGGCTTGCACTGGCCGAAGACCGCGCCGGTCAGCGCGGCACACAAGATCCAGGAGAACAGGGAGGTCGAGAGTTTCGTCATGTTGGTTTGCCTTGCAGTTCCGATGTCGCGAGCAGCCCCTCAGCGTGCAGCAAGTGGCACGAATCTGGAAGGGCCGGGTGCCGGTTCCCGCTCCCGCGGCCCGTTCCATGCCATGGGACCGGCCGGTCCAGGCCGCGGCGACGCCCTACTGCACCGAGACGCACTGCGCGAGCCAGCCTCCGGGCACCC
>VGXW01000290.1 GCA_016873195.1 Planctomycetota bacterium | reverse complement strand
TAAATCGGCGCGACGCTCGAGCGAGCACGCGCGGCCTGCGGGCTCGGCGCCATGCGGCGCTGAGCGCGATCGCGCGCTTCCACGGCGGCGGCGGCGCGCTCCAATGCCGGCATGGGCAAGCTCCTCGACTGGTTCGGGCCGAGCCGCACGGAGATCTGGCGCAAACTCAGCGCGCAGATCGGCGGCGCCTACACGCCGGGCACCTGGCGGCGCACCGACCGCATCACGGTCGAAGTCGCGCACTGGACGGTCACGCTCGACACCTACACGGTGCACGCGAACAACACGCACGTGCCCTACACGCGGTTCCGCGCGCCGTTCCTGAACACGGACCAGTGGCGCTTCAAGGTCTACCGGTCGAATCTGTTCACGGCGATCGGCAAGTGGTTCGGCATGCAGGACGTCGAGGTCGGCTCGCTGCAGTTCGACGCCGACTTCGTGGTCAAGACCAACGACGAACGCAAGGCGCGCGCGTTCTGCGCCGACGCCGAGCTGCGGCGCATGCTGATGGCGCAGAAGTCGGTCACGCTGTCGGTCGAGGACCACGAGGGCTGGTTCGGCCCGAAGTTCCCGGCGGACACGGACGAACTGCGCGTCGTCGTCGGCGGGCACCTGAAGGACACGGAGCGGCTGCGCGCGCTGTTCCTGCTGTTCGGCAAGGCGCTCGACCGGCTCTGCGCGATCGGGGCGGCCTACGAGGAGAAGCCGAGCCTGCGGCTGTGAGGCCGCGCCCGGTTCGGTCCGCGGCGTCGCGGCGGTCGCGGGTCAGAGGTGCACGAACACCCGCACCGCGTTCGTGAGGCCGAAACCCGGCGGCGGCGCCGTGGTCCGCAGCACGGCGCCCTGGAACAGCAGGTCCTCGTAGCCCGCGGGACCGATGAAGCCGGTGAGGTCGGGGATCGAGAAGAGCAGCGAGCCGTGGCCGCTCGGATCCAGCGCGACGAGACCGACGTACTGGCCCACGTACTGCCACGGCACCGTCAGCGGGAACGGCAGCGTGAGCTGGCTCGTCGGCGAGAACCAGAAACACTCGGGCTCGAACAGGCCGACGAGCTGCGGCAGGAAGGTCGCCGGGATGCCGGCCGGCAGCGGATCGAGCGCTTCGTAGAGCAAGACGATCGCCGACGGCGGGCCCTGCAGGTCGATCGTGAAGCGGCGCGGCGCCGGCGCCGGCGTGGCCGTCAGCGGCCACTCGGTGCGTCGCGCCTCGAGCACCGCGCTGTAGGGCGCGCAGCCGGGGCCCGGCAGCACCGCGGGGCAGACGATCTGCTGCGGGATCACGAGCTGCCAGAGGTTCGGGCCCGCGGTCGTGCCGTCCGCGAAGTAGGTCGTATCGCCGCCCGCGCTGGCCGCGAAGTCCATCGACGAGCCGGCGATGCGCGCGCGCGCGTTGCGCACGGTGATGTAGTTGCAGTGGAAGGCGTTCCGCGCGTAGACGCGCACGAGCAGTTCGCGGTAGGGAGTGCACGCGCCGGCGTCGACGACCTGGAACTCGACGAACAGCTTGAAGAACCCGCCGTGGGCCCAGGTCATCGGGCCGCACTCGTAGTCGACGCGCATGCGGATGCCGGTCTGCGTGGCGGGGTTCGTCGGCGTCGCGCAGAAGTCCACCTTCAGCGCGATGTCGGCGGTGCCGGTGACCGGTGCCGTGCCCGCGTTGACGTAGAGGTCGGCGGGGCCGTTGCCGGTGCACCAGGGCCGCAACCACTGCTGGGCGGGAACGGCCGCGGCGACGAGGATGGTGGACAGGATGCCGGCGCGCAGGTGCATGGGGACCTCGAAGGGTGGGTGCCGCGCCGGCGCGGCGGCCGCAGGCCGTGGAATCCGCCGGCGAGGTGCCGGGAATCGTCCCCGCGGGGACCGCTTCGCGGAGGGGGCCGAAGTGCCGCAGCGGGCTCCGCAACAGGAGGTAGCCGCGGTGTGTCGCGACGACCGCGCCTACTCCACCATCCACGCCGGCTTGTAACCCATCCCGACCTGCAGCACGCGCTGCAGCAGCTGCGGGTAGTCGACGCCCGCGAACTTCGCCGACTCGGGGAAGTCCTCGCCGGGCGTCAGGTCGTTGTTGACGTTCGCCTCGATCACGTAGACGCGGCCCTCGCCGTCCATGCGCAGGTCGATGCGCGCGTAGCCGGACAGGTGCAGCGCCCGGTAGGTGCGTTTGGCGATGCGCACGATCAGCGCCTCGACCTCCGGCGGCAGGTCGCGCGCGCGGCCGGTGCGCAGGCCCACCCGCTGCTGCCAGCGTTCGTCCCACTTCACGCGCGAGGTCGCGATCGCCTCGTGGCCCTCGGGCAGCTTGTCGAACCACAGCTCCCAGACCGGGAACGCCTCGAGCCGCTCGTTGCCGAGCAGGCTGACGGTGAACTCGCGCCCCTCGAGGAACTGCTCGACGATCACGTCGCTCTGCAGCGTGCGGTGCAGGAAGCCGATCCGTTCGGCCAGCTCGGCGTCGCCGTGCACGACCGAGGCCTGCGCGATGCCGGCGCTGCCGTGGTTCATGGTGCCCTTGACGATCACCGGGAAGCGCATGCGGGCCGGCAGCTTCGCGCGGCGGCAACCGCGCGGGAACACCGCGAACTGCGGGCACGGGATGCGGTGCCACGCGAGGATCTGCTTGCTGAGCGCCTTGTCGCCCGCGAGCACGATGCCGCGCGGGTTGCAGCCGGTGTAGGGCTGCTTCAGCAGCTCGAGGAAGCTCACGACGTGCGCCTCGTAGGTCACGACGTCGTGGAAGTCGGTCAGGATGTTGAAGCCGACGTGCGGCTGCCACTCGGCGACCGCGTCGCGGATCGGCCGCAGGTCGTCGCCGACGCCGAGCACGCGCGCCTCGTGGCCGAGTTCGCGCAGCGTGCGCACGACCTCGAGCTCCATCTGGTAGTGCCAGGTCTCCTTCGCCGGCAGCTGCTCGGCGTCGGGCGGCGGCACCAGCACGTCGTGCATCAGCACGAGCACGCGCAGCTTCTTCATCGGCGGAACCTCGGCCGGCGGCGGCGCGCGAGCCCCAGCGTGACCATCGTCGCGAGCACGGCGGCGCCGAGCTGCGCCTCGCCGCGCGGTCGCGACAGCCGCAGGTCGAGTTCCTTGCAGCGCTGCCGCATCGCGTCGAGCGCCTGATCGACGACGTAGCGGTGCTGGCCGGTCAGCGACGAGACCTTGGCGCGCAGGTTCCGGCGCTGGCTGCGCAGGAACGCCGCGGCGCGCACCCGCGACGCGGTCGTCTCGGGCGGGTCGAACACGAGGGCGATCTCGCGGTCGTGGTGCCACGGCTCGGTCATCGCGTAGGACGCCTGCTGCTTCTTGTAGTGCTCGCGCAGCGTGAGCTTCAGGCGCGGCAGCGACTCGGGGCGGTCGCGCGAGGACACCGCGGGCGGCAGGTCGCCGACGTCCTGCACCATGCGCTCGAGCGCGCGCAGCTTCTGCAGCGCGGGCCAGCCCGCGTAGGCCTTCTGCCAGCGCGACAGCGGCGCGAGCCAGACCGCGAAGCTCTCCGCGTAGTCCTCGGCCGGGTGGCTCTGCGCGTACCACATACCGAGGTTCTGCACGAAGTCGCGGCTCTGCGGGTTGGCGCGGTAGGCCGCGCGGTAGGGCGCGCTGTAGTTGCCGAACGTGCGCCGCCAGTCCCCGCGCGCGTGCAGCCGGTAGGCGTTGTCGAACGCGTGCGCGGCCTCGTGCCGCAGCAGCTTCATGCAGCCCGCGTGCTTGCTGCCCTCGGCCTCGAACATCATCGCGTGCTCGAGCCGCACGAGCCGCCTGTGCGCGAGGTAGAACGGCACCGCGAAGCCCGTCGAGCCCTCGGGCGTGAACCAGTCGGTCGACAGCCAGACGTAGGGGCGGAACACGAGCCCCGCGCGGCGCAGTTCGCCGTAGAGGCGGTCGATGCGGCGCTGCAGCGCGGTGCCCGGCAGCGACAGGCCGAGGTCGCACAGGCGCACGTCGAGCAGTTCCTCCGCCGGCAGCTCGGCCCACCAGGGGGTGCGTCGCGTTCGTCGGGCCACGGCGGGAGGATAGCAGCTCCCGTCACCGCCGCTGGAGACGTTCCCGCAGCGCGGCGTGCGTGGTTTCGTCGAGGGCCGGGTTCGCGAGCCCCTGCCGGCACGCGTCGGCCGCCGCCGCGGCTTCGCCGAGCCGGTCGAGGATCTGCACCAGCAGCAGGTAGGGATCGCCGCTCGCGGGCCGGCGCCCGATCGCCTCGTGCAGCACGACCACGGCGCCGGCGGCGTCGCCGCGCCGGTCGAGGTAGAAGGCGAGGGTCCGGGAATACCTGGGCTCGCCCGGGTCGAACTGGTGCGCCTGCCGGCAGAACGCGAGCGCCTCGTCGGGCTTCGTGTCCGCGAGCAGCACGCCGAGGTTGTAGGCCGCCGCGGCCATCCGCGGATCGTGCCGCAGCGCCGCGCGCAGCGAGTCCTCGGCGCCCGGCCGGTCGCCGCGTTCGGCGAGCAGCAGGCCGAGGTCGAACCACGCCGCGCTGTTCTTCGGTTCGATCGCCAGCGCCTGCCGCAGCGACCGTTCGGCGTCGTCGAGGCGGCCGAGCGCCGCCTGCAGCAGCGAGGCGTTGACCAGCGGGGCCGCGACGTCGGGCCGCAGCCGCGCCGCCGTGCGGTAGGCCGCGAGCGCGCGTTCGGGCTCGCCGCGCGCCTCGAGGAAGTTGCCGCGATCGTGGTGCGAGGCCCAGTCGTCGGGCCGGTCGTCGAGCGTACGCAGGAACTCGGCGGTCGCGGCCTCGAGCCGGGTCCGGTCGGCAGCGGGCAGGCGCTTTCTGTCCAGGGCGGCCAGCGCGGCGGCGGCGCGCACGCGCACGAGCCGCACGGGATCGCCGGCGGCGGTGAGCAGTGCCTGCTGCACTTCGGGCGCGAGGTGGTCGCCGAGTGCTGCGGCCGCGGCGGAACGTACCAGCGGCGAAGGGTCGCCGAGCGCCTGCCGCAGTGCCGGCCACTTGCGCGCATCGGTGCAGCGCACGAGCAGGCGCACGAGCGAGGTCGCGGTGACCTCGTCGCGGTCCCTGTCCGTGATCGCGCCGAGCATCGCGGGCAGCCGTTCCCACTGCTGCGCGCGCGCGTCGGCGATCAGGCGGCCGCGCGCGAGCAGGCCGTCGCGGAACTGCGCGTCCGGATGCCACTGCTGCACGAGCGCTTCGGCCCACGCCGTGTCCTTGTCGGCGTGGCAGAGGTTGCACGCGTTCGGCGAACCGAAGGCCGCCGTCGCGGCGGGCGCGGGCGGGCGCAGCGAGTGGTCGCTGCGCACCATGCGCGCGAAGCTCGTCTTCGGCATGTGGCAGTCGACGCAGAAGCTGCCGGGTTTGCCCGCGGGGTGGCGATGGTGTGCTGCGGCGTCGCGCACGCGTTCCTCGTGGGGGGGCAGGCACGCCTCGTTGCGGCGTTCGGCCGCGGCGAAACGATCGCGACCGCTCGAGGTGTGGCAATGCAGGCAGTCGAGTTCGCCGCCGCGCACGCACGCGTTCATGAGCCAGCCGGTCCAGGTGTAGTTCTCGCCGAGGTCGCGGCCGTCGGGGTGGAAGTCGGGGTCCTCGAGCGTCGCGACGTCGCGGTGGTCGAAGAACGCCTCGCCGGGCACGAACGCGGGCGTGATCGCGCTGCCCTTGGCGTGGCACGGCCCGCAGCTCGCGTTGCGCTGGCCCGGGTCGAGGTCGCCGTAGCGCACGAGGGCGAGGTCCGCGGGCGGCTTGCCGCCGGCGGCCGCCTCGCAGCGGCGCACGTGCTCGCCGCACGGGCCGTGGCAGGTCTCGCAGTTGATGCCGGGTTCCTGCCAGGTCGTGCGGTAGCTGTCGGTCGCGAGGTCGTAGTTGCTCTGCAGCTGGCTCACGTGGCAGCCGTGGCACGAAGTGTCGAACGTCAGCAGCGGGTCGGTCCACGGCAGCGGCGCGTCGTTCGTATGGCCGGCGTGGCGCACCATGCTGCGCGTCGTGTCGTACCACTCGCGCTGCTGCACGTCGTAGGCGATCGGCAGCACCTGCAGGCGGCCGCGTTGCCACGGGGTCAGCAGGAACCAGACGTTCTTGCCGCCCATCACGTGCGCGATCGGCAGCGACTGCTCGCCGTCGGGGCCGCGCCGCACGACGGCGCCGCCGCCGGGGGCGGGTTCGTAGCGGAAGCGGTCGTTGCCGATGGTGATGTCGGTGGGCGAGGCGGGGAACTCGCGCGCGGCGAGGGCCGCGGTGAACGGGCC
>VGXW01000289.1 GCA_016873195.1 Planctomycetota bacterium | reverse complement strand
AGCCCGGACGCGTCGGGCAGTGCCTGCACCCGGTGGCCCGAGCGGATCAGTTCGTGGGTGAGCACCCTGCGCAGGCTCTCGTCGTCCTCGACCAGCAGGACCGACGCCGTGGCGCGCGGCACGGTCACAGCTTCTTGATCCGCAGGTCGCGGTAGGCGACCTCGTCGCCGTGGTCCTGCAGCGCGATGCGGCCGCGGCCGCTCTTGCCGAACGGCCAGTCGCGGAACTTGCTCTTCGCGACCATCGCGTCCCACTCGGGCCCGCGGCACGGCGCGTCGACGACGAGCTTGCCGTTGAGCCAGTGCTGCACGCGACCCTGCGCGATGACCACGCGGCCCTCGTTCCAGACTCCGGCGGGGCGCACTTCCTTCTGGCCGGCCGGCACGAGGTCGTAGAGCGCGCCGGCGGCGTGTTTGGGGTCGGGCTTCGCGCCGGCGTCGTCGAGCACCTGGTACTCGGGCCCGGTCATGTAGGTCTGGTTCTCGGTCTCGAGCACGTGCCAGATCACGCCGCTGTTGGCCTTCGGCGCGACGCGGAACGAGAAGCGGAAGTCGAAGTCGGCGTACTCCTCGACCGTGACCAGGTCGCCGCCGCCGCCGCCGGCCTCGTGCAGGATCGCGGCGTCGCGCACGCGCCAGCCCTTCGCCGGCGGCGCGTCGCCGCGGTAGGCGCGCCACGCGACGATGCGGCGGCCGTCGAACAGCGACTCGAAGCCCTCGGCGCGCTCGGCCGGCGACAGGTAGTTCAGCGGCTCGGGGGCCAGCGTGACCGCGCCGGTCGCCGCCCACTCGGCGCCGCGCGCAACGAGCCGGCGCAGCTGCGGATCGAACCAGGTCGCGTGCGTGGCGGGCACGCCGGTCCAGACGTGGCCGAGCGGCGTGTGGAACACGCGGCCCTTGCCGTAGCGCCCGGCGGTCGCCATCGGTTCGTGCCGGCCGGTGCCGCCGGTCTTCGGCTCGCTGTAGGCCGACAGCAGCACGCGGAACTCCGCGCCCTTGCCGAGCACGAGCCGGTGGTAGAGCTCGTCGGGGTGCAGCCGGATGTCGGCCATGCCGTCGGTGATCGGGTGGTGGCGGTCGACCACGTGGACGTCGAAGGCGTGGTAGGCGCCGTGGCCGGTGCCGTCGCGCCACAGCAGGCCGACGAGCTGTTCGTACTCGGCCCAGCCGGGGAACGCGTTGTCGGCGGCGTGGATCACGGCGACGCCGACGCCGTTGCGCACGGCCTCGAGGAAGGCCTGCTCGGCGGCTTCGCCCCAGCGCGGGCCGTTGTAGTCGAGCACGATCAGGTCGAGCTTGCCGGCCGCGTGCAGCGCCGGCGCGGCGACGAGGTCCTTCGCCGGATCCTCGGTGACCGTGACGGCGAACCGGCCGGTCTCGGTCAACGTGACGGCGATCTCCGGCGCGGTCCAGCGCCAGTCGTGGTTGTTGGCGCCCGTGACGACCAGGGCCTGGATCGGCGGCGGGACCTGTGGAGGGGTCTGCGAGAGGGCGAACGCGAGCGCGGCGAGGACCATTCCGGAAGGGTAGCCGGCCGGGGCCGCACTGGCGACACAGCAGGGCTTCGGGTAAGGGTCCGCCATGGTGCGGATGGTCGTGGTGGGCTTGCTGGCCGGCGTGCTGCCGGCGCAGGATCTCGAGCGTGCGGTGCAGGCGGCCGAGGCGCTCGGCGCGCGCACCGGGGTCGCCGTCGCGGACGCGGCAGGCCGCGTGTGGTTCCAGCACCGCGCCGGGGAGGTCTTCGCGCCGGCGAGCAACATGAAGGTGCTGACCGCGGCCGCGGTGCTGCAGGGGCTCGGCGCCGACCATCGGTTCGCGACCACCTTCTCGCTGCGCGCGGGTCGCCTGGCCGTCACGGCCAGCGGCGATCCGAACTGGATCACGGGCACCGCGGACGCGCCGGAGGTCGTGTTCGGCGAGGTCGCCTCTGCGCTGCAGCGCCGCGGCGTCACCGCGCTGCGCGGCATCGACCTCGAGCCCGGCACCTTCCGCGGCCCGAGCCGGCCGCCGACCTGGCCGCAGGACCAGCTGGGGACCTACTACTGCGCGCCGACCGGGCCGTTCGTGCTCGACCAGGGCACGTTCACGGTGGCGGTGCATCCCGGGCGCGGCGAGCTGGCCGAGGTGCAGCTGGCGGCTCCGGCCGCGGCGGTGCCGCTGCGCGGCACGATCGCGCTCGCCGACCGCGCCAAGGGCGCGGTCTACGGCGCCAGCGACCTCGGCGGCGCCGTGCAGGTGCGCGGCCGCTTCTACCGCAAGGCACCGCCCGTGACCATTCGCGCGGCGGTCGCCGATCCCGCCCTGTGGTGGGAGGCGGCGCTGCGGCGCGCGCTCGCGCAGGCGGTTTTCGCGGTGGCCGCCGACGCAGCGGTGGCCGCGGCCGACGGCGCCGTGCACGCGCACCGGACCGACCTCGCGGCCGCGCTGGGGCGCATGCTCGAGGACTCCTCGAACTTCGACGCGGAGCAGTGCCTGCGCGTGCTGGGGCACGAACGCCTGGGCGACGGCAGCCTGCGCGGCGGGATCGGCGCGATGCAGGCGGAACTCGAGGCCCTGGTCGGCGCGCTGCCGCAGGGCGTCGTGCTGAGCGACGGATCGGGCCTGTCCAGGGAGAACCGGCTGACGCCGGGACTGCTGGTCGCCGTGCTGCTCGCGAGCCAGCGCGGTGCCGGCGGCAAGGCGCTGTGCGACGCGCTGCCGGTGGCCGGGCGCAGCGGCACGCTCGAGGGACGCTTCGCCGGCAGCGACCTCGTCGGCCGCGTGCGCGCGAAGACCGGCTGGATCCGCGGCGCCTCCGCGCTGGCGGGGTTCGTCGTGCGGCGCGACGGCAGCCGGGCCTGGTTCGCGATCCTGATGAACTACGACCCGCGCAAGAACGGGCTCAACCGGGACCTCAAACGGCTGCAGGAGCAGATGGTGGCGGCCATCGACCGGCTCGAGGCGGGCCGATGACCCCCGACCTGCCCGCGTGCCGCGACGCGGCGGTCGACCTCGCGCTCGCCGCGGGGAAGGTGCTGCTGCAGCACCGCGCGTCGGCGGCGGCGACCGCGACGTCGAAGGGGCGCCGCCGCGAACTCGTGACCGAGGCCGACCGCGCCGCCGAGCGCGTCGTCGTGGCCGGTCTGCTCGGGGCGTTCCCCGAGCACGCGGTGCTCGCCGAGGAGGGCGTGCTGACCGCCGAGGGCCGGCCGCACCGCGAGGCGGACTGGACCTGGATCGTCGACCCGCTCGACGGCACGACGAACTTCGTGCACGGGCTGCCGTTCTTCGCCGTGGCGATCGCGCTGGCGCACCGGCAGCGGCCCGTGGTCGGCGTGGTGCACGCGCCCGCGCTCGGCGAGACCTTCCTGGCCGCGATGGGGCACGGCGCCTTCCGCCGCGACGCCTCGGGCCGCACGGCCCGGATCCGCGTGTCGTCGACCGCGGCGTTCGCCGACGCGCTGCTCGCGACCGGCTTCTCCTACAACCGCGACGAGCCGGGGCGCGACGACAACGCCGCGCGGCTCGCGCGCGTGCTGCCGCACTGCCGGGACCTGCGGCGGCTCGGCTCGGCCGAACTCGACCTTTGCTACACGGCGAACGGCACCTACGACGGCTACTGGGAGCTCTACCTCGCGCCCTACGACGTCGCGGCCGGTGCGGTCGTGGTGCAGGAAGCCGGCGGCCGGGTCACCGACCTCGCCGGCGGCGACGGCTGGCTGTTCGGCGGGCAGGTGGTCGCCAGCAACGGGATGCTGCACGCCGACCTGCTGCGCCACCTCGCGGGATGACGGTGCACCGTGGCCGGCCGGGCCACCTTGCCATGAGCGGTTGCGGCTTCGCGTCCCGGGCCGGGTCGCATTCCGCAACGTGGTCCGGCCGCCCGCGCCGGCCCGTGCGTATCGGGGGTATCCTGCTTCGCCCTGTCACCGCACCACGCATGCTGCGCCACCTCGCCCTCGGCGCCGGGTTTGCCGCCACCCTCGTTGCGCTCCCCGCGCAGGAAGTCAGCCACTCCGTCACCACCACGGCGCTCGGGTTCGACTCCGGCTACCTGACCAACTCGTCGGCCGCGGCCGCCGTACTGTGGTCCCAGGACGTGACCCTGGCGGGCGACTGGGTCCAGCTGCACTTCCGCGACACGAACCTGCCGCCGGGCACCCGGCTGCGCCTGCACGGCACGGCGCGCCCCGGCCAGGTGCAGTGGCACGACGCCGGATCGTTGCGCGACTACGGTGGGTGGTCGTGCGAGTTCCTGGGGCCCACCGTGCGCGTGGCACTGCACGGGGCGGCGCTGAGCCACGGCAACCGCGTCCGGATCGACCTCGGCGTCGCCACCACGTTCTCGGGGATCGGCATCGACACCCTGTGCGACGGGGCCGACGACCGCGTGCTCAGCAACGACCCGCGCAGCTGCCGGCTCGGCACCGGCTGCTCCGCCTGGCTGTTCTCCGAGTACGCCGTGGCGACCGCCGGCCACTGCACGAGCGGAGGCACGGGCGGCGTGATGCTGCACTTCAACGTGCCGCTGTCGAGCGCTTCGGGCGTGCCCCAGCCAGCACATCCTGACGACCAGTACGCGCTGGGTCCGTTCCTGCAGTTCCTGTCGGCCGGGGTCGGCCAGGACTGGGCCACCATGGCCGCGGTGCGCAACAGCAACACGCAGCTGTTCCCGGGCCAGGCGCAGGGATCGTGGTACCAGATCGCCACGCCGCCGGCGGCCGTCAGCGGCGACCTGCGCGTGACCGGCTACGGCACCGGCAACGGCACGCTCGGCAGCCCGGTCGCCAACCAGGCGCAGAAGACCCACGCCGGGCCGCGCGTGGCCGCGGCGGTGCCGGACGCGGTCTGCTACCGCGCCGACACGACCGGCGGCAACTCGGGCTCCCCGGTCCTGCTCGAGACGACCGGCCAGGTGATCGCGGTGCACACGCACGGCGGCTGCGGGAACGGCATCGGCGAGAACTCGGGCACCAGCACGGCGCGCGCGGACTGGACCGCGGCGCGCCAGGCCGCGCTCGCGCTGCGCGTGGTCGGCGGCTTCCGCACGTTCGGCCAGGGCTGCGGCGGCGCGTTCGGCGTGCCGGCGCTGACGTTCGGCGGCGTGCCCGAACTGGGGCGCCTGTTCACGGTGCGCGTCGCGAACCTGAACCCAGCACCGGGCCTGCTCGGCATCCTGCTGATCGGCTTCTCGGACCAGCAGTGGTCCGGCGGTGCGCTGCCGGCCTCGCTCGCCCCGCTCGGCATGCAGGGCTGCTCGATCCACGTCAGCGACCACGGGGTCGCCGGCATGCCGGCGGCGTACGGGCAGGCGCTGCGCTCCTACCTGGTGCCGAGTTCGCCGGGCTGGCTCGGCGCGTCGCTCTACTACCAGTACTTCGGGCTCGACCCGACCAGCGGCACGGCGGTGGGGGCGGTCGCCAGCAACGCGGGCGAAGTGCGCTTCGGCAACTGAGGTTCCCACCGCCGCAACGCGGCGACCGGCAACGGACGAAACCACGCACTCGGGCGCCGCTGCGGCGGTTTCTATTGACCGCCGGGCGAGCGGCGGGTCGGAGGCGGTTCAGATCGGCAGGCGCTGCAGCTGGCGGCGGCCCGAAGCCTCGGCGACCATGCGCACGAGGTGCCCACCGCGGCACAGCGGCGAGCGCTTCAGCAGCGGCAGCAGCACCTCGAGCAGCCGGTCGACGTCCGGGCCGCAGAAGAACAGGATGCACTCGCCGCCACCGATCTCGTCGCCGTCGTAGTCGCCGGCGCTGGCTTCGGTCACCGCCGCCTCGAGCTGCTCGGCGAACTGCTCGATCGCGAGCCTCTCGCGCTGCGTGCCCATCGCGCGGTTGCCGAGCTTCAGCACCACCAGCAGGTCCTGTTCGCCTTCGGGGTCGGTCTCGGGGTCGGCTGCAGGATCGATGTCCATCCCGCCACGGTAGGCGCGCCGGGAAACCGGTGCACGCGATGCCGCGGGGGGAATCGAAGCGCCCCCCTGGCCAGCCGGGGGCCTCCGGCTATGCTGCGGGGTTCGTCGCTTGGCCATCAACTCAGCAGAGCCGCTTGCGCCACCGGAACCGGCAGGCCCCGCCGGAGGGCCAGCCGCGGGTTTCGTGGTGGTCAAGGGAGCCCGCGAACACAACCTGAAGGGGGTGGACCTGGCCTTCCCGCGCGACCGGCTGACGACCTTCACGGGCGTGTCTGGGTCGGGCAAGTCGAGTCTGGCCTACCACACGGTCTACCAGGAAGGCCAGCGCCGGTTCCTCGAGAGCCTGAGTGCGTATGCGCGGCAGTTCCTTGGGCGTATGGAGA
>VGXW01000288.1 GCA_016873195.1 Planctomycetota bacterium | reverse complement strand
GATGTTCGCCATCGGCACGAGCCGTAAGTTCTCGTCCGTGCTCGCGGCGCGGTTGCCGTTCGACATGGGGCCGTTCGGCGCGCCCGGGTGCAAGGTCCTCGTCGATCCGCAGGTGCTGCTCCTGCACGTCGTCGACCAGTTCCAGATGGCGACGCAGGTCGTGCCGATCCCGAACTCGCCGGCGCTCGTCGACACCGAGATCGGGGCGCAGTGGTTCATCCAGGAGCCGATCGGCTGGTTCGGCCTGGTCCCGACCTCCGGCGTCGCGTTCGTGCTGCGCTGAGCTGGCGGTACGGACTCGCGCCCCCGCGCGTCACCGCCCGCGCGTGTAGTCGCCCGGATCCGCGCCGGTCACGAACTGCCACACGACCTCGTAGAAGTTCCGCGCGCCGGTGACCGTCGGCTCGTCGCCGAGCAGGAACGGCGGTTCGCCGGTCAACGAGGCGATGCCGAAGAACGGCCGCAGCCAGAACGCGAGCTGGCCGCCGACGAGCAGCGACAGCAGGAGCCAGCTCACCACGACGGCAGCCGACCGGCGCCACGGCACGCGGTGCGCGACCAGCAGCGTGCGCGCCTGCAGCACCAGCGCGACCGAGCCGGCCAGCGCCAGGAACAGCATGTTGACGCCGACGAAGGCCGGGTAGCCGCCGAGGCTCTGCGCATCGGGGCGGGCCATCGTGCGGCCGAGGAACAGACTGACCGGGCTCAGGCTGCCGAGCATCACCGCGACGTTCCGGAACAGTCCGAACGCGGCGCGCTGCACGTCGAGGCAGCGCAGCGGCGCGCCGAGGAACCGCGCGAGCACGAAACAGGCGACCGCGCACAGCACCGCGGTGCCCAGCAGCAGCAGCGGGAACTTCACGGCGCTGCGCCACGCGTAGGTCAGGTTCTTGCCGGCGCCGATCGCGAAGCCGTAGAGGCCGCCGCCGGCGGCGGTCGCGGCGAGCTGGGCCAGGGCGCCGTGCCTGCCGAGGCTCATGGCTCACCCGAGCAGGTCGAGGGCTCGCGCCATGCGCAGCGCGACGAACACGACCAGCGCCTGCCACGCGACCAGCACCCAGCGCGACGAGCGGCACGGCAGCAGCAGGCGGTCGAGCCCGGCGCAGCGGGTCAGTTGTGCGAGGCCAGCGGCGAGCGCGCCCGCGAGCAGCGCGACCGACGCGTCGCCGGCGTCGATCCAGTCGCCTTGCGCCATCGTGGCCTCGAGGAACCACACGACCGGCGCGAAGCCGAGCGTGAACAGCGCCGCGACGCTGGCGACGACCAACGACAACGCGAGGTTCTGCACCGGCTGCAGGTGGCTGCCGAGGTAGGCGCCGAACACGTGCAGCGACGGAAGGCACAGCAGCACCGAACCGCCGTAGAGCACGGCGACCTTCCAGAACGAGGCGGCGCCGAGCACGAACCCGTACGGCAACGACGCCACCGCGGTGCAGAGCGCCAGGATGCCGGCGAGTTGCCACGAGTGGTCCGCGGCGGCGATGCTCGCGGCGAGGCGCGGTCGCTCGGCGAGCACGACCTCGAGCGCGCGCGCGGGGCGGCGCAGCACGGCGCGCAGTTCCGGGGCGTCGAACGGAATGGGTGGGCTCGTGGTCGAGGGTTGGCCGGGCGCGGAAGCCTCTACGGTTGGCATGAAGGAGCACTTTGCAAGGCAAAGCACATACTGTCAACCCCATCCAGCCGGCCCCGTGACCGCCGTGTCATGGCTCCGCCCGCCTACCACCCGCCTACCGCCCGTCGCCCGGCACCTCGACCACTTCGCGCCCGTCGATCACGACCGGCACCCGTTCCCGCCCGGCCCGCGCGCGCAGCTGCTCACCTTCCTGCGCGAGCGGCCACGCCGACACCGCGCGCCGGCCGTCGGGCAGAACGAGCACCTCGAGGTCGACCGGTTCGCCGCGCAGCCGGCGGTCGAGCGAGTACAAGGCCCC
This sequence comes from Planctomycetota bacterium, assembly GCA_016873195.1. Classification (GTDB taxonomy): domain Bacteria; phylum Planctomycetota; class UBA1135; order UBA1135; family UBA2386; genus VGXW01. The sequence continues at coordinate 4,356 of VGXW01000288.1, read as the reverse complement.
GGGGTTGATCCACGGGCCGTGGCCCTGCCTGGTGCGCAGGTCCCAGGAATCGGGCAAGCAGCCGACCATCGGTCCGTTGCGCGCCTGCTGGTGCTGCCCCGCGCGCAGCACGCCCTCGGCGACCGTGCGCCACGGGAACGTTTCGTCGTGCGGGGCGAGGCGCGCCAGCGCATCGGCGTAGACGAGCCCGCACCACTGCACCGGCAGGCCGATCCACAGCGGTGCTCGCCAGTTGGTCGCGCCGAACACGGCGATCGTCGCGTAGGGCAGCGCTGGCGCCGCGCGCAGGTAGACGAACGGCAGGCCGCGCACGGCCCACCGGCGCGCGCCGTCGAGGAAGGCGCGGTCCTGCGTGAGTTCGAAGGCCTGCACGTGCGCGCGCACGAGGTGTGCCGCGGCCAGCACGTCGGGCGTGTGCAGCGACAGCTCCCAGGTCTGGGCGCCGCGCGGCGTGTCGAAGCGCGCCGCGGCCGCGAGCGCGCGCCGGCCGGCGTCGAGCGCTTGCTGGTCGCCGCTGAGGCGCGCGAACTCGAGCAGCGTCACCGCCGCAGCCCCGCACGGCCCGCTCGCCGTGTCCTCGTAGTGGCCGCGCCGGTACGGGCCCGCGTAGGCCCAGGTGCCGTCTTCGCGCTGCGCCTTCGCGGTGGCCGCGGCGCGTTCGCGTGTGAACGCGGCCCAGCGGCCCGCCTGTCCCGCGACGAACCACGCGGCGTCGTCGCTCAGGTGGGCGCCGCCCGGCACGAGGTCGACGCGACCGCCCTGCACGAAGTCGGGCAGCGCGCCGTGCAGGCGGAAGACCGCGCTGGCGAGGTCGGCGAACGGCTGCCGCGCCCAGTTGGGTTCGGCGCAGTGGCCGAAGCCGCCGTCGCCGCGCAGCGGGCCGGCGAACGCCGCACGGCAGAGGTCGAGCCAGGCCGCCTGGTCGCCGGGTGCCGGCAGCGGTTCGGGCAGCGCGAGCCGCCGCACGGCGCGCAGCATCGCGTCGTCGAGGTCGCTGGCGCCGCAGTCGAGCAGGGCCCGGATCCGCTTGCCGCGCAGCGCGAGGCGCGCGCAGTCCATGCCGTCGTAGCGATCGGGCGCCGCGAAGACCGGCTGCAGCTCGCCTTCCCAGTGGAACGCGAGCGTGCCCGTGCCGGTCTCGACCGCGATGCAGGGCCACGTCACGTGCAGCGGGTCGGGCACGAAGCGGAAGCGCGCGTTGGTCTCGATGTCGGCGTCGGACGAGGAGGGTTCGCCGCGGTCGAGGAACTCGACGCCCGCGAGCAGCGCCCGCACGTGCGGGCCGGGACTGCGCACGACCGGCCCTTCGATCGGGTCGTCGGCGTCGATCGACACGCCGAGTCCGTCGCCGCGCGGCTCGAGCAGCAGGCGCACGCCCTTGCCGGCGAGTCGCCAGACGCCCGCCTCGTCCGGTTCGCCCTTCAGCGGCACCGCGCGGCCGGCCCGCATCACGAGCGGGTGGAGCACGGCGGCGAGGCGGCGTTCCCGGTAGACGGCGGCGGCCGAGACGGCGGGGAAGACGCGCAGCACGAGTTCGCCCGCCTGCGGGGCCTGCAGCGCTCCCCGGTCGTGCAGGTGGACCGCCGCCCGCGTCGCCAGCAGTTCCGCCGGCAGCACCACCTCGGCGAAGCCGTCGGCGTGGGCGACCGGCAGCTCCACGGCCGCACCGCCCGCGACGTCGACGCGGAGCTTGCTTCCAGCCGCGGGCGACACGCCCGTGATCCAGCGTTCGGCCAGCTGGTCGTCGAACACGCGGATCGACGCGATCGCGAGCCGGCCCGGCCCGCCGCCGGGATCGAGGCGCAGGTGGCGCAGATGCACGACCTCGCCGAGGTGCAGCTCGACGGTGCCGTCGCCGGCGACCACCGCGCGGTGCACGGCGCGTTCCTCGGCCATCGCGGGCGCGGCGGCGGTCGACCAGTAGCACGACAGCGGGCCGGCGATGGCGAACTCGCCTGTGACCACGACGCGCAGGTTGCCGCCGACGTCGAGCGGCGGGCTCTGGAAGTAGGGATCCTCGCCGGTCGCCTCGGCGATCAGGCGGCCGTCTTCGGCGCGCAGTTCGACCGCGTGCAGCGCCTGCCAACCGCCGAGACCATCGGCGAAGGTGAACTTCGCGACCTCCGCGCTGGCCGCGATCGGGCGCGGCCACGGGACTTCCTGGCCGAGAGCCGGGCCGGCGAGCAGGGCGAGCAGGATGGCGGCGACGGGCGCGGCGAACGGACCGGACGGCGAGCGGGCGGACGGGGGGCCGGCATCTTGCCCCGCGGGCGGCGCGCGGTCTGCACTGCGCCCCGGCGGGACCATCACGGCCGCAGCTGCGCGCCGAGCCGCCGCGACAGCCACAGGCTGCAGACGAGGTCCGAGGTGACGTTCGGCACCGTGCGCGTCATGTCGACCAGCCGGTCGACGCCGAGGATCAGGGCCATGTACTCGGGCGGCACGTCGACGTAGGTCAGCACCACCGCGAGCAGCGGCAGCGAACCGCCCGGCACGCCGGCGGCGCCGATCGCCGTCAGCACGGTCAGGCCGAGCACCAGCACCTGCTGCGCGAAGCCCAGCTCGATGCCGGCGACCTGCGCCAGGAACAGCACCGACACGCCCTCGAACAGCGCCGTGCCGTTCATGTTCATCGTCGCGCCGAGCGGGATCACGAAGCCGGCGACCTCGGCCGGCGCGCCGAACTCGTCGGTGGCCGTCCGGATCGTGGTCGGCATGGTCGCGTTCGACGACGAGGTCGAGAACGCGGTGACGATCAGCGCCTTGCAGCCGCGGTAGAAGCGGCCCGGGCGCACGCCGGCGAAGCCCCAGGCCAGTGCGGTGATCACCACGAGCTGGTGGATCACGAGGGGGGCCATCGCCGTGCCGAAGTACCACAGCACGAGCTTCATGATGTCGAAACCGAGCCCGAAGGTGGCGTGGAAGATCAGGCCGGCGACGCCGTAGGGAGCGAGCTGCATCGCCCAGCCGAGCACGCGCACGCACAGCTCGTAGACGCTCTGCAGCAGTTGGCGCAGCACCTGGGTGCGCTCGGGCGGCGCCCGGGTCGCCGCGGCGCCGAGCAGCAGCGCGAAGCAGATCAGGCCGAGGATCTTCTTGTTGTCCGCGGCGGCCTCGACCACGTTGGTCGGCACGAGCGCGACCAGCGAGTCGACGGTGAAGGCGCTGGCCTGCTTGCCCTGGTCGATGCGCGCGGCGGCGTCCTTGGCGTAGCGCGCCTGCACCTTCTGCGCGGCCTCGGGATCGATGCGACGGCCGGGCTGCACGGTGTGGACCAGGAAGAGGCCGAGCAGCACCGCGATGACCGTGGTGCCGAGGAACCACAAGAGCGTGCGCCCGCCGAGCCGGCCGAGCGTCTGCAGGCTGCCGAGCCCGGCCACGCCGAGGAACAGCGAGCAGAACACCACCGGCACCACGACCATGAACAGCAGGTTCAGGAACAGCCTGCCGATCGGGTAGGCGACGTTTGCGTCGAAGCCGGCGACGAAACCGTGGCTCGGCGAGCCGGGCTCGAGCAGCAGGTTCAGCGTGACGCCGGCGGCGGCGCCGAGCAGGAGGCCGAGCAGGATGCGGGTCGGCAGCGCCAGCTTGCCCTTGCGCGGAGCTTCCATGGCGGCGGCAGGTTACCAGGGTCGCGCGGCGTTGACGCCCCGAAACGACGCGTGGTCGCCCAGCCGCGCGGGACGGTGGCCGCTCCAGCCGCGCGCGAGTTCACCAGCCCCGCCGGTGGCGCCAGGGCTGGTCGCGCGGCAACCCGCCTGCTACCAAGGAGCACAGCTGACCGTGAGGATGCCCATGGCAAAGCCCGCCCTGTTCTCTCTCCTGCTGCTCCTCTGCGCCTGCTCCGGCAACCACCCGGTGGCGCCGGCCGCGACCGTGCCGCTGCCTGTGCTGGCGGTCGCCCCGCGCGACGGCGCCGAGGCGGTCGAGCCGCGCGCCGAGGTGACCGCGACCTTCGGTCTGCCGGCCTACGGGATCACCTTCGACGACTTCACCGTCGACGACGGCGCGGGCCCCCTGCCGGGTCAGATCGACGTGTCCGTCGACGGGCGCACGTGGCGCTGGCGGCCGTTCCGCGACCTGCCGCGCGGCGGGCGCATGCGGGTGCGGCTCGCCGCCGGCATCCTGGGCCAGGGCGGCGCGCGGCTGCTCGCCGACTTCACCTCCGCGTTCACCGTCCGCGAAGGGGCCGTCACCGAGCACGCGCTCGGCAACGCCGCGGGCGCCGCACCGCGCGCGTGGTGCTCGCCGAACGGCGGCCTGCAGGTCGCCGGCGGCACGGCGCTGCACGAGATCACGGCCGGGTCGACCGGGTCGCTCTCGCTGCCCGCCGCGGGGGAACTCGAGGGCCTCGGC
>VGXW01000287.1 GCA_016873195.1 Planctomycetota bacterium | reverse complement strand
TTTTGGTCGCGCAACCAGGTGATCGGCGACGTCGTCAACGTGCACCAGTGCATGTTCACGACCGCGTCGTGGGGCAACACGCAGACGACCGCCTACACGTCGGACTCGGCCGACGCCGACGACATCGTGTTCGACCACCGGATCCCTTGGACGCAGAGCCAGTCGAACACGGGCAACCAGAACTCGCGGCCGCAGGCGTGGGCCAAGAACCTGATCTCGGTCGGCGCACTGCGCCACTACAACAACGCCAACCCCGGCGACGACCTCTGGGCCTCCTGGCCGGCGGGTGGTCTGGGCACGGCCGCGTCGATCGGCCCGGCCGCCGACGGCCGTCTGAAGCCCGACCTCTGCAGCTTCTACGACGAGATCTGGACCTCCGACCGCACAGGTGCGGCTGGCTACGAGCCCGGCAACTCCAACCAGAACTTCGGCGGCACGTCGGGCGCCACGCCGATCACCGCGGGCAACAACGCGCTCGCGATCCAGATGTACACCGACGGCATCTTCAACAACCCACTGCCGGCCTCGCCGACCGTGGGCAACCGGTTCACGAACCGGCCGCTGGCGCAGACGCTGAAGGCGCTGCAGATCGCCAACGCGACGCTCTACCCGATCGCGCAGGCGACGCGCGCGCAGGCCGGCTGGGGCTACGCGAACCTCAACACGATGTACACGCGCCGCCAGCGCATGATGATCGTGCCCGAGGACACGCCGATCACGCAGGGCAGTACGCACACCTACCTCGTCAGCGTGCTGAACGGTGAGACGTCGCTGAAGGTCTGCATGACCTACCTCGACCCGCAGGGCGTCGTCGCCGCGGCGATCGACCGCATCAACGACCTGACCCTGCGCGTGATCCACCCGAACGGCACGACCGCCTACTGGGGCAACGTCGGCCTGTCGACCGCGAACTGGTCGTCGACCGGCGGCGCCGCCAACACGATCGACACCGTCGAGTGCGTGTTCGTCGCCAACCCGGCCGCCGGCAACTGGACGATCCAGATCACCGCGCCGGACATCAACACCGACGCGCACCTCGCCACCGCGGCGACCGACGCCACCTACGCGCTCGTCGTCAACGGCGGCCGCCGCCTGTTCGGCTCGGGCTGCGCACGCTACATCCCGGACACGAGCCCGACCGGCACGATCAATACGATCCCGTTCGGCACCTCGGCCCCGAGCACGCTGTCGACGGTGTTCGCGAGCAACAACAACGGCGCCGTCGGCGGCGCGATCTACTTCGATCTCAACCCGACCAGCAACACCTACCTGACCGGGCTCGAGATCAACACCAGCGTCACTGCGGGCACGGCCCTGCACCTGGACGTCTACCGGCGCTCCGGCACCTACGCCGGCAACGAGAGCAGCACCGCCGGCTGGACGGCCTACACGGCCGGCCACGGCACCGCCGCCGGCCTCAACGTCGGCAGCGCGATCGACTTCGACACGCCGATCCCGATCAGCCCCGGCGTCTGGGGCTTCGCCATCGTGGCGCGCAACTTCGAGCACCGCTACACGAACGGCAACGGCAGCAACGAGAACTACAACAACGCCGACCTCGCGGTCGCGTGCGGCTCGGCCACCAACGTGCCGTTCACAGGCTCGCCGTTCAGCCCGCGCGTCGCGAACATGACGTTCCAGTACCGCCGCGACGACAGCACCTGGACCAACCAGCTCTACCAGACGATCCTGCGCCGCGAGGACCTCGGTGCCGCCGGCACGATCAACGGCATCGCCTTCTCGGCCGGATCGACCGGGCGCCACTGGAACCGCGATCTGCGCGTCCGCATGTCGCACGTGCCCGCGGGCTACGTGATGTCGACGACGTTCGCCACCAACCTGCCGGCGCCGGTCACGGTGCTGAACCAGAGCAACTACACCTGGCACGTCACCGCCAACACCTGGACCGAGATCGGGCTGTCGACGCCGTTCGCCTACAACGGCACCTCCGACGTGGTGGTCGAGGTCTACGCGCTCGCCAACCACAACACCGCGGACGCCGGCTTCAACCGCGGCACCGAGCAGCGGCTCTACGCCTACGGCTGGCTGTTCGGCGCGCCGCCGGCGACCGGCACCCTCGGCAACGCGGCCTCGCGCATGCGCGTGAACTTCAACTGCGCGCTCGGCACCAACTTCGGCACCAGCTGCGGCCCGCTCGAGGCCACCTTCTGGGGCACGCCGAACCGCGGTGGCGTCGCGTGGTTCGACCTCAACAACGCGCCCGCGAACGCGGCCGCGATCATCGGCCTCGGCTTCGCGCCGATCAACGGCGGCCTGTCGCTGACGAACTTCGGGTTCACGAACTGCTTCCAGTGGCACGATCTGCCGGTCACGCTGTTCTACCTGACCAGCGGCTCGGGCTTCGCGACGCACGCGATCTCGATCCCGAACACCCCGGCCTACGACGGCCTGCGCATCCTCGGCCAGTGGTTCGCGCTCGACAACACGCAGCCCGGCGGGCTGACGATGTCGAACTACATCGCCAACCAGATCGGCATCGACGTGTGACCTGACCCGTCGCAGCCCGCGCGCTCGCGCGGTGCGCTGCGGGCCCGGTGGACCCTGCGGTCCATCGGGCCCGCTGTGTTTTCCGGCCGTCCCGGCGCGGCGATCGACTGCCGCCGGCGGGCTCCCGGGCCCTGGCCGCCCCCCATTACAATGGTCTCTGCGGCCGGCCGGCTGCTGGCCGGAGGCCCTTCCCTACCACGAACGAGCAAACCATGCCCTCGATCCGTTCTTCGCTGCTGCTCCTCGCCACTCTGGTGCCGGCCGTCTCGTCGGCCGCCCAGGTCGACGGCGACCGGAGCGCTCCCTCCTCGGAGCACCGCGTCCTGCTGCGCTACGCCTCCTTCGATCCGCGGCTCACCGTGCCAGAGGTGCCCGCCACCTTGCGCAGCGCCATCGACACGAACCTGTGGATCGTGCAGTTCCCCGGCCCGGCGACCGATGCCGACCGCGACGCGGTCCGCGGTTCCGGCGGCACGATCGTGATCTTCCTGCCCAACGACGGCTACGTCGTGCGCATGAGCCAGGCGACGGCGACCGCCGTCGCGGCGCTGCGCAACGTGCGCTGGGTCGGCCCCTACGAGCCCGCCTACCGCCTCGAGGGCTTCCTGCTGCAGGAGCACCTGTCCGGCGCCCGGATCCCGGCGCGCAAGTACAACCTCGTGATGGCCGACAAGCGCAAGCAGAAGGACGCGCTCGCGGCCCGGATCCAGGCCGTCGGCGGCACGGTCGTCGACCGGCACGAGGGCAGCCTCCTGTTCACGGCCGAACTCACCGGCGCTCAGCTGCTGCAGGTCGCCCGCTTCGACGAGGTGCTCTTCGTCGACCGCTGGACCACGCTCGGCCAGGACATGAACAACGCGCGCATCCAGGGCGGCGCGAACGCCATCGAGGCCGCCGCCGGCTATACGGGCACCGGCGTGCGCGGCCACGTCTACGAGGGCGTCGAGGCGACGCACCCGGACTTCACGACGCCGATCACCAACGTGCTCAGCAGCGGCGCGCCCGACACGCACGGCCACTGCGTCGCCGGCATCGTGTTCGGCAACGGCACGAGCCACCCCAACGCGCGCGGCATGGCGCCGGCCGCGGTCGGCTTCTCCACGAACTTCACGACGGTGACCCCCGGCTGGTCGCGCCACGGCGTGATCGCCGAGGTCGTCAACACCCACAACTGCATGTTCACGACCGCATCGTGGGGCAACGCGCTCACGACCGCCTACACGTCGATCTCGGCCCAGACCGACGACATCGTCTTCGTGCACCGCATCCCGTGGTTTCAGAGCATGGGTGACACCTCCAGCCTGAACTCCCGGCCGGAGGCCTGGGCGAAGAACGTGATCACCGTCAGCAGCATCCGCCACTTCGACAACAGCGACCCATCCGACGATTCGGGGGTCAGCGGCGGCTCCGGCGGCCCGGCCCAGGACGGTCGCCTGAAGCCCGACCTGGTCGGCTACGGGGACCTTGTCTGGGTGTCGGACCGCACCGGTGCCGCGGGGTACGCCTCGGGCAACCACTACGGGAACTTCGCCGGCACCTCGGCGGGCAACGGGATCGTCGCCGGCCACGGCGCGCTGGCGATCCAGATGTACACGGACGGCATCTTCAACAACCCGCTGCCCGCCGCGCCGACCGTGGCCAACCGGTTCACGAACCGGCCGCTCGCGCAGACCCTGAAGGCGCTGCAGCTCGCGTCGTCCCGTCTCTACACGCCCACGCCGACCGACAACCGCCGCGAGCGGGTGGGCTGGGGCTTCCCCGATCTCGCGAACCTCTACGACCGGCGCGAGCGCTTCTTCATCGTGCCCGAGGACGCGCCGATCACGCAGGGTGCCACGCACAGCTACCTCGTCAGCGTGATGACCGGCGAGACCTCGCTGAGGGTCTGCATGAGCTACGTGGATCCGGCCGGCAACCCGGCCGCGGCGATCGCCCGCATCAACGACCTGACCCTGCGCGTGATCCACCCGAACGGCACGACGGCCTACTGGGGCAACGTCGGCCTGTCCGGCGCCGCCCAGACGAACGTCTCCGCGACCGGCGGCGCGGCCAACACCCTCGACACCGTCGAGTGCGTGCTCGTCGACAACCCGGCGGCGGGCCTGTGGCGCATCGAGATCACCGCCCCGACCATCGCGCAGGACGCGCACCCCGCCACCGCGGCGATCGACGCGACCTACGCGCTGGTCGTCAACGGCGGCCGCCAGCAGTTCGGCTCCGGCTGCGCGCGCTACATCCCGGACACGAGCCCGACCGGCACCATCAACACGATTCCGTTCGGCACCTCGGGCCCGAGCACGCTGTCGACCGTGTTCGCGAGCAACAACAACGGCGCCGTCGGCGGCGCGATCTACTTCGATCTCAACCCGACCAGCAACACCTACCTGACCGGGCTCGAAGTCAACACCAACGCCACCGCGGGCACGGCCCTGCACCTGGACGTCTACCGGCGCTCCGGCACCTACGCCGGCAACGAAGGCAGCAGCGCGGGCTGGACCGCCATGACCGCCGGCCACGGCACCGCGGCCGGCGTCGACCTCGGCAGCCCGATCGACTTCGACACGCCGATCCCCCTCAGCGCTGGCCTCACCTACGGCTTCGCCATCGTGGCGCGCAACTTCCGCCACCACTACACGAACGGCAACGGCAGCAACGAGAACTACAACAACGCCGACCTCGCGGTCGCGTGCGGCTCGGCCACCAACGTGCCGTTCACGGGGTTGGTGTTCAGCCCGCGCGTCGCGAACATGACGTTCCAGTACCGCCGCGACGACAGCACCTGGACCAACCAGCTCTACCAGACGATCCTGCGCCGCGAGGACCTCGGTGCCGCCGGCACGATCCACGGGCTCGCCTTCTCGGCCGGCTCGACCGGGCGCCACTGGAACCGCGATCTGCGCGTCCGCATGTCGCACGTGCCCGCGGGCCACACGATGTCGACGACGTTCGCGACCAACCTGCCGACGCCGATCACCGTGCTGAACGCCAGCAACTACACGTGGCACGTGACCGCCAACACCTGGACCGAGATCGGCCTGCAGACGCCGTTCGTCTACAACGGCACGTCCGACGTGGTGGTCGAGGTCTACGCGCTCGCCAACCACAACACCGCGAACGCCGGCTTCCACCGCGGCGGCGAGCAGCGGCTCTACGCCTACGGCTGGCTGTTCGGCGCGCCGCCGGCGACCGGCACCCTCGGCAACGCCGCCTCGCGCATGCGCGTGAACTTCAACTGCGCGGTCGGCACCGAGTTCGGCACCAGCTGCGGCCCGCTGGCGGCCACACACGTTGGCACGCCGAACCGCGGCGCCTTCGCCCACTACAGCCTCGCCAACGCGCCCGCGGCTGCGCCGGCGATCATCGGCCTCGGCTTCGCGCCGATCAACGGCGGCCTGTCGCTGACCAGCTACGGGTTCACGAACTGCTACCAGTGGCACGACCTGCCGACGACGCTGTTCATGCTGACCAGCGGCTCGGGCACCGCGACCCACTCGATCTCGATCCCGAACAGCGCCACCTACGACGGCCTGAAGATCTACGGCCAGTGGTTCGTGCTCGACGGCACGCAGCCCGGCGGGCTGACGGTGTCGAACCACATCGCGAACATGATCGGCATCGACCCGTGACCTGACCGCGCGCGCGCACCCCGCACCGGGGTGCCGCGCAGACCGGGCCCGGTGGACCGCGCGGCCCCGGGCCCGTGGCGTTCTCGGCCCGAGGCCGGTGCGGTACCCCCCCCTTCGCGCGCTTGTGCCTTGGGCATACGATCCCCGCCACCCTCTCCCCCCC
>VGXW01000286.1 GCA_016873195.1 Planctomycetota bacterium | reverse complement strand
GCCCCACGGTCACGCTCGACGACGTCAGCAACGGCCTGCAGAACAACGCCTCGCGCGGCCTCGACAACGCCGGCACCGGCGACCCGGCGGCCAACCCGCTGGCCGGCGCGTTCTTCAACGACGGTGGCGACGGCGACATCCGCGCGCGCACCGAGAACTACTTCGGCAGCGACCTGAGCCGCGTGCTGACGCCGACCGGCGGCCTGACGGCTGGCTGGACCCTGCTCGACGACACGCAGCTCAACCTGATCCTGCGCGCGGTCGAGAAGCAGCAGGACGCCGAGATGATGAACAGCCAGATCCTCTCGGTGCTGAACCGCGAGCGCGGGCACGTCGCGGTGATCAACCAGACGGCCTACGTGCGCGACTTCGACGTCGAGGTCGCCCAGGCCGCGTTCATCGCCGACCCGAAGGTCGACGTGATCCAGGACGGCATCGTGCTCGACGTGCAGCCGGTCATCCAGCACGACCGCAAGTACATCATCCTGAACCTGAACCCGACCGTCGCGGAACTCACGCGCCCGATCCCGACGTTCACGACGTCGCTGGCCGGTTCGACGCTGCCGGTCACGCTGCAACTGCCGAACCTGACGGTCACGAACTTCTCGACCACCGCGAAGGTGCCGGACGGCGGCACGGTCCTGCTCGGCGGCCTGCGTCAGACGCTGACCAAGGAGCGCCGCGCCGAGATCCCGCTGCTCGCGCGCCTGCCGCTGATCTCCTTCCTGTTCAAGCAGGAGGGCTCGGCGGACGAGAACCGCAGCCTGATGGTGATGGTCCGCGCCCAGATCACGGACATCGTCGAACAGGTGCGCAGGTGAGACCTGCGCGCCCCTGAGCGCCGGTCTCCCTGGGCGCCGATCCCGGACAACTCCAGCGTGACCAAACCGCTCGAAGCGATCTTCTTCGACATCGACGACACCCTGTTCTCGACGTCGGTCTTCGCCGACAAGGCGCGCCGCAGCGCGGTCGACGCGATGATCCGCGCCGGCCTGCGCATCGAGCGGGCCGAGGCGATCCGCGAGCTCGAGGAGGTCATCGGCGAGTTCTCGAGCAACTACGGCGGCCACTTCGACAAGGTGCTCGACCGGCTCGGACCGGAGGCCTACGAAGGGCACAACCGCGCCGTGATCGTGGCCGCCGGCGTGGTCGCCTACCACGCGACCAAGTGGCGCGAACTCAAGGTCTACGACGACGTCTACGAGGTGCTGCAGTGGCTGGCCGGCACGTCGCTGATCCGCGGCATCGTCTCGGCGGGCATCACGATCAAGCAGGCGGAGAAGCTCGTGCGCCTCGAGGTGCTCGAGTTCCTGACCCCGTCGGCGATCTTCTTCACCGACCAGGTCGGCTTCAGCAAGTCGAACGGCAAGCTCTACCGCCGCGTGCTGCAGCGCCTGAAGCTCGCGGCCGACCGCTGCCTCTACGTCGGCGACAACCCGCTGCACGACATCGACCCGTGCAACAGCGAGGGCTGGTCGACGGTGCGGATCCGCCGCAGCGGCCGGCACGCCGACGAGGAGGGCGCGACGAAGCCCACCCACGAGATCCGCGACTTCTACGAGTTGCGCCGGATCCTGCAGGACGAGTACGGCGTGGTCTGACCCGCGCGGGGCGCGGCTACTTGAGCTGCTCCCAGTAGTCGGCCGGCATGTCGTGCGCGATCTTCAGCGCCCCGTTGGCGCCGCCGTAGATCGGCTCCTCGATGCGGACGACCTTGCCGCCGCCGAGCCGTTCGCGCATCGCCTTCTCGACCGCCGAGTCGAGGCCCTTGACCATCGACCCGCCGCCGGCGAGCAGCACGCGGTTCTTGAGCTTCTGCTGGAACTCGGGGTCGAACGTCGCGACGAGCTTCGTGATGCCCTTCAGGATCGGGTCGATCAGGATCGAGCAGGCCTTGCCGATCTGCTGCGTCAGGTCGAACGTCGTCGGCTTGCCGGCGACCGGCAACTCGACGACGGCGCGCTCGGCGGAATCGCCGACGAAACCGTAGCGCTCCTTGATCTCCTTGATCATCTGCACCGTGAACTGCGCGCCGGGGCAACTCTCGGCGACCAGCCGCGCGAGTTCGGCGTCGACGGCATCGCCGGCGACGTCGTACATCACCTGGTCGGTCTCCTCGGGCATCGTGCCGTGCATGCGGCAGAGGTCCGTGGTGCCCGCGCCGATGTCGATCACGAGCACGTCCTCGAGCCAGTCGAGGCCGTAGGCGACCGAGAACGGCTCGCTGCACAGCATCACGGAGTCGACGTGTGCGCGCGCCGCCTCGACGATCGCCGCGCGGTTCTTGACCGAGGCCTCGGCCGGCGCGCCGATCACGCAGTAGACGAGTTCGTCCTTGCGCGGCCTGGCGTGCCGGATCGCCTCGCCGATCAGGTCCTGCGCGGCCTTGAGGTTCGCCTTGGCCTCGCCGTCCATCGCGGCGTCGCCGGTGTACTTGAGCACGCCCTTCTCGAGCGGCTTGTAGACCTTCAGCGACAGCCGCTTGTCGATCGCCTCCTTGCCGTAGAGCACGTCCTTCTTGAGCAGCTTCTGGCTCACGACGTCCTTCGGGTAGCCGACCACCGAGAAGATGGTCTCGCGGACGCCGTTGCTGGCCGAGATGGACGTGCGCGAGGTGCCGAGGTCCATCCCGATGTAGAGCACGCCATGGTCCTTCTGCTTGGATTCGGTCATCGTTCGGTTCCTTCTGGTGGCCTCGCCGGTCAACCCTCGAGCTTCCTCTGCAGTTCGAGGTTGGCCTTGAAGATCTCGGCCATGAGTTCCTTCTTCTTCTGCGCCTGGACCTCGCCGGGCCGCAGTCCCTGCACTTCGCGGTAGATCGACGAGATGCCGTCGTCGACGGACTTCATCGCCGCGACTTCCTGCAGACGCTGCTCGGTCTGCCCGAGCGCGTCGTTGAGCTTCCGGATGCGCCGCTGCAAGTTCTCGACCTCGCGGTCGCGCAGCGCCGCGCGCGCCTCCTCGGCGGACCGGCGCTCGCCCGAGACGACGTCCAGCACGAGCTCGACGACCCGCGCCTCGGCGTCCGCCACGGTCGGCGCCCCCGCGCCGGCCAGGCTGCGCAGCACCTCGCCGACGCGCTGCGCGATGGCGGCGTTCTCGCCCTCGTAGCGGTCCGCGACCGCCTGCGCGCCCTGCTCGAGCCGCAGCTGCAGCTCCTGGTGCCGCGTCGCGAGTTCGCGCCGCAGGCCGTCGATCTCCTCCTCGGCGCGTTCCTTGAGCCGTTCGATCTCGCTCTTCTGCCGCTGCAGGTCCTCGTTGCTGCGCAGCAGCCGCAGGAACTCCTCCTTCGTCGCGTCGGCGACCGCCTCGCGCTCGATGCCGACGAGGTGGCTGCGCAGGCTCCGGTGCACCGCGGCCTCGACCAGCGCGACGATGCGGTCGATGCCGAGCACCGAGACCTGCTGCACGCCCTTCTTCTTCAGGCTGTCGAGCGAGGTCCGGAACGCCATCTGCCGGACGGCTGCCGCGAGGCTCTCCTTGAAGCCGCCCATCACTGCTCCGCCGGCGGCTCCGGCTCGTCGGCGAGCCGCCGGTCGCTGTCCGGGTCCTGGCCGCGCAGTTCGGTGACGAACGTGCCGAGCACGTTGCCGCCCATGTCCTGCACCACGCGCAAGGCCTCGCGCGTCTGCTTCCTCATCGATCGTTCGAGGCGCACGACCAGCAGCGTGCCGTCGGCGCGCGCCGCCAACACGCCGGCGTCGGTCGACGGCAGCACCGGCGGCGTGTCGACCACCACGTACTGGAAGCGCTCCTTGAGCCGGTGGAACAGTTCGTCGATGCGCGACGCCCCGAGCACCTCGGCGGGGTTCGGCACGCGCGCGCCCGCGCCGAGCAGCATCAGGCGGCGGAAGCCCGCCGGCCGCAGCGCGCGTTCGAGCGGCGCCGTGCCGAGCAGCACCTCGCTGAGCCCGGGGCCGGGGTTCAGGTTCAGGTACTGCTCGCAGGCCGGCCGGCGCAGGTCGGCCTCGACGACGACGACCTGCTGGCGCTCCAGCTCCGCGAACGCCATCGCGAGGTTCAGCGCCGCGACGGTCTTGCCCTCGCCGCGCACGGCCGAGGTGACCACCAGCGTCTTCGGCTCGCCGTCCGGGTTCAGCGCCACGAGCCGGTTGCGCAGCGCGCGCACCTGCTCGGCGCGGTAGCCCGCCGGCTCGTGGAACAGCACGAGGTACGGGTTCACCGCCTGGTCGACGATGACGACCATCTCCTCGGGGGCTGCCCCGTGGTCCTGGGCTTCGTTGGCCTGCTTGCGGCGGAACATCGGATCGGAGCGCTCGGCCCTTCTTTCGGACCGCGCGCGGCGGCGACTTGTCGGGACGTGGCAACGCGGCGCGGGAACGGCGGCGGCGGCGGTTTCCGGCCCTGCGCCGGGGCCCGGAACCGCGCATGCCATCGGGCATCCGTGCGCGGACCGCCAGCACCCTCCTATAGCGACAGCGCTGCCCGGCAACCACCGAAACAGCGCGCCCGGTCAGCCGCCGCCGTCGATGCCGTTCGCCCGCGCGAAGGCCATGGCGGCCGGGTAGCCCGCGTCGGCGTGCCGTACGACGCCGATGCCCGGGTCGCACGTGAACACGCGCTGAATGCGCGCCGCGGCCGCTGGCGTGCCGTCGGCGACCGTGACCTGGCCCGCGTGGATCGACTTGCCCATGCCGACCCCGCCGCCGTGGTGGATCGACACCCAGGTCGCGCCCGACGCGACGTTGAGCATCGCGTTGAGCAGCGGCCAGTCGGCGATCGCATCGCTGCCGTCCTGCATCGCCTCGGTCTCGCGGTAGGGCGACGCGACGGAGCCGCAGTCGAGGTGGTCGCGGCCGAACACGATCGGCGCCTCGAGTTCGCCCTTGCCGACGAGGTCGTTGACGGCGAGCCCGAAGCGCGCGCGCTCGCCGTAACCGAGCCACAGGATGCGCGCCGGCAGGCCCTGGAAGGCGATCTTCCGCTGCGCCTTCTCGAGCCACGTGCGCAGCGACGGGTTGTCGCCGAACAGATCGAGCGCGAGCCGGTCGGTGCGCGCGATGTCGGCGGGGTTGCCCGACAGCGCGACCCAGCGGAACGGGCCGCGGCCCTCGCAGAACAGCGGGCGGATGTAGGCGGGGATGAAGCCCGGGATGCGGAACGCCTCGGCGACGCCGGCGTCGCGCGCCTCGGTGCGGATGTTGTTGCCGTAGTCGAAGGTGATCGCGCCGCGCTCCTGCAGGTCGAGCATCAGCGACACGTGCTTCGCGACGGTGCGGCGCGACTCCCGCAGGTAGGCCTTCGGATCGCGCTCGCGCAGGTCCTTCGCCTGCTGCAGCGACAGACCGTCGGGCACGTAGCCGGCCAGCATGTCGTGCGCCGAGGTCTGGTCGGTCAACAGGTCGGGCACCGTGCCGCTGTCGCGCACGACCGCGAGCAGTTCGGTCGCGTTGCACGGCACGCCGATCGACCACGGCAGACCCTGCGCCTGCTTCGCCAGCGCCGCCCGCAGCGCCTGCTGCGGGTCCACGATCAGTTCGTCGAGGTACTTCGTCTGCAGGCGCTTCTCGATGCGCGCGCGGTCGACGTCCGCCGCGAGGCAGACGCCGCCGGCCATGGTCACCGCGAGCGGCTGCGCGCCGCCCATGCCGCCGAGGCCCGCCGTGACGACGAGCTTCCCCCTCAGGTCGCCGCCGAAGTGGCGCTTGCCGGCCGCGACGAAGGTCTCGTAGGTGCCCTGCACGATGCCCTGGCTGCCGATGTAGATCCACGAGCCGGCGGTCATCTGGCCGTACATGATGAGCCCGAGCTTGTCGAGCCGCCGGAACTCGTCCCAGTTGGCCCAGTCGCCGACGAGGTTGCTGTTGGCGAGCAGCACGCGCGGCGCGTCGGGGTGCGTGCGGAACACGCCGACGCACTTGCCCGACTGCACGAGCATGGTCTGGTCGGGCGAGAGCCGCCGCAGCGTGGCGAGGATCCGCTGCAGCGCCTCGGGATTGCGCGCCGCCTTGCCGAGCCCGCCGTAGACGATCAGCCGTTCGGGCTCCTCGGCGACCTCGCGGTCGAGGTTGTTCTGCACCATGCGGAACGCGGCTTCGATCTGCCAGTTCGCGCAGGAGAGGGTCTTGCCCCGCGGGGCGCGGTAGGAGGCGGACATGGCGGCAAGCGTCCTGGTCCGGTGTCGTCTGCGCAAGCGCACTGGGGCGGGCGGGCAGCGGACTCGAGGTAGCGGCAGGTGGCAGGCCGGGAGCGGCCTCATGCAACGGGGCAGCCACGCAACCGCCGGGCGACTGCGGCACGGCGGCTGCCAGGGTCTGTCATGCCGCTCCTCCGAACCTGGCGATCGGGACCTTCTTGTCGACGCTC
>VGXW01000285.1 GCA_016873195.1 Planctomycetota bacterium | reverse complement strand
ATGTGCGTCAGCGGGTCGCGGCCGCGGCCCGCCCACGGGCTCGCCGGGTCGGCATAGGCGGTCTCGGCCCAGATGCCGATGCCCTCCTGCCAGAAGCGCGGCATCGTCTGGTGCGCGGGCGTCGACAGGTACCAGAGCAGCAGGCTCAGGGCGTCGTTGGGCAGCACGCGGCCGAACACCGTCTCGAGCACGCCGCGGAACCCGTGGTTGCGGTCGTTGGCGAGCTGGTGCGCGAACTCGTGCACGAGCGTGCGCTCGAGGTCGAAGCCGCCGCTGAAGATCGTCGACTCGGGCTCCGCCGGCGCGAGTTCCACCTGCACGAGCGGGAACGGCACGACGAACGAGTAGCCGTCGTGGCCGTCCACCCAATCGCCGAGCAGGAGCCGCACGCGGTCGCCGCCGACGAGACCGGCGTCGTTGCGCATGTGGGCGTAGAGCTGGTCGGCGCGCGCGACGACGGGCCGCAACCGTTCGGCCTGCGCCGCGGGCACGAACGCGCGCAGGTGCGCCGCCTCGATGGTAGCGATCGCCTCGCCGGGCCAGATCAGCGTCTGCGCCGGTGCAGCGGTGGCAGCGCCGAGGATGCCGAACAGGACGCATCGGGCCGTTCGCATGCGGGGAATGTCCCGGCACGAACGTCCGAGCGCAATGTCGGTGCAACCGCCCCGCGGCCGTGGCCGCTACCATGTCGGCCGCATGCGCCACCCTGTCCCGCTGCCGATCCTGCTCGGTGTAGTCGCCGGGCTCACCGCCGCCGCCGCGGCCCAGGCGCCGCCGACCTACTACCTGAGCGTCGACACGAGCACGCCGGCCCTGCTGCGCAGCACGCTGCACGCGGTGATCGACGACCACGTGCGCTTCCCCTACACGGCGTCGACGACGGACACCTGGGATATCCTCGAACTCGCCGACCAGCACCCGACGAACAGCGCGCAGATCCTCGACGTCTACCAGAACGCGGCGTTCGCCAAGGCCGGCGGCGGCAACACGAACTACGACCGCGAGCACAGCTGGCCACGTTCCTACGGTTTCCCCAACGAGCCGAACAGCTACCCGCACAACGACTGCCACCACCTGTTCCTGTCGGCGATCAGCTACAACGGCGCGCGCGCCAACAAGCCGTTCGCGGACGGGCTCGGCACGTGGGCCGAGTGGCCGACGCTGGCGAACGCGGGCCAGGGCGGCGGCAGCGGCACGTTCCCGGGCAATTCCAACTGGACCGAGTCGTCGTCGGCGCTCGGCGGCTGGCAGACGGGGAACGGGCGCAAGGGCGACGTCGCGCGCGCGCTGTTCTACATGGACGTGCGCTACGAGGGCGGTCTGCACGGCGTCACCAACCTGCCCGAGCCCGACCTGCAGCTCACCGACAACCTCAACCTGATCGCGGCGAGCGCGACGGGCACCAACACGACGGGCGTCGCGTACATGGGCAAGCTCAGCACGCTCTTGCTGTGGCACGCGCAGGACCCGGTGGATGGCAAGGAGATGGCGCGCAACAACGCGGTCTTCTCGTTCCAGGGCAACCGCAATCCGTTCATCGATCATCCCGAGTGGGTCGCCTGCGTGTTCCAGGGCCAATGCGCGGTGCGCCGCGACTTCGACGTCTGGATCAACGAGCTGCACTACGACAACAGCGGTACGGATGTGAACGAGCTCGTCGAGGTCGCGGGCACGCGCGGGGCGAAGCTCGATGGCTGGTCGCTCGTCGCCTACGACGGCACCACCGGCCGCACCTACGCGCAGATCGGCCTGCGCGGGTCGATCCCGAGCCAGCAGAACGGCTATGGTGCGATGGCGTTCCTGTTCCCCGGCCTGCAGAACGGCTCACCCGACGGGATCGCGCTCGTCGCGCCGAGCGGCAAGGTCGTGCAGTTCCTGAGCTACGAAGGCGCGTTCCTGGCGATCGACGGGCCCGCGGCGGGCCGGACCTCGGTCGACATCGGCGTCAGCGAGGCGCCGACGTCGCCGGTCGGCTTCTCGCTGCAGCTCGGCGGTGTCGGACACGAGTACGCGGCGTTCACGTGGCAGAGCGCGATCGCGGCGACGCCGGGCGGGGTGAACGGGAACCAGGTGTTCCAGTAGGGGCGGACGCGGGGGAACTCACGGCGGCGCGGGATCGGTCGCGAAGAGCGCCTCGAGGTCTTGCCCACCCCGCCTACCCGAGCGGGAACCTCCGCAGCTCCAGGCCCGCCGGCGGCTCGGCCTCGCCCCGGTAGATGTTCCAGTAGGTCGTCCTGGCCTCGCCGAGCGCCCGATACACCTCGTGCTCCGGATCGGCCTGCTGCGTCCCGCGGATCTTCCCCTGCATGTCGGCCAGCAGCAGCTTCTGGCAGCGGTTCAGGATCCCGGCCGTGCCGATGCTGCACACGGCGACGATCTCGTTCGCGTTCGCCCGGTCGACGAGTTCGCCGAACGTCACGTCCCGCTCCTGCACCTTCACGCCCGCCTGCCGCAGAATGCTGCAGATGCCGACGATGGTCACGGACGGCAGGATCAGGTTGCCCTCGGGGATCTTGACGACGGTGCCGTCGCGCAGCGCGACGAGGCAGCACGAGGAGTCCCACTCGGTGACGGCCCGGTCCTCGAGCCGCGCCTGCGGGCGGTCGTCGAGGAACAGCGCGGACGCGGCCTGCGGCAGCACCTTCTTCGCCGCGTCGACGGCCTTGACGCTCATCAGGTAGTTGACGCCGAGCTTCAGGCACCCGGTGCCGTTGGCCCCGACCGCGCGCACGAGCTGCGGCACGACGACGCCGGCGAACGGTTCGCCGAGGTAGCGGTCGTAGCTGCAGACGACGGCGCGGATGCCCGGCTTGCCGGGGAACGTCACGCCGATCGACTGTTCCTCGTCGACCGTGAACGGCCGCAGGTAACCCTGCGCGCCCAGCTCCGCCATCCGGCCGAGGAAGCCGCGCATCTCGGGCGCCGCCAGGAACCGGCCGACCAGCAGGTCGGTCAGCTCCGCCGCGGTCGGCACCATCGCCTGCTGCGTGCTGCCCAGGATGAAGGCGATGCCGCGCCGGAAGCGCTGCAGGTTGCGCTCGAGGTTCAGGAACACGGCTTCGAGCCTCCCGTCCCGGCCCTTCCGGCAGAAGAAGCGGATGCCCTCGAAGCACAGGCACAGGCCGTAGTGGATCGAGCGGGAGACCGCGGGGACCTTCGAGTCCGGCTCGAGCAGATCGAACTGCTTCTCCCCGAGCAGGAACCGCATCTGCCGATCAGCCCATTGGATGCCTTCGAAACCTGCCATCTGCGATCACCTGCCGCGCGCGGCCTGGGTTGGGGGTCCGAGCTGCGGTGCCCCGATCGCCGGGGGCCGCTCGGCCACCATCTTCCCGCCCGGCCACCGCGTCAACAGGAACACTGGCGGAGGCCGGCGTGGCTGTGCTCCGGCTGGCGCGGCGGTCGGCGGACAGGTGCGGCGGCTCGTCTGCGAACAGTGTCCCCGCGCGAACCCGCAGGACCGTCGTTATGCGGTCCGACGTTCCACGGGACTCGGGTCGCCGCGGTTCGCATCCGCCACTTGCTCCGCCACCCCCGGCCGGGAACCGGCGACGGAGCAATCACCGGCGCCGCCGCACGAGGTCCTCGGCGATGTCGCCGCCGGCGATCGTGCGGCGGTCAGTCGCAGTTGCGACGCAAGCCGGCCGAACACGGCCGCTCACGCCGAGCGAGCGAAACGCCCGGTTCGGGCACGCTGACCTGGGCCGATATGCTGAGAGACTACGCCTTGACCCGGAGTCGGCCGTGCGGAGGATGCCCGCTGCCAGCCCGGGTGGTCCGGGAGGCCGTTTGCATCAGACACCCGCCCGCTGATCCCGTCGGCGCGCGTCCAGTCGAAGGACACGACCATGTCAGGCATAGCCGGCTACGGCGCGTACGTCCCCCGGAACCGCATCCGCAGCGAGGAGATCGCCCGCCAGTGGGGCAAGGACCCGGCCAGCATCCGCCGCGGCCTCCTGCTCGAGGAGAAGTCGGTGCCCGGCCTCGACGAGGACACGATCACGATCTCCGTGGCCGCCGGCCGCGACGCACTCGCGCGCGCCGGCGTCGACCCGCAGAAGGTCGGCGCGCTCTACATCGGTTCCGAGTCGCATCCCTACGCGGTCAAGCCGAGCGGCACCGTCGTCGCCGAGGCGCTCGGCATCGGCCCGCGGGTCCACGTCGCCGACTTCGAGTTCGCGTGCAAGGCCGGCACCGAGGCGATGTTCGTCGCCGCCGGGCTCGTCGAGAGCGGCCGCGTCGAGTACGCGATGGGCATCGGCGCCGACACCTCGCAGGGCGCGCCCAACGACGCGCTCGAGTTCTCGGCCTCGGCCGGCGGCGCGGCCTACCTGTTCGGCAAGACCGACCTGCTCGCGGTGCTGATCGACCAGTGCAGCTTCACCACCGACACGCCGGACTTCTGGCGCCGCGAAGGGCAGTTCTATCCGCGGCACGGCGGCCGTTTCACTGGCGAGCCCGCCTACTTCAAGCACGTCACCGCGGCGACGCGCGCGATGCTCGAACGGACCGGCATGAAGCCGTCCGACTTCCGCCACGCGATCTTCCACATGCCGAACGGCAAGTTCCCGCTCGCGGTCGGCAAGGACCTCGGCTTCACCAAGGAGCAGCTCGCGACCGGCTGGCTCGTCGCGACGATGGGCAATACCTACTCGGGTTCCTCGCCGACCGGCCTCGCCGCCGTGCTCGACGTCGCCAACCCGGGTGACAAGATCCTGATCACTTCGTTCGGCTCGGGCGCAGCGAGCGACTCGTTCGTCTTCGAGGCGACCGCACTGCTGCCCGAACGGCGCGCGCGCGGCCGCACGGTGCGCTCGATGCTCGACGGCAAGCGCCGCTACCTGACCTACGGCGAGTACGCGAAGTTCCGCGAGAAGATCATCCTGAACGACTGACGCGGCTTCCGCGTCCCTGACCCTGGAGGTGATGGCATGCGCCCGGTGGCGATCGTCGCGGCGGGGATGACCCGCTTCGGAGAGCTCTGGCAGTCGAGCCTGCGCGACCTGTTCGTGGAGGCGGCGAGCGAGGCGCTGGCGAACGCGCGCGCGAGCCGGCTCGACGCGATCTTCGTCGGCAACATGGCGGCCGGCCAGTTCGTGGGCCAGGAGCACCTCGGCCCGTTGTGCGCCGACCACCTCGGCATGGCCGGCGTCGCCGCGACGCGCATCGAATCGGCCTGCGCCTCGGGCGGGGCGGCGCTGCGCGCCGCGTTCGCCGAGGTCGCCTCGGGCATGAGCGACCTCGTGCTCGCCGCCGGGGTCGAGAAGATGACCGACGGCGCCGAAGCGACCGCGGTGCTCGCGACCGCCGCCGACCAGGAGGCCGAGGGCTACCAGGGCATCACGTTCCCGGGGCTCTACGCGATGATCGCCCGCGCGCACATGGCGGCGCACGGCACGACCGAGCAGGACCTCGCCGCGGTCACCGTCAAGAACCACCGCCACGGTGCGCTGAACGAGAAGGCGCAGTTCGGGCGCACGGTCGAACTCGCCGAGGTGATGACCTCGACGATGGTCGCCGACCCGCTGCGCCTCCTGCACTGCTCGCCGGTCAGCGACGGCGCCTGCGCGGTGCTGCTGTGCCCGCTCGACCAGGCGCGCAAGTACACCGACCGGCCCGTGAAGATCCGCGGCAGCGGCATGGCGACCTCGTCGATGGCGCTCGCGGACCGCAAGGACCCGGCCTGGCTCGACGCGGTGCACGAGTCGGCGGTGCGCGCCTACGCGATGGCGGGCGTCGAGCCGCGCGACATCCAGGTCGCCGAGGTCCACGACTGCTTCTCGATCGCCGAGATCTGCTGCATCGAGGCGCTCGGCCTCGTCGAACGCGGCCTCGGCGCGCGCGCGGCCCCGTCGGGCGAGACCGCGCTCGGCGGCCGCATCCCGGTCAACACCAGCGGCGGCCTCAAGGCGAAGGGTCACCCGGTCGGCGCCACCGGCATCGCGCAGGCGATCGAGATCTTCGAACAGCTGCGCGGCGACGCCGGCAAGCGCCAGGTGAAGGGCGCGCGCATCGGCCTGTGCCAGAACATGGGCGGGTCGGGCGCCAGTTCCGTCGTGCACATCCTCGAGAGGGCCTGACCATGCCGAGTCCGAGATACTGGCGGGAGATCCCGAATCGCTACCGTCTCGAAGCCGGTCGTTGCCGCCGCTGCGGCAAGGTCGTGTTCCCGCAGCGCCGGGTCTGCCCGTCGTGCCGCGGCGAGGACTTCGAGAAGACCGCGCTGTCGCGCCGCGGCACCGTCGTCACCTGCACCGTCGTGCGCACGCCGCCCGCGGAGTTCGAGATGGAGGGTCCCTTCGCGATGGCCGTGGTCGAGACGCCCGAGAAAAA
>VGXW01000284.1 GCA_016873195.1 Planctomycetota bacterium | reverse complement strand
GGGGTGCCGCGCCGATGACCGAACCCTGGGTCACGACCACGAAGGGTGCATTCAGATCCTCGTCCATGTAGTTGAGAGGGGATGGCCGGAACGGATTCCATATGTGGTGGCCGTACCAGCCGTAGTAGTCCTCCTCGGGCCCTCCTTGGCGCACGCGCATGCCGAAGGCCTGCATCGTCAGGTGGAAGTCCGGTTCGTTGCCAGGGACGTGAGCCCCCTTGACGGCATTGATCGAGGCAAGGGGCTCCGGAGGAGTCCCGCTGTAGGCGGTGGTGATGCCCTGGTTGACCCACGCGATGTTGTCGTTCCAGGACCCCTGGATCTGGGTCAGCGTGGCATTCGGCGGCAGATCCGGCCAGTTGTTGCTTCCCGCGCGATACTCCCTGTGATGGTGGGAGCCGATCTGGCCCCCGTGGTCGTAGATCCGCCTGAGGAGCACCGCGCCCGGGCCGCCAGGTCCCCCGGCCGCCACGAACTCCATCCACCAGCCCGTGCTGAGGAAGGACAGCTTGGCACCGACGAGGTCGCACTGATCGAGCGCCCAGTCGAGGTTGGCGATCCACTGGTTGTAGGTCGCCTGCTTCACCGAGAGCGGCGCGGAGTTGATCGTGGGGTCGCAGTGGCAGTCGAAGACCAGGTGGATGGGTCCTTGTTGCTGGCCGGCGGCCGGGGCGAGGGTGAACAGGACACCGAAGGGAAGAACGGCGAGACGCGGGCAGGACATTCGAGGCCTCCGCAAGGTTGCGACAGCACCCCGTCGAGGGAACAGGAGGTCCATGCTACGTCCGAGACCGCCCGGGACCCACACCGTGATGGCCCGGGCACCCCCGCGCGCGTCCGGACCGCAATGCAGTGCCATGCCGGCGGCGACTGCGACGCGAGCCCGCATGCACGGCGCCGCCGCGTGCGCCACAGGGTCCTCGGGGCCGAGGTCGTCGCCGTGGCCTGCCTCCACGCCAGCCGAGACGCCAGGGCAGGCGGCAACGGAGGGGATGCAGGCGGTGATCGCGGCGGAGCCCCTTCTCACCTGGCGTCAGCCGCATGACCCGGCCGGGGCTACCCGCCGCCGCGTTCTTTCTGCGGTTCCGGCTCCGCTTCCTTCTCGCCCTCCTTCGCCGCCTCCTTCTTCTCGCCCGCCGCCTCGGCCGCCGCTTCCTTCTTCAGCCGCTCCGCGCGTTCCTTGTGCAGCTTCGACTCCTGCCGGTGGAACGTGATCCGCACCTC
The DNA here is from genome assembly GCA_016873195.1 of Planctomycetota bacterium. GTDB lineage: Bacteria > Planctomycetota > UBA1135 > UBA1135 > UBA2386 > VGXW01. The sequence continues at coordinate 5,148 of VGXW01000284.1, read as the reverse complement.
GGTCTCCGGCTCCGGAACCTTGTTCGTGAACCACCAGTTCTGCTGGTCGCGCCCGAGCTGGTGCGAGATCGTCGCGAGGTGGTTCTCGGGATACATGTAGCAGGTGCTGATCAGGTTGCCCTCGAAGTCGGCGACGAACACCTCCGGCTCGTTGCGGTAGATCGCCGCCATGCGGCCGCCGAGGTAGATCCACGAGCAGTCGACCACGGGCTTCTGCGTCGACAGGTCGAGCAGCAGGTCCTCGACGCAGAACTCGGCCCGCTGTCCCTCCGGCGTCTGCCAGTGCACGGTCATCCAGAACGGCATGCCCTGCGGCGGCGTGACCTTGACCGTCTCGGCGCCCTTCTCGATCTCCTCGATCGACGGTGCCGGCACGATCTCCTCGGCCTTCGCGTTCCTGCCCGGCTGGAGCCCGAGCAGCAGCAGGGCGCCGTTCAGCAGGCTCGGTTTGCACTTCGTGTAGAACATCGCCTCGTGCCGCTTGCCGCGCCGGTGGATCAGCAGGTACTCGAGCAGGTCCTCCGGCCGGTTCACGAACGCGGGCATCGTGACCGTCTGCGCCTTCTGGTCGAACTCGATGCCCTCCTTCTGGAACTGCGCGAGCATCTCCTTCAGCAGGGCCTGGGGGTCCTGCTGCTTCGGTTCCTGCTGCTTCGGCTCCTGCTGCTTCGGTTCCAGCTTCGGCGGCTCCTGGGAACAGGCGCCGAGCACGAGGCCGAACGCCACCACGAACGGGACGAACCACTTCATCGGGACAACTCCAGCATCAAGGTATCGATCTGGGCGCGGGCGGCGGCGTCGCGGCCCGCGAACTCGGCGGCGAGGGCGGCTGCCTCGCGGGCTCGGACGAGATCCCCCGCACCGCGCGCGGAGCGGGCCCGGGCCAGGTGCGGCGCGGCGGCGAGCGCGGCCCAGGCGTCGACGCCGCCCGCAGGATCGCGTTCGCCGAGGAACAACCGCGCGTCGCGGCGCGCCGCCGGCAGCCGCAGCAGCAGCGCGACCGCGAGCCGGCCGTGCGCCGCGGCAGCACCGTGCTCGCCGCGCGCGGTGGCCGCGCGCAGCGCGAATCCGTGCGCCGGCCCGTCGCCGAGCCCCGCCGTGTCGGGGATCGCGAGCAGCAGTTCCGCCGTCGCCGCGCCGGCCGCGGCCTGCAGCTCCGCCTCCGCCTCGAGGCTGCGCCACAGCACGAGCAGCCGCTGGCGGCTCGACGCCACGTGACGCGGATCGCGGCGCACGTCCGCCGCCACCCCCGCGAACGCCGCCGCGACCGCCGCCGGATCCGCGCCGCGCAGTTGCCGCGCGACCGCAGCGACCAGCGGGAACCCGGCCCGCCCGTCCGGCCAGCGCCGTGCGCGCGCCGCCTCGCCCTCGGCGTCCGCGAGCGGTGCCCGCAGCACCAGGTCCGCGAGCAGTTCGAGGTCGGCCGCGCCGGGCGGCTGCGGCAGCGCCGCCACCACCTCGAACGCGAGCGATTCCTGCAGGTCCGACAGCGGCCCCGCCGCGAGCGCCGCGCGCAGCTGCCGCCGCAGGTCGGCGCGGTGCGGTCCCGCGGCGAGCCCGCGCAGCGCCGCCTCCTGCCGTTCGCCGCCGCCGCCCGCGAGCCACAGCGCGCGCAGCCGGTCGTGCACGGCCGGGGCGTCCGCGGTGGCCGCCCAGGCGATCAGCTCGCCGGCGAGGTCCTCGTCGGACAGCGCCACCGCCGCGTCGAGCAAGTGCAGCGCCGACCGTTCGTCGAGCGGGCTCGCGAAGTGCACGCAGCGGCGCACGAACGTCGCGTCGCGGGCCGCGGCGTGCGCGACCAGCTCGGCGAGTCCGCGCCGATCGCCGGCGGCGCACAGCGCCAGGCGCACGGCGTCGCGCTCGGCCTCGCGCACGGGCTCCGTCCCCGCGAGGGCCGCGAGGTCCGCGAGCAGCAGGCCGCGCACGAACGGCGCCCGGCGGCGCGCCAGCGCGTCGAGGAAGCCGAGGCGGCCCGGTGCCGCGCGCAGGGCCGGCCACAGCCGCGCGACGGTCGCTTCGCTGCCGCTCTGCAGCAGCACCAGGGCCGCACCTTCGAGGAACAGGCCCGCGATGACCTCGCTGTCGAGCAGCGGCTGCAGCAGCGCCGCCTCGAGCCGCTCGCCGAGCGCTGGGCGGCGCACCAGGGCCTGCACGACCTTCAGCGCGAGTTCGGGTTCGCTGCCGAGCCAGGCGACGAGCCGCACCTCGGGCAGGTGCGCCACGGCGGCGTCGAGCACACGGTCCAGCTTGCCGAGCCGCCCGAGGTCGCCGTCCTGCGCGAAGTCGAGCAACCGGTCGTCGACGACGGCCGCGTCGACCAACGCGTCGAAGGCGGCTGCGCGCAGCGGTTCGCCCGCCGAGGTCTCGCCGAGCAGCGCGAGCAGCCGCTCGCGCCGTTGCTGCCGGTCGAGCAGCGGGCCCGCCTGCAGGAGCCAGAGCGGTTCGAGCGGGATGCTGCCGTCCAGCGCCGCGGCCGCGCGCGCCGCGTAGGCCGGCGAACGGCGCTGCACGAGGCGCTGGCAGAGTTGCGCCGCGGCGGCCCCCGGCAGCGTCACGGCGAGGCCGAGCAGCCGCTCGGTGCCCTGGTCCGACAGGCGGTCGAGCAGCGGCAGCGCCTGCGCGACGTCGACTCTGCCGCTCGCGAGCAGCGCGTGCAGCTTGCCGAGCAGCAGGTCGGCGACGGGCGCCGGCAGCAGCGCCACCGCGGCGTGGAAGCCGTCGTCGGCTTCGCCGGCCGCGAGCGTCGCCAGCAGCAGTTCGCCGTCGCCGGGGCCCGGCGTCCGGCCGCTCGCCGCCAGCGCGAGGCAGCGCAGGTCGGCGGACACGGAGGGCCGTTGCAGCCAACGCTGCGCCCAGCCGGCCGCGGCCGGACGCGGGGCGATCGCGAGCTCGCGCAGCAGCGCCGATGCGGCGGCGGGACGCTCGTCGAGCGCGGCGAACAGGGCCTCGGGCAGCTCCGCCCACTCGTGCCGCAGGATCGCCGCCGCGGCCATGCCGAGGCCCGGATCGGGGTCGCCGAGTGCGGCGAGCACCGTCGGCACGTCGAGCGCCGCGCGATCCTGCAACTCGCCGAGCAGCGCGCAGCGTTCGGCGGCATCGCGGTCGCCGTCGCGCACCCAGGCGGCGAGCTGCTGCACGGCCCGCTGCTGCGCGGCGAGCGGCCCCGCCCAGAGCGCGAGGCCGAATCCGAGCCAGCCCAGGGTTCTCACCGCAGCTCCTCGGCGATCGCGAGCGGCAGGTCGCTGGCGCAGAGCCCGTGCTCGGACAGCCGCGCCGCGATCCGGTCGCCGGCGCGGCCGTGCACGTGCACCGCGAGACACGCAGCGTCGAACGGCGGCAGTCCCCGCGCGAGCAGGGCGCCGAGCAGGCCGGCGAGCACGTCGCCCGAGCCGCCCGTTGCCATGCCCGGGTTGCCGGTCTTGTTGCGGAAGGCCCACGCGCCGTCGCCGACCAGCGTGCCGGCTCCCTTCAGCACCACGATCGCGCCACTCCGCGCGCAGAGTTCGCGCAGCGCCGCGGCCCGATCGCGCTGCACCGAGGCCGCGTCCGTGCCGAGCAGCCGCGCGGCCTCGCCCGGGTGCGGCGTCAGCACGAGCGGCCGGCGGCTCGCGAGCGGCGCACGCAGCGGCGCCAGCACGTTCAGCGCGTCGGCGTCGAGCACCGCGGGCGCTTCCCCGGTGGCGAGCACGGCCCGCACGAGCGCCCGCGTCGACCGCCCGGTGCCGAGCCCCGGCCCGACCACCACCGCGCCGGCCGCGCGCAGCGCCGCCTGGAACGGCCGGCCCGCGCGCGCGACCGTCGTCGCGTTGGGTTCGCCGAGCGGCAGCAGCGGCTGCAGCGCCGCCGGCAGCGCCACGCGCGCGAGCCCGGCCCCGCCGCGCAGGGCGCCCCGCGCGCACAGGATCGCGGCGCCGAGCATGCTCTCGCTGCCGGCGACCACGAGCACGGTGCCGAAGTCGCCCTTGTGGGCGTCCCTGGCCCGCCTCGGCAGGCGCGGGACCCGCTGCACGAACTTCATGCCGGCCATGCGCACACGCTCGACACCTCGCCGACGAGCTTCTGTTGCGTGTTGTACACCGGCGCGCGCCAGAACGGCTGCAGCGGCTCGGGCACCGGCCCCGGGCCGAACACCGAGAGCCGGTGCAGCACGTCGACGACCACCGCCTGGTAGCCCCGCTCGGCGCCGTCGTCGGCCTTCACGGCGATGCCGAGCGCCCCGGGCCACCGCGCGCGGGACGGGTCCGGCGCCACGGCGACCGCGTAGACGCCCTCGGCGCCGTTCTTGGCGAACAGCCGGCCGGGGGCGGCGCGCACCAGCGCCGTGCACAGGCGGCGCTCGCCGGCGAGCAGTTCGGGGCAGCGCCCGACGGCGTCGAGGATCGTGCGGCATGCAGCAGCACGAACGGGGCCCAGACCGTCCGGGTTCGCCAGCCGGCAGAACGCCCGCGCCAGCGCCTGCAGCGGCAGCACGAACGTCGGCGCGCCGCACCCGTCGAGACCCCGTTCGGGGACCACCGGCAGACCGGCCATCGCCCCCACCGCCGCCGCGACCGCGCGTTGGCTCCGGTTCTCGGGATCGAGGTAGTCGCGCAGGTCGTCGCCGCACGAGGCGGCGAGGTGCAGGAAGCCCGTGTGCTTGCCGGAGCAGTTGTTGTGCACGCGCCCGGGCTTGCTGCCCGCGCGCAGCAGTTCGAGCCGGGCGTCCGCGTCGAGCGGCGGATGCGGACCGCAGCCGAGCTGGTCCTCGCGCAGGTCGCCGCGGCGCAGGAACGACCGCACGGCGCGCACGTGCACCTCGCCGCCGTCGTGGCTCGCGACCATCACGGCGATCTCCGCGGCGGGCAGCGAGAGCCGTTCGTGCAGGCCGCGCTCGAGGAACGGCAGCGCCTGCAGGGGTTTGGTCGCCGAGCGCGCGAACACCGGCCGCTGCACGTCGCCGAGCGCCAGTTCCTCGCTGCCCGCGTGGCAGATCGCGACGGCGCCGCGGTGCCAGGACTCGACGCGCCCGCTGCGCGTGACGGCGGCGAGCACGGGGTTGCTGGACGCGGGGGGCTGCTGCGGCACGGCGTCCTTATACCGGCCCGGCGGCGGCGGCGCGCTCGCGCGGCGGGACCGAGGCGCTATAACCAGGGCGCCCGGTGCGGGCGG
>VGXW01000283.1 GCA_016873195.1 Planctomycetota bacterium | reverse complement strand
CCCCGTCAGCTGCTTGCCGTCGTAGCTGAACGTGCCCTGCCCGCCGAACGACTCCGCGAAGCCCTCCGCATACCAATCCGGCATCGCCGCCGGCGCCGTGCCCCAGAAGAACAGATGGCTCAGCTCGTGCAGCACCAGAGCGTGCAGTTCGCCTTCGCTCTTGCCCTCGGCGCAGACGATCGTCTGGAAGCTGCCGTACTCCGCGAGCCCAGCCGCCGCGCCCTCGATGCCGAGCGACTTCAGGTAGCCCGCGAAGTCCGCGCGCTTGCCGAACACCAGCAGCACGAGCTGCCGCGCCGGCGCGCCGTCGAGCCGGTCCTCGAGGTGCGGCAGCAGGGCGCTGCCGAGCGCGTGCAGCGTCTTCGCGGTCTCGGCGCCGAGGTCCGTGCGCACCGCGAGCCGTTCGTCCGCGACGGCGTGCAGCCCCTCCAGCCGCGGCCCGCCCGCGGCCGCCGCCGACTCGTAGACGCGCGCGCCGCCCGCCGTCGCGACCGTGCGCTCCTGCAGCCACTTCGCGAGCGGCTCGGGCAGCAACAGTCCGTCGAGCTTCCACCTGCCGTCCTTGCCGGCCTCGATCGCCGCGCCGAGCCGGATCGCCGCCTCGCAGTGCGTGCGCGCGTCCTGTTCGGCGCCGACTCCGAGCGCCAGCTCGGCGACCTGCAGGTGGCTCTTGCGCACCTGCCGGTCGGCGAGGCGCACCTTGCGCGTGCATTCGACGACCCAATGCCGCGGCGGGCGCTTGGGCCGCACCCGCCAGAACGCGTCGCCGAGCTGGTCCATCCACCCGACGAGATTGTCCGCCATCTGGTGCCGGCCCTGGCCCGCTTCCTTCGCGCGCAGGAACAGCACCGTCGACTGCGGCACGATGCCGACCTTGCGGCCCCACCAGGCGATCTCGACGTAGGCCTGCGCCGCCTCGACGTGGTGGCGGTCGACGCGCTTCTTGTACTCGGCGAGCTTGCTGTCGCGCCCGGACTGCGCGGCCGCGGCGGCGGCGAGGCCCAGCAGAAAGGCCACGGTGGTGGCGGCACGGGAACGGTCTCGACGGGCGCAGCGCATCGCGCGCAGTCTAGCCGGCACCGCGGCCGAACTGCTTGAGCCGGCTTTGCGGCAACCGTACAAGGAGCACCGCACACCGCGACCGTCGCGCGGCGCGCGCGCTGCCGCCGCCGGCGGCAGGAGGTGCCATGATCGATCGCCGCTGGAGTCGTGCGTTCGCGTTCCTCTTCGTCGCCATCGCGCCCTCGTGCGGCGGCGGTGGTTCGGGCGGCTCGCCGGGCCCGCAGTTCGGCATCCAGGACGGCCAGGCACGGCCTTCGTGCACGTCGGTCGTGACGCGCACCGACCTCGTCGCACCCGCGACGGTCGACACCGCGAACTGGCACGGGCCGCAGAAGGTCGCCGTGCCGATCAACACCGATTGCCCCGAGGACGACACCGAGATCTCACCGGACGGCCAGACCTTGTTCTTCTACGGCTCGCCCGTCTACGGCCCCGGCGCGGGCGAGATCCTGACCGGCACCACCGGCATGTACGTCGCACCGCGCACGGGCGGGCCCGGCGAGTTCGGCACGCCGCGCTTCCTGGACCTGCGCAAGGGCACGACCGGGGCGGGCGACGGCCACGCGCGGCTCGCGCCCTCGGGCGACCACATCTACTTCCATTCGGTGCGCGCGACGAACACCGGCTACCAGCAGGTGCCGCCCGTCGACGACCCGCTCGACGTCTACGTCGCCGCCTACGCCGGCGGTGTCGCGTCGCCCGCGCAGAACCTCGGCAGCGTGAACTCGCCGTATCTCGACGGCGAGCCCGAGATCGCCCCCGACGGCGCCACGCTCTACTTCGGCTCCACCCGGCCCGGCGGGTCCGGCGGCACCGACATCTACACCACGACGCTGGTCGGCGGCACCTGGTCGGCGCCCGCGAACCTCGGCGCGCCGATCAACACCGCCGCCAACGAGGCGCAAGTCGCGTTCGCCGACGGCGACCCCACGACGATGTACTTCGTGTCGGACCGCGACAATCGCGGCTCCGCGATCTACCGCACGCAGTGGACGGGCTCGGCGTGGGGCGCCCCGGTGCTCGTCGTGCAGGGGCAGGTCGGCTCCCCGTCGCTGACCGCCGACGGCAGCGTGATGTACTTCGTGCACGTGCTGACCGACAACACGCCCCCCGACCCCGTGTTCGGCGCCGATCTCTGGTACGTGCTGCGCAAGTGAACGGCGCGCGCCGCGCGGGGCAACGCAGGTGGGCGCCGCCGCGAAGCCGGAATCCTCGGCGTCCGGTTCCGTAGTCGCCCGCTACGATCCGCGCGCCCGCATGATGCTGCAGCTCGACCAGGTCGCGAAATCCTACGGCCCGTTCCAGGCCCTCGCAGGCATCACGGCCGACGTGCGGCAAGGCGTGGTCGGCCTGCTCGGCCCCAACGGTGCCGGCAAGAGCACCCTGGTCAAGGTCCTGCTCGGGCTCGTGCGGCTCACCGGCGGCGGCGCGCGCGTGCTCGGGCTCGACGTGCGCACGCAGTCGCGCGCGATCCGCGAACTGGTCGGCTTCATGCCCGAGGACGACTGCACGATCGCGGGGCTGCAGGGCGTGCAGTCGGTCGCGCTGGCCGGCCAGCTCGCCGGGCTGCCGGCGCGCACCGCGCTGCGCCGCGCGCACGAGATGCTCGACTACGTGCTGCTCGCCGACGAGCGCTACCGCAAGATCGACACCTACTCGACCGGCATGCGGCAGAAGGTCAAGCTCGCGCAGGCGCTGATCCACGCGCCGCGGCTCCTGTTCCTCGACGAGCCGACGAACGGGCTCGACCCGATCGGGCGCGAGAAGATGCTCGGCATCGTCAGGAGCCTCGGCCAGCAGGGCATCGGCGTCGTGTTGTCGACGCACATCCTGGCCGACGTCGAGGCCTGCTGCGATTCGGCGATGATCCTGGGCCGCGGCCGGCTGCTCGTCCACGACACGCTCGAGGCGCTGCGGCGGTCGGTCGATCCGAGCTGCCGCGTGCGCGTGGCGGGGGGCACCGCGGGGCTCGCCGCCGCGCTCGCGGCCCGCGGCTGCCAGGTGGAGCCGATCGCGCCCGAGGAGGTCCTGGTCGCCGGCGACGGCGACCTCGGCGGGCTCGTGTTCGCGGCCGCGCGCGAGTGCGGGGTCGCCGTGCGCGAGATCAGCAAGAGCAGGAACTCGCTCGAGCACACCTTCCTCGAGGCGGTGCGCGCGGGCGGCGGGGAGGAGCGCTGACGTGCCGATCGCCGAACTGGGCTACCGGAGCTGGCAGGGCGTGCGCACCGGCGCGTTGGTGCGGGCGCTCGCGATCGCGCGGTCGGAGGTCGCGATCGCGCTGCAGGCGAGCAAGCTGCTGCGGCGGTTCCTGATCCTCGCGTGGATCCCGATCCTCTACTTCTGCCCGTTCTTCCTCGCGATCGGCTACGTCGCGAATCCCGAGAACGACCCCGCGTCCGGCGTGCTGCTGACCGGACTCGCGCGGGAGTTCCTGGGCCAGGCCGCGATCGACAGGCTGCGCCAGGATCCCGGAGCGATCCTGCCCGGCATCTGGGCGGTCGCCTTCTACGTCTTCTTCGCCTACACGCAGTCATTCCTGTCGATGATCGCGGTGGCGATCGCCGGCCCGCCGCTGATCGCGAAGGACCTGCGCAACCGGGCGTTCCTGGTCTACTTCAGCAAGCCGATCCAGCCGTGGCAGTACCTGCTCGGCAAACTCGGCACGGTGGCCGCCTTCGTGTTCAGCATGACGCTGCTGCCGGCGCTCGTGCTCTACGCGGTCGGCATCGCGCTGTCGCCCGACCTCGGCGGCTTGCTCGCCACGTTCCCGATCGTGTTCGAGATCGCCGCGGCCTCGGTCGCGATCGCGATCCCGATCGCCGTCGTCGTGCTCGTGTTGTCGTCGCTGACCGCGGACCGGCGCATCGCCACGTTCGGCTGGCTCGCCGTCTGGATCTTCGGCGAGATCGCCTTCCGCGCGCTGACCGTCTCCGGCGGCCAGCCGGGCCACCAGGCGCCGCCGTGGGCGGCGCTGCTGTCGCTGCGCGAACTGACGACCCGCGCCGCGTCGGGCATCTTCGACGCGCGCGGCCGGCTCGAGCTGCTGCTGCAGCAGTTCGGCGAGTCCGGCGGGCGGCTGCGCCGCACGATGCGCGACATCGCGGAGGGCATGGGGGACCCGCACGTGCTCGACCGGCCGCGCGACCAGGTCCAGCTGCTCGACCTCGCCGGCTCCGGCTATCCGCCGATCGTGTCCATCGCCGTGCTCGCCGCGATCGCCGCCGCCGGCATCCTGTTCCTGCTGCGCCGCGTCGTGCGGCCGGTGCAGGTCTGATGGCTCCGCTGCTGCAGGCGCGGTCGCTGACGAAGCTCTACGGCACCGTGATCGGGCTCAACGACGTCACGCTCGAGCTCGAGCCCGGCGTGATCGGACTGCTCGGCCCGAACGGCGCCGGCAAGTCGACGTTCCTGAAGCTGATCACCGGGCAGCTGCGGCCGACCGAGGGCGAACTGACCGTGCTCGGCGAACGGCCGTTCGGCAACCCGCGCCTGTTCGCGCGCCTGGGGCTCTGCCCCGAGCAGGATGCGTTCTACGACCCGTGGTCCGCGTTCGACTTCGTGACCTCGCTGGCGCGCCTGTCGGGGCTCGGTGCCGGCGCGCGCGCGGCCGCGGAACGAGCGCTCGACCGGCTCGGCGCGCGCGAGTTCATGCACCGGGAAATCGGCGAGTACTCGAAGGGCATGCGGCAGCGCACCAAGATCGCCCAGGCGATCGCGCACGATCCGGAGTTCTTGATCCTCGACGAGCCGCTGACCGGCACCGACCCGATCTGCCGCCGCGAGATCATGGACCTCGTGATCGAGCTGGGGCGGCGGGGCAAGAGCATCCTGGTCGCGTCGCACGTGCTGCACGAGGTGCAGGCGATGACCGACCAGTTCGTGCTCGTGCACGGCGGACGCATCCTCGCGTCGGGCCGCGTGCAGGAGATCCGCTCGCTGATGAACCAGTTCCCGCACCGCATCACGATCCGCTGCGACGACCCGCGCGGGCTGGCCAGGGCAGTGCTCGACGCGCTGCCGCTCGACGGTCTCGAGATCGAACCCGCGCGCGGCGAACTGGTCGTGTCGACGCGCGATCCGGCGGCCTTCTACGCGGGGCTGCCCGACCTCGTGCAGCGCGCGGGTTGCCGCGTGCACGAACTCTTGTCGGCCGACGACAAACTCGACGCCGTGTTCCACTACCTGCTGGCGAGGCACTGATGCTCGAGATCCTGCGCATGCAGCTCCGCGCCATGCTCGGCGGCAAGAGGAAGTGGCTCGTCGTGTTGTGCCTGCTGCTGCCGGTGCTGCTGACCGTCGCCGCGTCGACCAGCGGCGGGCTCGGCCACCTGCGCCGGTCGCTCGACAGGGAGCGGGCGATGGTGCCGCTGGCCAGGGGCGAGTTGCCGCCCACCGCGCACCGCGTCACCTGGCAGGGCGAGAAGTTGTCCTTCGCGGGGGGCATTCTGGTGCTCGACGAGAAGGGGCTGCGCCTCTACGGCGAACCCGTTGGCAAGGGCACGACCCTCGTCGTCAACGACGGCTTCCTCGTCGTGCGCAACGGCGAACTGTGGATCGACCCGGCGAAGGCCGGGACCGTCAGGTCATGGCGCATCAGCTACGTCGGCCAGGACGACGTGCCGGCGTTCGACACCTACTGCGCGATCTACCTGTTCCTGCTCTACCCGCAGGCGGTGTGCCTGCTGCTCGCGCTGTTCTACGGCACGTCGGTGCTCGCCGACGAACTCGACGGCAAGACGCTGACCTACCTGTTCGTGCGCCCGCTGCCGCGCTGGCGCTTCGTCGCCGGCAAGTACCTCGGCATCGTCGCCTCGCTCGCGCTGCCGACGGCGGCGAGCCTCGGCGCGGCGTGGCTGATCGCGGGGGCGCCCGGCGGCGCGACGCTGATCGGCGCGCTGCTCGCCGCCACGCTGGCCGCGCTGTGCGCCTACAACGCGCTGTTCGTGCTGTTCGGTTTCCTGGTGCCGCGCCGCGCGATGATCGTGGCGCTGCTCTACGGCGTCGTCTTCGAGTTCGTCGGTTCGTTCGTGCCGGCACTCGTCAACGAGTTCACGGTCACCTACTACCTGCGCTCGCTCGTCGCGCGGCTGCTGGACGTCGAGATCCCGCGCGAGATCGCGCGCGTGGTCGGCGGGGCGTCGGTTCCCGGGGCTTCGCTGGCGCTGCTCCTGATCACGGTCGTGTCGCTCGCGCTGGCGGCCCGCCTCGCGGCGCGGCGCGAGTACGTGGTCAAGGACGCGGCGTGAACTGGCCCGGGCCGTGTGCAGGGAAAACCACGGCAACGCACGAACTGCAATCCGACCGCGGTCCGCGCG
>VGXW01000282.1 GCA_016873195.1 Planctomycetota bacterium | reverse complement strand
GGTTGGAAGCCCGCGACGAACAGGCCCAGGCGCGTGCCGTCGGTGAACGCGCGCACCGCGGTGCGGCCGCCGCCGAGCACGCGCACGCCGCGGCCCTCGGCGTCGCGCAGCGCGGCCTCGCGCACGTTCGTGCGCGTCGCGGTGAAGTCGTGGCCGCCGAGCACGGTCGGATCCAGGAACCACGGTTGGCCGGGGTCGCGGACCGGATAGGGCAGTGCGGCCGGCGCGCGGTGCGGGCGCGCCGTGCCGGCCGGGCGGCCGATGTGCTCGTCGGGGTAGGTGGTCCACTGTGCGTCGCGCACCCAGTGCAGCGTGTCGCAGGCCGGATCGATCCAGAGCACCGCACCCCATTGCCGCGGGTCGACGTCGCGCGCGGCGGTGAACTCGTAGCGCACGCGCAGGCGCGGGCCGTCGGGGTGCAGGTCGAAGCGGCCACTCGCGAGGTCCGGGCCGGCGAGGTCGTTGAGCGGCGGCCACGTGCCGAGGTCGACGGGCTGGCAGGCCTCGTTGCTGAGCGGCAGCAGCTGGAACGCGGGGCCGCCGGTGACCACTGCCCGACCGCCGGTCTCGCCCGCGACAACGCGCTGGCCGTCGATCCGCCACCTGCCGTTCGGGGCGGCCACCGGCCCGGCCGCGGGCGGGGCGGCCCCGAGCAGTTCCTGCGCGCAGACGAAGCCGCGCGGGTCGGTGCACGTGACCAGCACCGGCTCCGCACTCGCCGGCAGCACCAGTTCGCCGCGCGCGTGCGGCGGCAGCGCGCAGGACAAGGTGCCCGAGCGCTCGCCGCTGCGCCACTCGATGCGCAGTTCGCCCAGGTCCGTGAAGTCGTAGCGGTTCTCGATGCCGACGCGCAGCGTCCCGCCCTCGCGCCGCACGCCGGCGACGTCGAACCGCACCGGCGAGTAGACCTGGTGCACGTGGTGGGTCTCGGGCTTGCTGCGCCGCCAGCCGTCGGCGATGCAGCCCCAGGTGCCGTAGCCGACCGTGCGTCCGTCGGGCAGGCAGAAGACGTCGTCGAACGCGGCCCAGATCGCGCCGCCGAGGCAGCCATCGTGGCGCCGCACGAGTTCCCACATGCGGGCGAAGCCGCGGCCCCAGTCGTCGCGCACGCCGGGATCGGCGGTGAGTTCGCGCCGGTTGTAGCACTGCACGTGGCAGTACTCGCCGAACAACACGGGCCGGTCCTGCTGGTCGCAGCGCGCCGGGCCGTTCTCGCCGGGGTAGTGGTAGACGGCGACGTCGGCGGTGCTGCGCGCGTTGTTGTAGTCGCCCCAGCACTGGTCGTGGAACGCTGTCGGCCGCGTCGGGTCGGCGTCCTTCACGCGGCGGTTGACCTCGGCGAACAGCGGGCTCCAGCGCGACTCGTTGGCGAGCGACCACAGCACCACGCTCGGATGGCCCCGGTTCGCCGCGAGGTTCGCGAGGTTTGCCCGCAGCAGGTGCGGGAACAGGGCCGGATCCTCGTGGTCGAGGGTGCCCCACGCGCTGTTGGCGCCGTGCTGCACCCAGCACAGCGCCGCCTCGCACTCGACGAACAGGCCGAGCTCGTCGCACGCGTCGAGGAACTCCTCGGCGGGCGGGTAGTGGCTCGTGCGCACGAAGTTGCAGTTCGCCGCGCGCAGCAGTTCGGCGTCGCGCCGCCACAGCGACGGCTCGAGGCTGCGGCCGCGGGTCGGATGCACTTCGTGGCGGCAGGCGCCCTTCAGCTTCACGGGCCGGCCGTTCACGAGCAGGCGGTTGCCGCGCACCTCGATGCGGCGGAAGCCGATGCGCTGCTCGGTGGCGGCGATGACACGGTCGCCGTCGTGCACCTCGATGCGCAGGCGGTAGAGCCGCGGGTGCTCGGGATCCCAAGGGGCGCCGGGCACCGGGAACTGCAGCCGCGTGCGGCCCGTCGCCAGTCGGTCCTCGGCCCCGGCGAGCGTCTTGCCGCCGGCGTCGAGCACGCAGAGGCGCAGCGCCGCGGTTCCCTGCACGTCGAGGTCGGCGCGCACTCTGCACATGCCGATCGCGGGGTCGAAGTCGGCGACGATCGCAGCACCGGCGACGTGGGCCGCCGGCAGCGCGAACAGCTCGACCTTGCGCGTGATGCCGCCGAGCGGGTGGGCCGCGTACTGCGAAGCGCTCGCGAGCACGTCGACCAGCGACTCGCTGGTGACCGCGAGCGCGAGGCGGTTCTCGCCCGGCACCACGGCGTCCGTCACGTCGAGTTCGAACGGCACGAAGCAAGCCTCGTGCGTGCCGACGGACCGTCCGTTGAGCCAGACCTCGCAGGCGCTGTGCACGCAGTGGAAGCGCAGCCGCACCTCGTGGCCGGCCCAGTCGGCGGGCAGCGTGAACGCGCGGAAGTACGCGGCGGGTTTGCCGGCCGCGACCGCGAAGCCCTGCATCGCCCATTCGCCCGGCACCTGGATCGTGGGCCACGCCGCCGCCGTCGCGGCGGTCGTCTGCGCGAGGTCCGCGGGCGCTGCGGCGAGGAAACGCCAGGTGCCGTCGAGCCGGAGCAGCGGAGCGGCGACGCCGGCGACCTCGACCGGGCGCGGGGTCAGGCGCGGGAACGCGACCTCGATGTCGCGCAGTTCGCGTTCGAGCGGCGGGGGCGCGCGCAGCGGTGCCGGATCCGACGACCAGACCTCGAGTCCGGCGACCACCGCGTTGGGGCCGCTGACGCGCTGCACCGTGAACGCGAGTTCGCCGGAGTCCGATGGCGCGCGCGGGAAGGCGCGGGGCACGACGTCGCCTCGGGGCAGGCGCAGTTCGGCGACCACCGCGCCGTCGAGCGCGCAGCGCAGGGTCCGCGCGTCGCTGTCGGAGAGCCACGATGCACGCAGCTCGTAGTGCGCACCCGGGCGCAGGCCGAGGAAACGGAAGGCCAGCCGTTCGCCGTAGAGCACCTGGCGCTGCGGCGCGTCCGCGGGCAGCACCGGCGCGGGCAGGTCCGCGAGCGTGTAGCGGTAGGGACTCGCGCCGCGCGCGAAACCACCGCCGTCGGAGGCGTGCACGTCGACGGCGGCGACGCGGTGCAGAACGGGGTCCTGCGCCGCGGCGGCGCAGGCGAGTGCGAGGGCAAGGCATGCGACGCGCATCGGGGCATGCTACGGCGAGGATCGCGACCGCAGCGTGCTTCTCGCTCGCGGCGGGCCGTGCCAGAATCCGCCGCCATGCGCCTGCTGCGCCGCATCGCCCTCGCCCTGTTCGCCGGCCTCGCCGTGCTCGAGCTCGCACTGCAGCTCGCCGCGCTGATCGCGAGCCGCTCGGGCCCGTCCGCGCCCGGCGGCAGCGCGCCGGTGCTCTGCATCGGCGACTCCTACACCTACGGCCTCGGCGCGACGGCGACCGAACGCAGCTACCCGGGCGTGCTGCAGGTGGCACTGCGCCAGCAGCTCGCCGGGGCCCCGGCGGTGGTCAACGCGGGCTGGCCCGGCCAGAACTCGCGCGAGGCGCTGCTGCGGCTCGACCGGCAGCTCGAAGAGCAGGCGCCGCAGCTCGTCTGCGTGCTGATCGGCCTCAACGACAGCTGGACGCGGCCCCGGGCGGTGGGTGCCGAGGAACTCGCGCACGGCGAGGACGCGGGCTTCGTCTGGCGTTTCCGCACCTGGCGCCTGCTGCAACTGCTGTGGCGCGAGTCGCCGGCCGAGGCCGCGCCACCCGCGCCGCCCGCGCCGCCGCCGGCCGACGCACCGGGCGGCGACTCCTTCACGGTCGCGAGCCGCGCCGTGGCCCTCGTGCGCGCCGGCAAGCCCGACGAGGCGATCGCCGTGCTCGAGGCGGCGATCGCCGGCGACCCGGCGAACGCGCCCGAGTACCAGCAGGGCCTCGTGCAGATCCACACCAAGCTGGGCCGCCGCGACCGCGCCGCCGCGGCGCTCGACTGGCTGCGCGAACGCCACCGCACGGCACCGAGCCAGGCCGTCGCCGAGGCGCTGGCGACCTCGTTGCACGCCGTCGGCGACCGCCGCGCGGCCGCCGAGCTGGCCATCGCCGGCACCGACCGGTTCCCGCAGAGCTCGACGCTGTGGTGGATCGCGAGCCAGTTCCACTACGACACGGGCGACTTCGCGGCGGCCGAACGCGAACTCGACCGCGCGATCGCGACGGCGAGCCCGCGCAACCGCGAGTGGCTGGCGGCGCTGCACCGCGACCTCGCGCGCGCCTGCTGCGTGCGCGACCTCGGCAAGGCGCTGCGCGCGATGGTCGAGGCGATGCGCATCGACGGCGACGTCGAACGCTGCCGCCTCGTGGTCGACGGCGCGCCGCAGGCGTTCGGCCGCGAGGCGCTCGCGCGCTGCCTGCCGGCGCTGGCGCTCGAGCCGCAGGACCAGGAACGGCTGCAGCGGCTGCTCGGCAGCGGCTGGGCGAACCGTTCGGACATGTGCGGGATCCTGCGCGACCACCTGCGGCAGATCGTGCAGCGCTGCCGCGACCGCGGCGCGCAGGTCGTGGTGCTCGGCTACCCGCTCGCGGTCGACGACGTCGAGGCGGTGCAGCGCGAGGTGGCGGCGGCGCTCGGCGTGCCGTTCGTGCCCTGCCAGGCGCCGTTCGCGGCGGCGCTGGCCCGGCGGGCGCGCGAGGAACTCTACGTGCGCGACGGCCACTGCACGGACGCGGGCTACGCGCTGATGGCGGAGGCGGTGCTGCCGGCGGTGCTCGCGGCGTTGCGGCGCTGAGGGGGGCCGTCGGCTTCAGGCCCCGCCATCGCGCAGCACGAGCAAGCCGCGACCGGACGCGTGCTCGACGAACACCGCGCGCTGGCCCGGTGCCGCCGGGAACTCGTGCGACTCGGGGCCGTGCACGAGCTGCAGGCGGGGTTCGCCCGGCTCGATGCGCACGATCCGCGCAGGGAACCGCACGTCGAGACGGCAGACGACCTGCTCGGCGCCGACGGCGCGCAGCAGTTCGTGTTCGGACGCGAAGCTGCGGCCGACTGGATCACTGGAATACGCCGTCAGCGTGGCGACGGCGACGGCGATGGAACGGCAGAGGGCGCGCATGGCGTAGGCTTGCGCATCATCGACACGCGCCGGCGCGGCTGCGCCGGCCGGTGGCAGTCGCGCGGCCGACAGCGGTCGCTGGCAGCGGGCGGTTCCCGGTTCGGGACGGGGCTTCAGCGGGGACGCGGTGCGGGGGCGGCTGGACTGCGGGCGAGCGGTCCCGAGAATGGCCGCGATGGGCAAGCAGCCGTTCGATCTGACGGGCACCTGGACCGGCCACTACGAGCAGCACGGCGGCAGGCACGGCATCACGATGACCGTCGTGCACAAGGGCAGTGCCTTGATGGGGCAGATGCGCGACGCGGACACGGTGAGCCTCGGCTCGGCGCGGGTCCTGCACACCGAGGGCGAAGGCGGCCAGGTGCTCGTGCTCGGCGACGCGGAGACGATGTGGACGCTGCCCGAGCGATCGGTGATCGAGGGGTCGGTCGACGGCAACCGCGTGGTGTTCGAGAAGCGGTATCTGGGCGAGCACGTGCTCAGCGTTTGGTTCCGCGGCCGGACCGAACGCGAGACGCTGCCCGACCACCGCGTGTGGTACGAAGGCGAGGTGGTGGAGCAGGGGAACGTGCTGCGCGGGCAGTGGCGGATCCCGGCGCGGATCGAGGGCGGGCCGGAGGCGCGCGGCGGATTCGAACTGCGGCGGGAGCGGGCGGCGGCGAAGGGGTGAGGCTGGCGCCGTGCCAGGACTGGCACGCCCGGCAGGACTCGAACCTGCAACCCTCAGATCCGAAGTCTGATGCTCTGTCCGATTGAGCTACGGGCGCGTGGGCTGGCACTCTACCCGTGGTGCGGCCGCGTCAATACCCGAGCCGCGCCCAGATCCCGTTCGTGAGGTCGAAGCCGATCGGCGAGTTCGTGCCCACGTAGAACGCCTGCAACGCGACGCCGAGGCCGGCGAGCTGAGGGGCGTTCGGGATCGGCAGCTGGTAGGTCCAGTTCGGCCCACCGGGCTGATGGAGGATCACCCAGTTGCTCACGTTCCACCACGCGTCGCAACCCACGACGCCGAAGCTGGTGGAGCCAGCCGGCTGCGCGCTCAGCGCGAGGATGCCGCCGGCCGAGAACGCCGGGCCGTCGCGGCCCTCGATCGTGCACCACGAACCGAGCACCGGGCGCGTGATGCCGAGCTGCGGGAACCACGGGCCGCCCGCGCACTGCACCGGCAGGTAGGTCATCGTCGCGAGCAGCTTGCCCGAGACGAGCTGCCAGCCGCCGGTGTCGGGGCCGGCATTGCCGTTCGCGCTCGCATTCTCGTCGCCGATCAGCAGGTCGCCGAAGCCGTCGCCGTCGACGTCGCCGATGCCCGCGAGTGCGATGCAAGCGAGTCGCTGGCTGCCGAGCCATCGGCCGAAGAGGACCCCCGTGGCGCCGGAGACGATGTCGGTCGA
>VGXW01000281.1 GCA_016873195.1 Planctomycetota bacterium | reverse complement strand
TTTTTCTGCAGGTAGAGGTCCGCGAGCCGCAGCGCGTCGCCGTGTTTGCCGAGGGTCTCCGCGAGCTGGACGCCCTCGACGATCGCCTCCGCGAGGTCCGCGGCGCCGGCGTGCGTCTTCACGTAGGCGTCGATCGCGGCGAACTTCTTCGCCTGGAAGTCGCGCTGCAGGTCGGCGAACGTCGCGTGGGCCTGCACGGCGGCGGGCGCCTGCGCGGCGACCGCGGGCTTCGGCGCGGCAGGAACGGACTTCGTGGGCGCCTGCGCGGGCACGAGGCCGGCGAGCGCGAGAATCAGGATCGGGTGTGGCTTCATGAGGTCTCTGGAAGGGGCGGGAAAGGTAGTGTCGCCGCCGCCCGAACGCACCCCCGCCATGGCAATCCCGGGCCGGACACCCTGTCCGGATCAGCCGTCCGGCCCCCACGGGTTCGTGCGGGCGCGTTCGCCGCCGTGCCGCACCGCGCCTTCGCCGTGGCGGTCGCGGATCGCGTCCATCGCGGCGAGCAGCCGGTCGCGCTTGTGCGGTGCCGGCGCGAACAGGCCACCCTGCACGGGCGCCTCGCCCGCGACGAGACCGGCGCCGGTCACGCCGAGCAGCCGCACGCCGGGCCGCCCGGGCCAGCAACCCTCGAGCAGTTCGCACGCGGTGCGGTAGAGCACGAGGTCGTCCGCGGTCGGCGCCACCTTGCGCTGCCGCGTCAGCGTCGTGAAGTCGGGATGCCGCAGTTTGAGCCGCACCACGCCCGCGCGCAGGCCGTGCTGGCGCAGCCGGCGGCCGACCATCTCGGCGAGCTGCAGCAGCACCGCGCGCACCTGCTCGGCGGCCGCGAGGTCGGTCGCGAACGTCATCTCGTGGCCGATCGACTTCGTTTCGTGCTCGGGCTCGACGCCGCGCGCGTCGTGGCCGTTGGCGAGCACCCACAGGTGTTCGCCGAGGTTCTGGCCGAACGCGTCGACGAGTTGCTCGAGAGAGAGAGCCTGCACGTCGCCGATCGTGCGCAGCCCGGCGCGTTCGAGCTGCCGCTGCGTGACCGGGCCCACGCCCCACAGCCGCGACACCGGCAGCGGGGCGAGGAACGCCACCTCCTCGCCGGGCGGCACCACGACGAGGCCGTCGGGTTTGCGCAGGTCGCTCGCGACCTTCGCCACGTACTTCGACGTCGCGACGCCGACCGAGACCGTGAGCTGCGTCGCCGCCCGCACCTGCTGCTTGACCGCGCGCGCGATCGTCGCGCCGTCGCCGAACAGGGCGCGGCTGCCGGTGACGTCGAGGAACGCCTCGTCGAGCGACAGCGGTTCGACGAGGTCGGTGAAGCGCTCGAACACCGCGCGCACCTCGGCGGAGACCGCCGCGTAGTGCTCCATGCGCGGCGTCACGAACACGCCCTGCGGACACAGCCGCTTCGCCAACACGCCCGGCATCGCCGAGTGCACGCCGAACTTCCGCGCCTCGTAGCTGCAGGTGCTGACCACCTGCCGCGGGCCGGCGCCGCCGACGATCACCGGCCGGCCGCGCAGTTCGGGCCGGTCGCGCTGCTCGATGGCCGCGTAGAACGCGTCCATGTCGGCGTGCAGGATCGTGCGCGGACCGGCGCTCACGCCCCCAAGGCTACCGGGGACCGCGACGGCCTAGAACCACTCCGGGATCATCTCCGGGTCGAGCCCCATCGCCTGCAGGATCAGCGCCTGCACGTACTCCGGATCGATCGAGAACTCCTTCAGCGTCTCGTAGCACGAGCCCGCCTTGACCGACAGCACCGCGAGTGCCAGGTGCTCGGGCTCGACCTTCTTGCTGCCGAGCTGCACTGAGGCGTCCTTCGCGCGGTCGAACACGGTGCGCACGTGGCGGTTGTAGGGGCCGTTCGGCACGGCTGGCTCGCGCGGCAGACTCTTCACGTAGCCCGAGAACATGTCCGGATCGACGTTGAGGTCCTGGAAGATGTGGTGCAGGCAGACGCTGCGGTCCACCGTGAGGCCGTAGATGACGTGGCCCGTGGCGACCGACTCGTCGGCGAGCTGCTGCGCCAGCTCTTCGGCCTTCTTGACGGCCAGGACGGTCTTGTCGGCGAAGTCCTCGAACATAGGGGGGCAGGACTCTAGCGGCGCGGGCGCGCAGGTGCCATCGGCGCGCCCGGGTTCCCCGGGTGGGCGGCGCCCGGGCGGCGACGGCGGCCGGCCGGGGGCCTACATTGCCGGCCGTGAGGCTCCCGCTGCTCGACGAGGCGTTCCGCGCGCGCCAGCGCTACCAGGCCAGCTTCTGCGAGGAGAACGTCTGGTGGCTGCTGCAGTCGCCCGAACTGCCCGAGCCGCGCGCGGCGGTGTTCGTGAGCAACCGCGCGCGAACGGTCGCAACGTGGGGCCAGCGCGCGGCGGCCGGCAACGACCCGATCGTGTGGGACTACCACGTGGTGGTGCTGCTGCCGGGACTGGGCGTGGTCGTCGACCTCGACGACCGCGAACGGGTCGGCTGGCCGCTGCGCGAGTGGCTGGCCCACGCGTTCCGCAGGGGCGTCGAGCCGGAGTTCCGGCCGCGCTTCCGGGTGGTCGACGGCGAGGAGTTCCTGGCCTCGTTCTCGTCGGACCGCTCGCACATGCTCGATGCGCGGGGGCGGCCGCGCGCGCCGTTTCCGCCGTGGCCGGCGCCGTTCGACCCGGAGCGGGGCATGAACCTGCTGCGCTTCGTCGACCTCGACGACCCGATCGCGGGGGTCGTGGTCGACGCGGCGGGCTTGCTGCGGCTCGCGGGGCGGTGAACGGGCAGGGCGGCGGTCTGGCCGAGTCGCGGCGAGCGGGCGGCGTCCGGAACGCGCCGGCCTCGCTTATACGCAGCTTGGTGCTACTCTGCGTATAAACGCCGATCCGCCGCCCGGAGGACACCCAGACTCTCTACGCCGAACTCACGGCCCAGCTGCTCGCCCTCGACGGCGCACGCGGCTGGTCGCACCTGGCCGGGTCCTTCACGACGAAGCAGATCCACGGCGCGCACGAGACGCGGTAGTCCGGCCCCCTCCGCGCCACCCAGGACCACGCGCGGCCCCGGTCCGTGCGCCACCGCGCCTATGATGCGCCCGCGCGCGGCACCGGCCGTGACCCGCGCCGCGACAGCCACGAGGTCGACCCCATGCCCGCATCGGCGCGCCGTCTGCACTTCCTCTCCTGCTTCCTCGTCTGCCAGCTCGCCGCCGCCTTCGCCGCGGCGCAGGACGTCGCCGCCCTCGCCGGCGTGCTCGAGGCCCGGGTGCCGCAGCTGATGGCCGCGAACCACGTGCCCGGGCTGTCGATGGTGCTGATCCAGGACAACGCGATCGTCTGGCAGAAGGCGTTCGGCGTGCGTGTCGCCGGCCAACCCGAACCCGTCGACGCGAACACCGTGTTCGAGGCCGCGTCGATGAGCAAGCCGGTCTACAGCTACGCCGCGCTGCAGCTCGTCGAACAGGGCAAGCTCGACCTCGACAAGCCGCTCGACAGCTACCTGCCCGCGCCGTACCTGCCCGACCAGCCGTTGGCGGCCCGCATCACCGCGCGTCTGGTCCTGCTGCACCGCACCGGGCTGCCCAACTGGCGCGAAGGCGGCTGGCTGAGGGGCGGCCCGCCCGCGCTGCTGCACGAGCCCGGCAGCCGCTTCACCTACTCGGGCGAGGGTTACACCTACCTGCAGACCGCGGTCGCCGCGCTCACCGGGAAGCCCGTCGAGACCTGGATGGACGAAGTGCTGCTCGGGCCGCTGCAGATGACGCGCAGCAGCTACGTCTGGAAACCGGCGCTGGCCGACAACTTCGCCGGCGGCCACGACAAGGACGGCAAGCCGAAGCCAAAGCGCGGCTTCTACGACCGCGCCAACGCCGCCTTCTCGCTCTACACGACGCCGGCCGACTACGCGCGGTTCCTGATCGAGGTGATGCGGCCCGGGCGCGCGGCACCCCACTCGGTGAGCGCGGCGGCCGTCGCGCAGATGACGACGCTGCAGGTCGAACCCGAAGCCGACAAGGCGCAGTCGCGCCGTTCCCTCGGTTTCGTCGTCGCCGCACCGGAGCACGGCGGTTGGGTGGGCCACAGCGGCAGCAACGGCACGGGCTTCCGCTGCACTTCGCGGTTCGACCCGAGCCGTCGATCCGGCTGCGTCGTCATGACGAACGCAGACAGCGGCGCCGAGGTCTGGCAGGCGGTGCTCGCGATCGTCGACTCGCTGCCGGCCCAGACGTCGCGCCCGGAGGCCCCGGCGGGCCGCACCTGGGGCGACGTCGAGCGCACGGTCCAGTACGAATACCGCGTCACGAACGGCAAGGCCGGGCCGAGCGGCCGGTTCGACGTGTTCGTGCCGCTGCCGCTCGCCACGAAGCGCCAGCAGATCCACTACCTTCGCCTGTCCGAACGCGGCAGGCAGCGCGAGTTCACCGACGTGCACGGCCAGCGCCTCGTGCACTACTCGTTCGCCGACCTCGCGCCCGGCGAACAGATCGACGTCGGCTTCGTCGCCGGCGTCACGCTGCGCAACATGCGCTGGGACGTGGCCGGCGCGGCCGACCCGCAGGCCGTGCTGGGCCCCGAACAGCGCGCGCGCTACCTGCGCGCCGAGTCGAACTACTCGATGGACAGCGAGTTGATGCGCAGGACGGCCGCCGAGCTCGTGGCCGGCGCGACGAGCGACCTCGACAAGCTCGCGCGCATCCACGACCACATCATCACGAAGATCCGCTACGTGCGCGACAACACGTGGGACCCGGCCGCCACCGTGCTGGCGCGCGGCACCGGTTCGTGCAGCGAGTACAACTACGTGCTGTCGGGCCTGTGCCGCCTCGCCGGCCTGCCGACGCGCGCCGTCGGCGGCAGCATCGGCGGCTTCCGCGCGCTGCCGGCGACCGACACGGTCTTCCACCGCTGGACCGAGGTCTTCCTGCAGGGCCAGGGCTGGTTCCCCGCCGACTGCTCGCGCGACGCCAACCCGATCCGCGGCAAGCGGAGCCATTTCGGCCGCGTCTACACCGACGCGCTGACGTGGTGCTGCCAGGCCGGCGGCGAGCTGGACACGCTCGGCTGGGAGTACCGCGCGAAGCTGCGCCCGGCCGGCGACGAGAGCGGGCTGCACCAGGAGCACCGCACGCGCTGGTTCGCCTTGCAGCGCGAGCAGGAACTCGCGGCGGCGGAGACCTGGCTCGGCGCCGGCCGCGGCCCGGCGCCGGCGCCGGACCTGCTCGAGTGCGCGCTGCTGCGCTGGGGCGAAGCGGGCCCGGACGATCGCCTGCGCGCGATCCGCGCGCTGGCCGCGGCGCAGCGCCCCGAAGCCCTGCGGCGCGCCGCGGCGCTGCCCGAAGCACAGGACTGCCGGGCCGGAACCGTGCGCGGACTGTGCGCGAACCAGGAGCTTGCCGACACCGTGTTGGCGAAGAGCCGCAGCCCCGCGCAGTTCCGCACGTGGTTCCGCGACCACGAAGGCGACCTCGTCGCGGCCCCCGGCGGGCGCTTCGAACTCCGGCGCAAGGCCCCGCGGCGTGCGGTGCCGGCCACGAGCGCGGGTTCGGCGCAGATCTGGGCGGAACTCGCGGCCGAGGTCGTGGACCGGCTGCCCGGCTCGGCGCCGATCGGCAAGGGCAAGTCGGCGGTGGTCGTGCCGGTCACGGACCAGACCCTCGCCGGCCTCGGTCCGTCGGGTCCCTCGATCCACGCCGACCTGAAGCACCGCGCTGCCGGCGAACTGCACCTGGCCCTGCTCGACGAAGCCGCGTTCGACCGCGCGATGGCCGAGCACGGCCCGGGCAGCGGCGAGTTCTGGGCGCTGGCCAACGGCGACGTCGGCCGGATGCCGAAGCCGTTGATCCCCGACTTCGTCCTGGTCCCGGTCTGCGTCACCGAACCGGCTGGCAACGACGAGACCGTGCGCTATCGCCTCGATCTCAGGGTGCTCGAGCTGGCGGGCTGCGACTCCAGATCGGTGACCGCGGAGCGCCGCCGGCAGCCTGCCGACGGGGAACGCCCCCCCGCGCGCTCTGTGCTGATCGCCGGCGGCGACACCGTGCTGGCGCGCTGGCAGCACGACGCCGTGGGCCGCCGCGGCTACGACTGGCCGCTCGCGGCGCTCGCGCCGGTGCTGTCCGCGGCCGACGCGGCGCTGTGCAACCTCGAGTGCTGCGTCTCGCTGCGCGGCGAACCCGCCGACAAGGGCGAACGCTGTCCGTTCTACTACCGCGCGCGGCCCGAGATGCTGCGCTGCCTCATGGCAGCCGGCATCGACGTGGTGACCGCCGCCAACAACCACGGCGGCGACTACGGTCCGCTCGCGGCGCACGACACCGCGCGCTGGTGCGCCGAGGCCGGGCTCGTCTGCGTCGGCATCGGCGCGAACGCCGCGGTCGCCGGCGCGCTGCAGTTCGTGCGCGTGGGCGGAGTCCGCGTCGCCGTCGCCGGCCTCGACACGACGATGCCGCGCACCGCCGCCGCGGCCGATCGCGCCGGCACGCCCCAAC
>VGXW01000280.1 GCA_016873195.1 Planctomycetota bacterium | reverse complement strand
CCCCCGACGTTCTGCGTCGAGGTGCCGCGCGACGCGCCCTGCGCCGCCGACGGCCGGTTCCGCTGCCCGCCGTGCAACCTCGAGGTCGGCGGCGTTCCGGGCTGGCTGTGCGTGCCGCTGCGCGCCGACCGCGCGTTGGCCCTCGACGCCGCGACGTTCTACCTGATCGGCACCGACGTCGGCTGCGAGGTGTCGGTGCGGGTCGACGAACGCGGCAACGCGGGCTTCGCTGCGCCCGCCACGGCGATCGCCGAGCGCCTCGCCGACGGGCTGCGCCGGCTGGATCCTGCGGCCCGCCCGGGCCTCGCCACTGCGTGGTGGCCCGCCGCGGCGGCGTCCCCCCCAGCGCCGGGGTGCTCCGGCGCGCGGCTCGCCGTCGATCTGCCCGCCGCGGGCGGCGCCCCCGGCCCGGAGCGCGCCGTGTTCCACGTCGCCGCGCTCGGCTCGCTGCAGCACCTGCTCGTCGTGCGCGGCAGCCGCGCCGGGCTCGACGCGCACCGGGCCGAGGTCCAGGCCCTGCTCGACAGCTACCGCCTGCTCGACCCCGGGGTGCCGGCCGGATCCGCGGCGACCCTGCCGCTGCAGCACCACACGGGCGGCGAACTGCGCGGCGCCGAGTACCACAACCAACGCTGGGGCGTGCGACTGCGCGGGCCCGACGGCTGGCGCACGGAACAGCGCTGCGGCGGCGCTGCGTTCCGCGTCGCGTGGGCCGGTCCCAGGGGCGGACGCCTGTGGCTGCACGGCTACGCGGTCCCGTCCGGCATGGCCCGCTGGTGCCGCGAGACCGCGGACGCCTGGTTCGCGGAACTCTGCGCCGAGAGGGGCCTCGCCGCCGCCGGCGCGGCCGCGTGGTCCGCAGCGGGGGACTGCGGCGCGCTGAGCCGTTCCGTCACCTGCACGGTGCCCGGTGGCGGTTCGCCGCTCGGGCCCAGGCAGCGCCTGTTCCGGCTCGTCGTGCGCGACGACCTGCTGCTCGTGGTCGATGCCGCGCCCGCGTGCGACGACGACTGGCCTGCGCTGCGCGGTGCGATCGATTCGCTGCGCGCACCGTGACGGCTCAGCGCAGGCGCTGCAGCCAACTGTCGACCAGCCGTTCGGCCGCCGCCGGCCCGTGGCGGAAGAACAGCGACGGCTCGACGAGTTCCAGTTCGGTCAGCACGCAACCGTCCCCGGTCCACAGGAAGTCCGTGCGGCCGTAGAGCAGCGGCCCGCCGTCGGCGCCCGGGCACGGGCCGCCGCGCGCGGTGGCCTGCGCCATCGCGTGTTCGGCGGCCGCGCGCTCCGCCGCCGTGGGCACGTACGGCTCGTCCCTGGCGCCGAAGTCGTCCTGCACGCGGTAGTCGCCGGGCACCGGGATCTTGCGCACGCAGTGTGTGATCGCGCCGCCGACGAAGATCGCCGACCACTCGCCGCGGTCGAGCACGGCGGGCAGGAACGGCTGCAGCATGAAGTCCTCGTGCGGCAGCAGCCGCGCGAGGTGCGCCGCGGCGCGCGCGATCCCGGCCTCGTCGACCGGAAACCGCAGCGTCTCGCGCGCCGTCGCGCCGACGCAGGGTTTCAGGAACCCCTCGCGGCAGCCGAGCCCGCGCAGCAGTCCGGGCAGGTCGACCCGCGCGCCCCGGTCGAGCCAGCAGGTCGGCGCGAGCCCCACACCCGCGCGCTGCAGGTCGCGCAGGTAGTGCTTGTCCGTGTTCCAGTGCAGCACGTGCGGCGGGTTCAGGAGCCGCGTCGCCGCCGCAGCGCGATCGACCCACGCGCGGAAGGCCGGCAGCTTGTCCTGGTAGTCCCAGGTCGTGCGCACGAGCACCGCCGTGTAGCGGCGCCAGTCGACGGCCGGGTCGTCCCAGACCGGGAGCTCGAACCGGATGCCGCGCGCGCGCAGTGCATCGTGCAGGTGGCGGTCGTCGACCTCCCAGGCCGGCAGGTCGGAACGGGTGGCAAGGCCCAGCAGCATCGGGCCCACGATGCCCTGCGCCGCGCGGCGGGGCAACCCGAGGCGGCCCACGGTGGCGTGCCGCCGCCCGCCCCGTAGACTGCGGCGCGTGAAGCTCCCCGACGGCATGCAGGTCGTGTTCCAGGGCAAGGCCGACTACATCAAGGAGATCGCCGACCGGCTGACGGCGGCCGAGATCCAGTGCGCCACGGGCCCGATCCCGGGCAAACACTGGGAGCAGCGCGCCTGGCTCGCGGTCGCGAGCAACGACACCCAGCGCGCTCTCGCCGAACACCAGAAGCACCTCGACCACATGGTGGCGCGCGAAGGACTGCCGCTGCGCGACGCCCACGCCGACCTCGACGCCGAGGAGACCGAGTGCCCGGCCTGCCTCTCGCGGTTCAAGACGGCCGGCGTCACGCACTGTCCCGAGTGCGGCATCAAGTTCGCATAGGCCACCGATGCACCCGGCCCGCGTTCCGCTCGCGCTGCTGCTGCTGGCCGGCCCCCTGTGCGCGCAGGCGCTGCCGCACGACGTGCCGAAGCGCGGCGCACTGGTCTACAAGCGCACGACGATGGCCTTCGAGGTGAACCCGCCGCCCTCGCGGTTGCGTCCGGAGTGGCTCGTGCAGCCCGCCGAGGCCGGCGGCCACGAGTGGCGCACCTTCGCGGCGCCCGCGGGGCGAACGCCCGCGGGCTTCGAGCAGCCGGGCTTCGCCGACCAGGACTGGCTGGTCGGCCGCGCCCGCTTCCACGCGGAGGTCGACGCGGCGGCCGGCAACCGCACGGCCTGGCGCAGCGCGGAGCTGGGTCTGCGCAGCCGCGTCGACCTGGGTTCCCGCAAGCCGAGGGCGCTGCTGCTGCGCATCGACCACGACGACGGCGTGCGCGTCTGGCTCAACGGCGTGTCGATCCTGCAGAACGACGGCTACGGCTACGACCGGCAGTACGTGGTGATGGGCGATCCGCTCGACGCCTGGCAACGCGGCGAGAACGTGCTCGCCGCGCACTGCACGAACCTCGGCGGCGCGCAGTACTTCGACCTCGCGCTGGCGGTCTTCGCCACGCTGCCGCCGGGCACGCGCACGGCCGAGGACCTGCTGCGGCAGCTGCGCGAGGAACGCGAGCAGGCCGACCGCCTGCGCCGCGACCTGTTCGGCGGTTACCGCGCGCCGCCGCTGCTGCTGCAGGGCGAACTCGACGCCCAGGGCAGCAGCGTGCGCATCCCGCCCGGCGACCTGCGCGACCTCGGCTGGTGGCTCGCGACCAACCTCGGCCCCGGCGTGCAGGGCGGCAGCGTGGGCATGGACGCGTTCCGCATGGCCCGGCTCGGCGACCTGCAGCTGCGCGGCCGGGCCTCGGCCGTCGACGCCGCGGGCTGGCAGGTGCTCGAGGTCGCCGTGAAGAACAGCGCCGAACCGGCGCTGCGCGAAGACAGCAAACGGCACGTCGAACGCTTCGTGCGCCCGCACGTCTGGTACGGCTTCGACGGCAAGCTCGTGGTGCGGCGGCGGCTCGAGCTGCGCGGCGAGAAGGGCGAGAAGGCGCTGGTCGCCGAGTTCACGACCGACCTGCAGGGCCGCCTGCTGCGCGGCAAGGACTGGAAGGAGACCGCCGGTTCGTTCGCGCAGCGCGAGGCCTGGACCTTCGACTCCATGCGCGACAACCAGGACGCGGCGTTCCGCGCCCTCGTCGCCAAGGCGCTGCAGAAGGGCACCTCGCGTCTGCGCGAGCAGCTGCGGGACCTCGGCCAGCCCGACCTGCGCGCCGAACCCGAGAACGCCGACCGCAGCTACCACGGCGGCCGGCTCGCGATCGGCCTGCTCGCGCTGCTCAAGGGCGGCGTGCCGAAGGACGACGAGGTGGTCGCGCGCGGCCTCGCCGAGTTGCGGCGCCGGAACCTCGTCGACACCTACTCGCTCGGCAACGCGCTGATGGCGCTCGAGTCGGTCTACGCGCCGCCCAACGAGTTCGGCGACCTGAAGCAGGGCGCGATCGACCGGCCGCGCAAGCGCACGCCGCCGCCGGAGGACCAGGCGGTCATGAAGCGCTGGACCGCGCAGCTGCTGAACAACATCGACACGCGCGTCGATCCCGCCTACCTGCTGCGCTTCAACTACGTGCGCGGCGAACGGTTCGACAACTCGGTGAACCAGTACGGCCTGCTGGGCCTCTACTCGGCGCACCTGTGCGGGGTGCCGATCCCGGCCACGGTCTGGGAGGCGGCCGCGAACCACCTGATCGCCGCGCAGAGCCCGGGCGGGCAGCGGCTCGACCTCGACCTCGTCGACTACCGCACGCACGCGGCGCGGCAGGCCGACCCCGAGGCGAAGTGGACCGTCGCGCGCACGATCGCGCGCGCGTCGGGCTGGAACTACGAGGGGCCGAAGTCCGAAGGCGAACTGACGCCGACCTGGGGCAGCATGACCTGTGCCGGCATCTCCGGGCTCGCGATCTGCGAGGCGGCGCTGCAGGACTACGGCGGCCTGAAGCGGATCCGGCTGCAGCAGGACATGGCGCGCGCGCGATCCGACGGCTTCGCCTGGCTCGCGCAGCACATGACGCTGCGCTGCCACGCGGGCGCGATCGAACGGCAGCAGGCCTGGTTCTACTACTACCTCTACGGGCTCGAACGCGCGGCGCTGCTGTCGGGCGTCGCGCTGATCCAGGACCGCGACTGGTACTTCGAGGGCGCGATGGTGCTCGTGCTGGCGCAGCAGGACGACGGCAACTGGCCCGCGGAGCTGCACTGGGACCTCGGCATCGAACGCAACGCGATGGCGATCCTGTTCCTGAAGCAGGGCACGCTGCCCGTGCTGACGGGCCGGTGAACGCCGCGCGCCGGACCGCGCGCGCCGCCGCCGCGGCGCTGCTGCTCGGGGCCTGCGCGGCGCCGCCGGCGGCACCGCCCGCGGCCTCGCCGGAACCCGCGTGGATCGAGCTCTTCGACGGGCGCACGCTCGGCGGTTTCGTGCCGACCCTCTTCGGCGGCGAAGGCGAGGTCGAGGTGCGCTCGGGCGCGATCGAACTCGGCATGGGCAGCCCGCTGACCGGCGTGACCTGGACCGGCGAACTGCCGCACGGCGACTACGAACTCGAGGTGCGCGCCGCGCGCACGCTCGGCAACGACTTCTTCTGCGGGCTGACGTTCCCGGCCGGCGGCGGCCACCTGACGCTGGTGCTCGGCGGCTGGGGCGGCGCCGTCTGCGGCCTGTCGTGCCTCGACGGCCTCGACGCGGCGAACAACGAGACGCGCACGCTGCGGGCCTTCGCGACGGGCCGCAGCCACACGGTCACGGTCACCGTCGCCGGCGCTGCGGTCGCTGCGGCGATCGACGGTGCACCGCTGTGCCGCGCCGATCTGCGCGGCCGCGCGCTGTCGCTGCGGCCCGAGGTCCTGCGGTCGGCGCCGCTCGGCATCGCGAGCTTCCTGACGGCAGCACGCATCGAGGCGGTGCGCTGGCGGCCGCTCGGCGCCGGCGGCGCGGCGCGCTGACGACCCCGGCAGCGGCGCCCGCGCGTTTGCATTCCGCGCGCCGTCGCCGCAATCTCACGCCCCCCGCTCCCCAGGCACCCCGATGACGAACGTCCCCGAGCCCGCCTCCGCCTCCGACTTCATCCGCGACCGCGTTCGCGCGGACCTCGCGAGCGGCAAGGTGCAGCAGGTGGTCACGCGCTTTCCGCCCGAGCCGAACGGCTACCTGCACATCGGCCACGCCAAGGCGATCACGCTTTCCTTCTCGATCGCCAGGGAGTTCGGCGGCCGCTGCAACCTGCGCATGGACGACACGAATCCGGACGCCGAGGACCAGGAATACGTCGACGCGATCCAGGAGGACGTGCGCTGGCTCGGTTTCCAGTGGGACGCGCTGCTCTACGCGGCGGACTACTTCGACCAGATCTACGCGTGGGCCGAGGCGCTCGTCGAAAAGGGGCTCGCCTACGTCGACGACCAGAACGCCGACCAGATCACGGCCACGCGCGGCACGCTGACCACGCCGGGCACCCACAGCCCCTACCGCGACCGGGAGGTGGCCGAGAACCTGCGCCTGCTGCGCGAGATGCGCGACGGCAAACACCCGGACGGCAGCCGCGTGCTGCGCGCCAAGATCGACATGGCGCATCCCAACCTGAACATGCGCGACCCGGTCATGTACCGGATCCGGCACCTGCACCACCAGCGCACCGGCGACAGGTGGTGCATCTACCCGATGTACGACTGGGCGCACGGCCAGTGCGACTCGATCGAGGGCATCACGCACTCGCTGTGCACGCTCGAGTTCGAGCACCACCGGCCGCTCTACGACTGGTTCTGCGACTCGATCCCGATCTACCGGCCGCAGCAGATCGAGTTCGCGCGGCTCAACGTCGAGTACCTGCTGACCAGCAAGCGGCGCCTGCTGCAGCTGGTCGAGGGCAGACACGTCGCGGGCTGGGACGACCCGCGGATGCCGACGCTGCGCGGGCTGCGCCGGCGCGGCTTCCCGCCCGAGGCGCTGGTCGCGTTCTGCAAGCACGTCGGCATCGCGAAGTTCAACAGCACGCACGAGTACCC
>VGXW01000279.1 GCA_016873195.1 Planctomycetota bacterium | reverse complement strand
CCCCCGCGCAGCCGCCCAGGACCGAGGTGTCCGTGTAGATCCGAGGCTTCATCGAACCAGCAGCATAGCCGCGCGGTCGCCGTGCCGGTGCGTTCGAGGATGCAGACCGTTCGAACAGCGACCCTGGACCACCCAGCCACAGACCCGTTCGCGTGCTCGACCGCGCCCGGCCGGGACCGGCTAAGCTCGCCGTCGTGTCCGACGCTTTCGACGTTGCCGCCGCCGCGGTCTCGGCCTGCCTCGAGCAGGCTCGCGCGTTGCCGTTCACCCAGGCCGCCGTGGCGGAACTGGGGGCCGGGCTGGAGCCGGCGCTGGCGGTCGCCGCCCTCGAGCGCGCACGGCGCGAACTCGACGAACACGCGGTGACCGTGTTGCTCGGCGCGCTCGCCGCGGCCGGCAAGCTGCCCGCGTCCGCGTCGTACGTGCCGGCGCTCCCGCTGGTGGCCGGCATGGACCAGTTCCTCGGGCTGCTCGTCGCGAGCCCCGACGACCCGACGGACGCGCTGCTCGATCTGCTCGACGCCGGCACGCTGTCGGAACAGCGCGAGTGCGTGGGGCTGTTCTTCCTCGCCGAGCGCCACCACCGCTGCCGCAAGGGGGAGAACGCCGATCCCCGTCTCTGTCGCCTGCTGCGGCAACGGATGCGCGACCTCCGGTTGGCGGACGAGGGCTTGTTGCTGGCGCAGGCCGTCGGCAAGCTCGCGGATCCGGGCGTGCAGCAGGTCGCGCAGCAGGTGGGTCTGCCCCGGCCCTCGCCCGCGTTCGAGCAGCGCCTGCTGGGGATGTTCCACGCCGATTGGCGGCAGTTCGTCCCGCAGCGCGAACCGCCGCGTGCGCTGCCGGGCACCGCGCGCCGCGTGCTGCCCAAGGTCCAGCGCAACGACCCTTGCCCCTGCGGCAGCGGCAGGAAGTTCAAGAAGTGCTGCGCCGGCAAGGAGGGCCAGTACGAAGCGATCGCCACGCCGCCCTCGGTGCAGGCCTGGGACGTCGGGGAGATGCGCCCGGCCGAGATCGCGCGGCTCGATCCTGCCGCGCTCGATCGCGACAGCCTGATCATGAGCTTCCGCGTCGCCCTCCGCTACCACGAGTGGGAACTGGCCGAACGTCTGATGGCCGCGCTGGACCCGCGCTTCGAGGACGACGAGCCGGCCGACACCCTGCGGCTGCACTTCTGCGAACGAGCCGTGACGGCCGGTGCCGCCGGCGTCGTCGCGCGCGTGGTCGCCAGCGCGCGCCGGCCGCAGGAGCTCCGGCGCAAGGTCGGCGTGGTGCTCGGTCTGCTGCGGCCCGACGCGGAGACCGTCGCCCACCTCGAGGCGAAGGCGGCGGCCGGTCTGCGCGGCGACATCGAGTCGGTCTACGAACTGGCGTACGGCCTGCTCGACCACTCGCCGGCGCTGGGCATCCTCGTGGCGCGGGGCAGCCTCGATCCGGCGCGGGCCTTCGATTCCATGCAGCTGCTCGACGACATCGAGCGCGCGCGCGACGCGCTGCTGCTGCCGCCCGGCGATCCGGCGGCCCGGACCCTCGATCGGCTGGTGGCGGACCATGCCGACGAGGCCGCGCGGCGTGCCGAGGGGGCCGCGATCGACTCCCTCGCCAGATCGCTGCAGGAGAAGCAGCGGACGCTCGAGGCGACGCAGCGCGAGGCCGCCGCCCTGCAGCGCCGGATCGAGGAGGCGACCTCGCACATCGCCGCGCTCGAGCGACGGGACGCGGCGGCGGTCCCCGCCCCGGCCGGCGGAGCGCCCGCGCCGGGCGCGGTCGCGCCGGAACTCGAGCGCGAGTTGCTCCGCCTGCGCGGTCGCGTCGGCGAACTCAAGGGCCTCGTGACGGAGAACATGCAGCGCCGCAAGATGCTCGAGCGCCAGCTCGAGGCGCAGCAGGGCAGGCCCGATCCACCGGCGCCGTCCCGGCCCGGGCCCGAGCCGGTCGAGGCAGAAGACGTCCTCGCCGCGGAATCGCTCGCCCCCCGCGCGGTCTGCGTGCCGGTCTTCGACGATGCGGC
This sequence comes from Planctomycetota bacterium, assembly GCA_016873195.1. Lineage (GTDB taxonomy): Bacteria > Planctomycetota > UBA1135 > UBA1135 > UBA2386 > VGXW01. Next base: position 4,519 of record VGXW01000279.1, on the reverse strand, counting down.
CGCGGCTGCGCTGCGTGCGCTCGATCGCTCCATCTCGGCCCGCATCCTGCGCGCGATCGGGCTCGTCGCCGCCGCGGATCCCGGCGCCTGGCGCGAGGTCAAGGTGCTGCGCGCCGCCCCGGGGACCCTGCGCCTGCGGGTCGGCCAGTACCGCGTGCTGTTCCACGAGGACAGCGAGCGCCGGGTGTTGACCGTCAGACAGATCGTGGCGCGGACGGATCTCGACGAGGCCGTGCGCCGCCTGAGCTGAGCCGCAGTGGGCGGGGGCGACCAGGCCTTCCCGTGGGCAGCCGTGCCCACGGCAGGTCGCCGCATACGTTGTCCTCGCGCCGGGCCGCGGCTAGCGTGACACACGGGCCCGCTGCCCACGGAGACCGCCGATGCCGCAACCGAAGCTGGTACTGAACATCCCGCACGGAATCATCACCGCGACGAGCTTCAGCATCCCTGATTTCGCCCGCCACCGGAGCCCCGGCGCCGGCAAGTACTACGAAGGACGTTCGATCCTCGTCGACCTCGCGCTCGAGGGCAACGCGCCCGGCTTCCAGTACCTGGACGAGGGCGGCTGGCGCGACGCGCGGGCGGACACCGTCGAGGCCCTGACCGCGGTGGCCGAGGAGGGCAAGCGCACCAAGACGGCGCTGTCCAACAACGCGTTCTCGTGCACGCCGGTCGCCGCGTGGCGTTCGGTCTACGTCGCCAAGACCAGCGGCGACGTGCTGCAGCTCGATCCGGGCCGCGAGATCGCGCGCTTCCCGGACATCGCCTGCAGCCAGCACATGGCGCCCGACGCGATCGCCGAGGCGATCGGCCAGCCGGTGCCCGACCGCCGCGCGCCGCGGCTCTACATGGTGCTGAGCCCGATCCAGATGCTGGTGCTGTCGAACCTGACGCCGATCGAGTACGTCTGGTACGCGGTCCGGCGGCCGGGCAAACGGTTCCGCGCGGTGGCGTTCACCGAGCTGCACGACAAGCCGGGCATGCGCCTCGCCGCGACCGCCGTGTTCGAGGACGCGCACACGGAACTGAGCCAGCACGCCGACAAGAAGACCAAGACCATCGTCTTCGGCGACTGCTTCAACCGCGTGCAGTTCCCCGCGTGGGTCGGCTACGACCACGAGACCCCTGGCGGGCTCTACGTCGGCGACCAGCGCAGCATGCAGCTGTGGCAGTTCCCCAAGCGCATCTCGCACCACTGGGAGCGCGAGTACTGACCTCGCCGGCCTCCTGCGGCCGGCGGGCGCGGCGCCACCGCGGGTCAGCGCCGGCGCAGCCGCGCGGTGCGCACGCGCCGCAGCGAGGCCTCGACGACCTCGAACTCGGCGTGCGGGCCGGCGGCGAACTTCTCGCCCGCGACCGGCACGCGGTCGCCCGCCAGCGCCACGAGCAGCCCGCCGACCGTGCGGCTCTCGCCGGTCTCCGGCAGCTCCACGTCGGTCTCGCGCCAGACGTCGCGCAGCGGGACCGTGCCCTGCACCAGCCACTGCCCCTCCGCCTCGCGCTGGATCGGCCGCTGCGGCACCGCGTCGCGCTCGTGGAAGATCTTGCCGACCAGTTCCTCGACAACGTCCTCGACGGTCACGATGCCCGCGGTCGCGCCGTGCTCGTCGACGACGACCGCGAGGTGCAGCTGGCGCTGCTGCAGTTCGCGCAGCGCGCGCTCGAGCGGCATCAGGTCGGGCACGAAGTAGGGGTCGCGGCGCAGGGTGTCGAGCCGTGGGGCGCGCCCGTCCCACAGGCAGGCGAGCACGTCCTCGCGCAGCACGTAGCCGACCACGTTGTCGATCGAACCCTCGTAGACCGGCACGCGGCGGTGCCCCGCGCCGAGCATCGCCTCGCGCAGTTGCTCGATGCCGGCGTCCGCGGCGACCGCCCTGACGAACCGCCGCGGCACCATCACGTCGGCGACGCGCAGCTGCGAGAACCCGAGCGCGCGTTCGACCAGATCGCCGGTGCCGGCGTCGAGGCCGCCGCCCTCCGCTGCCTGCTCGACGAGGTGCTCGAGGTCCTCGCGCGTGACCTTCGCCTCGACGAAGTTCGTGCGGTCGTGGAAGGCCCGCAGCACGAGGTTCGAGCTGGCGGTCAGCAGCCAGACGAACGGGCGCGCGAGCCAGCCGAGCAGCACCATCGGCCGCGCGATCGCGACCGCGAAGCCGTCGGCGAACCGCAGCGCGAGCGACTTCGGCACGAGCTCGCCGAACACGACGGACAGGTAGGTGATGGCCACCACGACGACCGCGAAGGCGACCTCGCCGGACGCCTCGCCGCAGCCGAGCCAGCGCAGCAGCGGTTCGAGCCGCGCGGCGAGCGTGCGGCCGCCGAACGCGCCGGCGATCGCGCCGAGCAGCGTGATGCCGATCTGGACCGAGGCGAGGAAACGCTCCGGATCGGCGCGCAGCTGCAGCGCCGCGCGCGCGCGGGCACTGCCCTGCCCGGCGAGCCGCTCGAGCCGGCCGCGGCGCGCCGTGACGATCGCCATCTCGGCGCCGGCGAGCACGCCGCCGGCGAGCACCAGCAGCAGCAGGACCAGGAACTCCGTCACGGCGAGCCAGCATGGCGGGCGGACCGGCCCGCGTCACGCACGGCCCCCGACTTCTGCCGGCCGGCCCGCCCGGCTATCCTGCGCGGCCCCGATGTTGACCCGCGTGCACGCACTGCGCCGCCTGCGCGACCTGGGCGGCGGCTCGTTCGCCGTCGAAGTCGACGGGCCGATCCCGCCCACTTCGCCGGGCCAGTTCTACATGCTGCGCACCGAGCAGCGCTGGCCCGTGCAGCTGGCGCGCCCGTTCTCGCTCTACGACCGCGCCGCGGACGGCGCGTGGGGCAGCTTCCTGGTCAAGCCCGTCGGCGAGGGCACGCGCGCGCTGCTCGACCAGCAACCGGGCGAGGGCATCGTGCTGACCGGGCCGCTCGGCCGGCCGTTCCCGCGCGACGTCGCCGATCCGGTCTGCGTCGCGGGCGGCGTGGGCCTCGCGCCGTTCCTGTTGCTCGCGCGCGAGCACCGTGCTTCGGGCAGGGACCTGCGCCTGTTGTTCGGTGCGCGCAGCCGCGCGGGCCTGAGCGGGCTCGAGGACGTGTCGGCCGCCGCGCGCGTGCTGCCGTCCACCGACGACGGCAGCTTCGGTTTCCGCGGCACGGTCGGCGACCTGCTCGCGGACCTGATCGCGCGCGGCGAGGTGCGCGCCGGCGAGACGGTGTTCTGCTGCGGGCCCGACCCGATGATGCACGCCGTCGCGGCGCTGTGCGCGCGGCACGGCCTGCGCTGCTTCCTGTCGCTCGAGACCTACATGGCGTGCGGCTACGGCGTCTGCAACGGCTGCACCGTGAAGGTGCAGGGGCCGCGTTTCGCGGGCTGGCCCTACTCGCGCACGTGCATGGAGGGCCCGGTCTACGAGGCCGGCGAGCTGGTGCCGTGAGCGCGCGCCGGTCGCTGCCCTTTGTCCGCCCTCACCCGGGGACCGCGTAGCGCTTCGGCGTCGCGAGCGACACGTACTCGCGCGTGCGCTCGTGCGTCGCCTCGCGCACGACGCGAGGCGCCATGCCCGCCTCGTGCGCCTCGACCCAGCGGTTCGCGCACCGGCACCAGCGGTCGCCGGGGCGCCGGCTGGGAAAGCCGAACTCGGGCCGCGGGGTCGACAGATCGTTGCCGGCGCGCTTGCTGAAGGTCAGGAACTGCTCGGCCGTCACCACGCAGACGGTGTGCGCGCCGCAGTCCTCGGCCGACGTGTTGCAGCAGCCGTCGCGGAAGAAGCCCGTGCGCGGCTCCTGGCTGCACTCCTCGAGTTCGGTGCCCAGCACGTCGCGGGCGGGGGTCGTCTTCGGCATGCGCGGGGTCGGGCGCCGTCGTTGCGGCTGGCGGCGGATCCTGACCCAGCGAACAGGCGAACAGCACCGCGGCGGCGAGCACCGCGGCGGCGGCGAGGGGCTTCGCGGTGGCGTGCACGGGGCGTCAGGCGAACACGTCGTCGAGGCTCCTCGCGTCGAGCACGCGCTCGGCCCAGAGGTCCAGGGTGTCGCTGCCGGCGGCGCGGACCTTCGTCTCGACCGCGGCAGGCAGGGCGCCGAAGCGCTTGCCGAGCTGGCGCAGCAGCAGCGCGGCCCGGCCCTCGGCCTGTCCTCGGGCCTGTCCTTCGTCGCGGCCTTGTTCGCGGCCTTCCTCGCGGCCCTTCTCGACTCCTTCCTTGCGGCCCTTCTCGCGGCCCTCCTCGACGGCACGTTCGTAGAGTGTCTTGCCCATGGTCTCGACGTCTTCGTGGATGCGGATGGTGGCCTGCACGAAGCGCTCGCGTTCGGCCCCGACGCGGCGCATCAGATACGACAATAGCGCGAGCAGCCCGAGCCTGCCGGACGGGCTTCGCCAGACGGCCTGCCACAGCGGCAGCCAGCGCTCGACGACGGCGACGGGATCGGCCCCACGCGCCTCGCGCAGGAACTGCAGCGCGAGCAGGGTCAGGGTCGCCCCCGGGGTGGTGCCCCGGTCGCGGATGCGCGACTCGGGCAGCGTGGCCAGGTCGTCCCC
>VGXW01000278.1 GCA_016873195.1 Planctomycetota bacterium | reverse complement strand
TTGACCCCGATGTGCACGATGCCGCCGTGCAGGAACATGCTGGACAGCAGCCGCCACGGTTCGCCGTCGGCGGCGGCGAACGGCGTCAGCCAACCGTAGGCCTGGAGCTGCTCGTTGGTCGGTTCGAACGGGTTGGTCAGCAGCGCGAGCGTGACGCAGCCGAGGGCCGCGACCAGCGTGACGGGGATCTCGTCGGCGTGCCGCAGCAGGTCCTTCACCGGCCACCTCCGCGCCAGAGCCGCACGCGCGCGCGCGCGCGGAACCAGTTCTCCTCGGCCGACAGCCTGCCCTGCGGCGGGGTCGCGGCGAGCGCGAAGGCCGCGCGCGCCCGGGCCGGATCGCCGGCCGCCGCCCAGGCCTCGCCGAGCCAGAAGTGGCTCTTCCTGCCGCCGCCGTGCCGCGCCGCGTGCTGCGTGAGCACCTGGGCCGAGCCCACGGCGTCGCCGAGCAGCAGACGCACGCGGCCCAGGTGCAGCAGCGCGTCGCCGAACGCATGCCCGGGCTCGAGCTGCTCGGCGGCGGCGAATGCCGCGAGCGCCTCGCGCAGGTGACCCAGGCGCAGCAGCAGCAGGCCGAACTGGTGCCGGGCCCCGGCGACGTCCGGGTCGAGTTCGACGGCGCGCACCAGGTGCGGGGCCGCGAGCGGCAGTTCGCCGCGCTGCAGTGCCAGCCGGCCGATCTCGAGGTGCCGCGCGGCGGACTCGAAGTGGCGCAGTTCGCCGAGCGCCCGCAGCAGCGGGCCGCGGTCGCTGGTGAAGTTGCGCCGCAGCCGGTCGAGCAACAGGCGCAGGCCCGCCGGGGCCGGCGGCCACAGCACGAGCGCGACGAGCGCCGCGGCGCCGAGGCCGAGCGCGCCGTTCCACAGGGCCTGCTGCACGATCTGGTGCAGCCGCACGGCGAGTTCGGGGTCGCCGGTCTGCACGAGCCACAGCGCGAACGGCCAGGCCGCCGCGGCCCAGACCACGAGCAGCGGCACCCCGCGCAGCAGCCGGCGCCGGCCCGGCACCGCGGCGGCAGGCACCGCGGCGGGGACCGCAGCCGGGACTGCGGCCGGTTCAACCATCGGCGCGCACGAAGGTGCCGCGGTCCTTGTCCTTCACGACGCCCGGGAACCGCAGCACGTGGTTGTGCATGACCACGTAGACGCCCACGGGCAGGATCTGCACGGCGAGCAGCGCCTCGGTGAGGTTCTGCAGCGCGTCGGTGTTGCGCATCACGTAGGGGCGGATCGCGCCGGTCAGCACGATCGGCACGCGCGGCGTGCCGAGCAGCGCGTGCACGCGTTCTCCGGTCACCGCGAGCCGGTCGGTGCCGTGCACGATCACGACCCCGTCGTGCGCCTCGGCCATCGAGCCGGCCGTGCGCGCGATCAGCTCGTGGTCCTGCGCGGTCATCTGCAGGCTGTCCTTGTTCAGCAGCGGGATGCGCACGATCTCGACGCCGTGCAGCTGCAGGCTCGCGAGCACGACGTCGAGCACCGAGGCGCGGTTGTCGAGCACGCCTTGCAGTTCGTCGTAGGTCTTCTCGATCGTGCCGCCGGTCGAGATCAGGGCGATGCGCTTCCTCGGGGCCATCCGCGCACAGCATCGCCGCGGGGGCCGGCGCGGGCCAGCAATCTCCGCCAGGCGCGGCTTGTGCGGGCCGCCGCCTCCGGTATGCAGGTTGCCCATGGACTGGGCTCCCACGGTCGCGATCGCCCTGGTCGCCGCGCTGCTGCTCGGCTGCGCCGCGCGGCGCGCCGGCCTGTCGCCGATCGTGGGCTACCTGCTGGCCGGGGTGGCGATCGGACCGCACACGCCGGGGTTCGTCGGCAACGCCGCGCTGGCGCAGCAGCTCGCCGACGTCGGCGTCGTGCTGCTGATGTTCGGCGTCGGCCTCGGCTTCTCGCTGGAGACGCTGTGGTCGGTGCGGCGGGTCGCCGTGCCCGGGGCGCTGCTCGCCAGCAGCGTCGCCGTGCTGCTCGGCACCCTGATCGGCACGGCGATGGGCTGGGAACTCGGCGCCGCGCTGGTGCTCGGCATGGCACTCGCGACCGCGTCGACGGTGGTGATCGTGCGCGGCCTGATGGACGTCGGCCTGCTCGGCTCCGTCGCCGGCAACCTCACGATCGGCTGGTCGGTGGTCGAGGACCTGATCACGATCCTGCTGCTGGTGTCGCTGCCAGCACTCGCCGCGGGCGCACCCGGCGAAGTGGCCGTGCCGCTGTGGCAGGCGCTGCTGCCGACGCTCGGCAAGGTCGTGCTGATGGGCGCGGTGGTGTTCGTCGGCGGCGGCCGCGTGGTGCCGAAGCTGCTGGCGCTGGTGGCGCGGAGCCAGTCGCGCGAGCTGTTCCTGCTCGCGGTGCTGACGCTCGCGCTCGGCGTGGCCTACCTCTCGGCCGCGGTGTTCGGCGTGTCGCTCGCGCTCGGCGCGTTCTTCGCCGGCATGGTCGTCGGCCGCTCCGACCTGAGCCACCAGGCGGCGGCGGACGCGCTGCCGCTGCGGGACGCGTTCTCGGTGCTGTTCTTCGTCGCGGTCGGCATGTTGTTCGATCCGCGCTACGTGCTCGAACAGCCGCTGCCGCTGCTCGGCACGCTCGCCATCGTGCTGGTGGCCAAACCCGTGGTCGCCGTGCTGTTCCTGCTGTGGCGGGGCCACCTGCCGCGCGTGGCGCTCGGCGTCGGCGCCGGCGTCGCCCAGGTCAGCGAGTTCTCGTTCGTGCTCGCGGGATCGGCGGTCGGGCTCGGCCTGCTGCCGCCCGCGGCGCAGCAGCTCGTGATCGCCACGGCGCTGCTGAGCATCATGGCGAGCCCGCTGCTGTTCCGCGGCGTCGGGCCGCTCGACCGGTGGTTGTCGCGATGGCGGCCGCTCGGCATCTTCCTGGCGAAACGCGCGGCCGGACTCGGCGTGCCGCCGGCCGGCGAGGGGCCGCCGTCCGGGCACGTCGTGCTCGGCGGTTACGGCCGGGTCGGCAGCATGATCGGCGGGTTCCTCGAGCAGCGGAAGGTGCCCTACGTGGTCGTCGAGATCGACCGGGCGCTCGTCGAGCAGCTGCGCCGGCGCGGCGTGTCGGCCCTGTACGGGGACGCCGGCAACCCGGTGTTGCTGGACCGCGCCGGCGTCCACGCGGCGCTCGCGCTGGTGCTGACGATGCCGGACGCGCTGTCGCGCCGGCTCGCCGTGGAGCACGCCAGCCTGGCGAACCCGGCGCTGCCGGTGCTCGCGCGCGTGCACCGGGAACGGGAAGCGGCGGAGCTGCGCGGGTTCCCCGGCGTGCGGGCCGTGCACGGCGAGGTCGAGCTGGGTTTCGCGATGGCCCGCCAGCTGCTGCAGGTGCTCGGCGCGAGCGCGATCGAAGCCGATGCGACGGTGCTCGCCGCGCAGGGGGGTGCGGACGACGTGAGCCGGCTGCGCCTGTTCGAGGTCCGGATCCCCGCGGGCTCGCCCGTCGCCGGGCGCAGCATCGCCGAACTCGGCCTGCCCGCCACCGTGCTCGTGGTGGCGATCGTGCGGCAGGGCAGGCTCGTCGTGCCGCGCGGCGGCACGCCGATCGCCGCCGCGGATGCCCTGCTGCTGTTCGCCGGCGCCGACGACGCGCGGACCGTCGAAACCGCCGTCGGGGCCAGCGCGGGCTCGAGCGCCACCGCCGAGCCGCCGCCGGACAGGTGAGTCCCGCCGCCGTTCCTGCTACAACGCGCGCCGTGTTGTATCGCGCGCTCGGTGCATCCGGCCTCAAGGTCAGCGTCGTGGGCCTCGGCTCCTGGCTCACGATCGGCAACACCCTCGACGCCGGTGACGCCGGCAGGCTCGTGCGCAGCGCCTACGACCGCGGCGTCAACCTGTTCGACACCGCCGACGTCTACAACGACGGTGAAGGCGAACGCGCGCTCGGTGCTTCGATCCGCGGCCTGCCCCGCCACCACCTGCTGCTGGCGACGAAGTGCTTCTTCCCGATGAGCGGCGACCCGAACGACCGCGGCCTGTCGCGCAAGCACGTGCACGAGTCGCTGCGCGGCTCGCTGCAGCGCCTGCAGACGGACTACGTCGACCTCTACCAGTGCCACCGCTTCGATCCGGACACGCCGCTGCTCGAGACGGCGATGGCGATGGACGACCTGATCCGGCGCGGGCTCGTGCTCTACTGGGGCGTGAGCCAGTGGCCGGCGGAACGCATCGCCGAGGTCGTCGAGCTGTGCCGCGCCGAGAGGCTGCATCGGCCGATCAGCAACCAGCCGCTCTACAACCTGCTGGACCGCTCGATCGAGAGCGCCGTGCTGCCGGCCTGCGGCCGCGGTGGCCTCGGCGTGCTGTGCTACTCGCCGCTCGCGCAGGGCGTGCTGTCGGGCAAGTACCGGCCCGGCGCGCCGCCGCCGGGCGACTCGCGCGCCGCCGACCAGCGTGCGAACCAGTTCATCGGCCGCTACCTCGGCGAAGGGCACCTAGAGCGCGTGCGGCAGTTCGTCGAACTCGCCGCGCGGCACGAGCTCACGGCGGTGCAGCTGGCCCTCGCCTTCTGTCTGCGCGACGACCGCGTCGGCTCGGTGCTGGTCGGCGCGCGCACCGAGCAGCAGCTCGCCGAGAACCTCGCCGCCGCCAGCGTAGCGATCGACCCGGCCCTGCAGCGGGACCTCGACCGGATCTTCCCCGCATGAACGGACCCCTGCTCGTCCGGCTGCCCGACGACGCCGCGCTGCGGCAGATGTTCCACGTGCGCTACGGGCCCGAGGAGCGCCTGGGCTGGGGCCCGCGGCTGCGCCGTTCGTTCGGCTACTACTCACCCGACGACGTCTACGAGGCGTTGGTCGCGGGCCTGGTCGTGCCCGGCGTGCACTGGCTCGACGCCGGCTGCGGGCGCGAGCTGTTCCCGAACAACCGCGAACTCTCGCGGATCCTGTCGCAGCGCTGCGCGCGGCTGGTCGGCGTCGACCCGGACCCGACGCTGCAGGAGAACCCGTGGGTGCACGAGAAGGTGCCGCTGCGGCTCGACGCCTACGACGGCAGGGGGGAGTTCGACCTCGTCACGCTGCGCATGGTCGCCGAGCACGTCGCGGACCCGCCGAGCTGCGTGCGCAGCATCGCGCGCGCGCTGCGGCCGGGCGGCGTCGCGGTGGTGTTCACGGTGTTCGCGGGCTCGCCGATGCCGCTGCTGACGCGGCTGGCGCCGATGGGGCTGCGGCACCGCGTGAAGTCGTGGCTCTGGGGCACGCAGCCGAAGGACACGTTCCCGACCTGCTTCCGCATGAACACGCGCGCAGCACTGCGGCGGCAGTGCGCGGCGCTCGGCCTGCGCGAAGAGGCGTTCCTGCGGCTCGACGACTGCCGCACGTTCGCGCGCTTCCGCGGGCTCGCGAAGCTGGAGCTGCGCGTGCGGTCGCTGTGCCGCGCGGTGGGGATGCCGTATCCGGAGCACTGCCTGCTCGGGGTGTATCGCAAGCCGGGTAGCGCGTGATGGGGCGGCCGCGGGTGTCGGCGCTGGCCGGGCCGAACGGCGCGGGCAGGACGACGGTGGCGAAGAGCCTCGTGCACGACGAACATCGCCGGTGGTGCAGCGACAACCAGCAGTGGGCGCCCCGGCTTGTCGCTGAAGGTCGAGCGGACAGGCTCGTGGTTCGTGATCCGGTGACCTGGCAGGAAGCCTGTCGCTGACGGAGCCTCGAGACCCACTGACGCAGCACCTCACCGAGGCGATCCGTGGCGCCGTCGACAGAGCGCGCAGGATCCACAGTGCGCTCGGCGTGCCGATGGCGTTCTGCGTGAAGGGACGGCCTCGCAACGTGGACCCGGAGACCGGAGAACCCGTGCCCTGGCCCTCGCAGGTGCAGGAAGGCGGCGAAGACCGGCTGCCGCCGGCGGCCGGCGGCCAGGGCGTCCGTTGCCGCGGGCCGTTCGGGTCAAGCCGCGCGAGGTGCGAGGCCGATGCAGGGCCGTCGCTTCGACTGGCGGTCGGTCCATGTTCACGCTGCGTGCGAAGATCCTGCTCGGGCTCGGTGCCGTGACGGTCCTGTGCCTCGGCGCCACGCAAGGGATCCTGCAGGGTCTCGTGCTGCCGGGGTTCGCCGCGCTGGAGCGGGACCAGGCCATCGCCGACCTGGGCCGGGCGACGGAGGCCCTGCGCAACGAGGTGGTGCAGGTCGAGAACTTCGTCGGCGACTGGGCCGGCTGGGACGACACGCTGCGGTTCGTTCGGACGGGCGATCCCGCCTACGTGAAGTCGAACCTCGAGACCAACCTCTTCCGCGCGGACAGCTTCGACTTCCTGGCCATCCTGCGCCTCGACGGCACGGAGGTCTGGCGCGGCGGCCTGGCCCCGGACGGCGCCGCGAACCCGGTCGGCGAACTGCCGCAGGGCAGCTGGCCGGAGCAGCACGCGCTGCTGGCGACCAGAGTGATCGGGGAGAGCAGCACAGGCATCGTGCTGACGCGGCACGGGCCGCTGCTGCTCGCCGCGCAGCCGGTCACCGACAGCGCGCGCAAGGAACCGATGGCCGGCTGGCTGGTCATCGGCAGGTTCCTGAACGAGGACCGGATCCGCGCGATGGCCCAACGCACCCGGCTCGACCTGTGGGCGCGGGCGACGGACACGCTGCAGGAACAGGCTGACCTCGCCGCGTTGGCCGCGCTGCGCGAGGGCGAGCCGACCCTGCTGGTGCCCCGGGACGAGGCGACGCTGCTCGG
>VGXW01000277.1 GCA_016873195.1 Planctomycetota bacterium | reverse complement strand
AAAAGCAGCGTCGACGAGCCGAACAGCGCCGCCGACTGGAACAGCACGCCGAACGCGGGCGGCGCCATCGCCCTGGCCGGCGGGCCGATGCCCGCGTAGTGCACGCGCCCCTGCAGGGCTGGCTGCAGGCCGATCAGCGTGCGCAGCAGCGTCGACTTGCCGCAGCCCGACCCGCCGAGCACCGCGAACACCTCGCCGCCGTGCACGTCGAACGACAGCTCGTCCAGCAGCACCTCGCCGCCGTAGCCGATGGCGACGTCGCGGACCTGCAGGACCTTGCCCATTCACCACCCCAGCAGCGAGAAGGCGTTCACGAACAGCGAGTCGAGCACGACCAGCGTGAACAGCACCGCGACGACCGCCGAGGTGGTCGCGCGGCCGACGCCCGCGGCCCCGCCGCGCGTCGCGAGACCGCGCTGGCAGGCGATCAGGCCGATCGCGACGGCGAAGCCGAGGCTCTTCAGCAGGCCGGTGCCGACGTCGCCGGCTCCGACCCCCTCCCGCAGCACCTGCAGGTAGAGGCTCGCGGGCTGGTCGAGGTAGGTCACGGCGACCAGCAGGCCGCCGACGATGCCGGCGAGGTCGGCGAGCAGCACCAGCACGGGCACGGCCAGCGCCAGGGTCAGCACGCGCGGGAAGACCAGGAAGCGCTGCGGATCCTGGCCGAGCGTGCGCAGCGCGTCGATCTCCTCGTTGACCGTCATCGTGCCGAGTTCCGCCGCGTAGCCGGCGCCCGAGCGACCGGCGACGAGGATCGCGGTCATCAGCGGACCGAACTCGCGCACGGTCGACAGGCCGACCAGGTTGGCGAGGAACGCGTCGCCGCCGAACCGGTGCAGCTGGATGGCGCCCTGCAGCCCGAGCACCGCCCCGACCAGGAAGTTGACGAGCACCACGATCGGCACACCGTCGGTGCCGGCGCGCTCGACGAGCCCGCCGAGGTCCCCGAGGTGCACCGTGCGCGGACGCCGGATCGCCTGCAGCATGCCGTGCACGAGGTCGCCCGTGAACGCGAGGATCGCGCGCGTGCTGTCGACCGCGGACAGTGCGAACGCGCCGACGTCGGCGAGCAGTCCGGGTTCGCGCGGCGCCTGCCCACCGCAGCGCTCCGCGGGCCGGCACGCGTAGAGGTCGAGCAGCTTCGCGACCTCGGTGCGCGCCCCGCGGAACTGCAGGGTGCCGCCGCCGGCCGCGTGCTCGCGGGCCAGCGCGTGCAGCAGCGCCGCCGCGCCGCCGTCGAGCCGCTCGACGGCCCCCAGATCGACGTCGACCGCCCGCGCGCCGCGCAGCCTCCGCTGCATGCGCGCCCACAGTTCGGCGCCGTCGGCGAGCGTCACGAACCCGCCGAGCGCGAGCCGGACGGAGCCGCCCGCGCCGCCTTCGTCGTGCAGCGAGAACGCCGGGCTGCCCATGCCGAGCGCGCCCGGTCAGCTCTTCTTCGTCCGAGCGCGGCCCTTCGGCCTGTCGGCAGGCACCGCTGGCCCCGGGGCCGCGGCCGGGTCGGGCGGAGGTGCAGTGCCCGGCTGCGCCGCGGGCTGCCCTTCGGCCGGCTCCGCAGCGGTGACGGCGGCCTGCGCCGCGACCGGTGCCGCGGCCACCGCCGGGGCCGGCCGGACCGCGCGGGCACCGCGCCGCGGGGCCCCGACCGCGGCCAGCGCCTCGACGATCGCCGACGCGGCGACGGCCGCGGGGCGCGTGTAGGCTGCCCGCACGAGGTCGTTCATCGCGATCACGCCGACCAGCGCACCGCGCCCGTCGACGACGGGCAGACGGTGCACCTGGGCCTGCTGCATCGTCTGCAGCACCGCCGTCAACGGATCCTCACCGCGGCACGTGCGCGGGTTGCGCGACATGGCCACCGACACCGGGATCTCCCCGAGCGATCTGCCCTGCGTGTAGGCCGCCATGCACAGGTCGCGGTCGGTGAGCACGCCGACCAGCAGGCCCGTCGCATCGACCACGGGGCAGAAACCGCAGTCGGTCTCCCACATGACCCTCGCCGCGGCATCGAGGCGCTCGACCAGGCGGACCGCGGCCGGGTCCTTGGTCATCAGTTCCTTTGCTTGCATGCCTCGATCCTGCCCCGGCACCCACGCCGGCGCGAGCGATTTCCACCGCCGCTGCGCTCAGGGCCGCCCGAGTTCCAGGACCGGCGTCGGTTCGCCGCGCACGAACAGGCGGCCCGTGCCCAGCTCGCTGCACGGCGCGAGCAGCACGACCGCGACGTGGGCATCCGCGCCGTAGAGCGGCACACGGCCGCCGGGCCCCGTCTCGGCCTCGAGCCACTGGCCAGGAGCCGCCGGCCAGAGGATGCAGCGCCCGCCGCCCGGCCCGAGACCGAGGTCGCGCGGTGGACCCGGCGGTGCCGGCGCCGGCCCGCGGCCCTGGCGCCAGTAGAGACGGAAACCACCGCCGCTGCGCGCGCCCGCCGCTGGCCCGGGCACCACGAACCGCGCGATCTCCACGAGATCGCGCCGGGCGTCGAAACCGCCGCCGAACCACTGGCCGTTCGCGTGCGCCAACCGCGGGTCGCTGGCGAACTGCTGCGGGCCGTCGATCAGGAAGCGCACCGACCGTTCGTCGAGCCAGGCGCCGAGCCGGCCCTGGCGCAGGGCGCGGAAGCTGCGCGCATCGACGACGCCGTCCAGGTTCACGACCGTGCGGGCCTGCCCTGCCGGGCCAGCCAGCACGTCCGCCTCGAACGTCGCGATGCCCGAGTTGAAGCAGCCGGCGGGTTCGCCGGGGGGCACGAACCCGGCGAGGAACCGGCCGCCGAGCTGCATCTCGCGCTGCCCTCGCAATGGCTCGGGCGCGGCCGCCGCCGCGGCGAAGGCCTGCGCGACGGCAACGGCCAGCAGGAGCAGCCGCACGCGGCCGAACCGCAGAACGGCCGCCGCCGCCGCGACCGCGAGCGGAGCCGCGTAGTAGTCGCGCGGATACCAGCGCACGGTCCAGTGCAGCGCGACGATCGCCGCGCTGCCGAGCGCCAGCGCGAACAGCGCCCACGGCACGGGCCGGCGGCGGCGAGCTGGCAGCAGCAGCAGGAGCGCCGCGGCGATGCCGGGCACCGCGAGGTCGTGCATGCCGAGTGCCCAGCCGGCAGCCACCGCGAGCGCCGGCGCGGCGCGCCAGCGCGCCGGCCACCACGGCCGGACCAGAGCGAACACGACCGTGCCCCAGCCGACTGCGGCGACCAGCGCGAACGGCCCGCCGAGCAGCAGGGGCCGCAGGTACCACCAGACCTGCCGCAGCCAGGCCGCAGGATCGGGACCGGTCGCGGCGAAGTTCGCATGCCACAACCACGCCATCGGCCCCGCCGAGTCGGGCAACCAGCCGCCGCCGAGCCAGCGGTTCACCGCCAGGAACAGCACGAGCAGCGCCCCCGGCGTCGCGAGCGCCAGGCGAGGACGCGCCCTGTGCCGCCACAGCGACAGCGCGACCACGCAGCCGAACAGGTCGGCGCGCGCGAAGGTGGCGAGTCCGCCGAGCACCGCGAACCGGCCTTCGCCGGCCGCCCGCGCAGCCCACAGCAGCGCGAGCAGCAAGCAGCCGAGCGCCGTCTCCTGGCCGTTCTGGCACTCGCGCACGAGCAGCGGGTTGCCGAGCCAGCAGAGCCCCACGCACAGCGCCGCGGTCCGGTCGCGCACGCACGAGAGCCAGACCGCCGCGGTCGCCGCGTGCAGCAGCAGGCCGAGCCACGGCGCCACCAGCGGCAGCGCCGCGGCGCCGCCGAGCCACGCGACCGGCACGAGGCACAGGCTCCACAGCAGCTGCACGCCGCTCGTGGCGACGCCGTCGGACACGGTCGGCCCGCGGCCCGCGGCGACGTTGGCCGCCCAGGCGAACTCGTAGAACGCGTCGTCGCGCAGCCGGTCCGTGAGGTCGGGCGCGGGCGAAAGCCCCCACCACAGGCCCAGCACGGCCGCGGCGACGGCGGCCGCGATGGCCGCCTTCGCCCCGAATCGCGCGACGGCGCTGCGCCTCATGGCCCGCGCAGGAAGGTGCCGATCCGCGCGCCGCCCGGCTCGCCCGGCGCCAGCGACAGGTCGTTGTGGCCCGCCCCGGGGACGGCGATCACCTCCGCCGGGCCGGGGAACGCCGCAGCGAGCCGTCTGCCGAACTCGATCGGCACCAGTCCGTCGGCCTCGCCGTGCACGATCAGCACGGGGCAGCGCACGGCCGCGGCCGGCCCGAGATTGTCGAAGCGATGGCGCAGCAGCCGGCCCACGGGCAGCCACCAGAACTGCCGCCCAGCGACTTCGGCGAGCGTGGTCGGCGGCGCGCGCAGCAACAGCCGCGCGGCGCGCCCCTGGGCCGCGAGGTGCACCGCGCAGAAGGTGCCGAGCGAGCTGCCGCCGACCACGAGCGGCACGCCGAGGTCGCGCGCGCTCCGTTCGGCGTGCGCGCAGGCCGCCTCGGCGGTCGTCAGCAGCGAAACCACGGAGGGCGTGCCGGGGCTGCGCCCGTAGCCGGGGTATTCGGGCACCAGCACGGCCACTCCGTGCGCGGCGAGTTCGACGGCGTGCCGGGCGCCGCTGGCCAGGTCCTCACCGTTGCCGACGAAGAACAGCAGGCACGCCCGCGGCGCTTCGGGCGAGTACCAGGCGGCCCGGAACGGCGAGCCGTCGGACCGCTGCAGTTCGAGCACGCGCACGCCGGGCGCGTCGATCGGCCGCGCCGGCCATCCGGAGCCCGGGAACACGAAGCGGTCCTGCTGCGCCCAGACGAGCAGGGCCGCGGCCGCGTAGGCCGACGCGAGCAGGATGACGGCGAAGGTCACGAGGCGGCGCATCCGGGAGGTACGCCGAAGATACCGTGTAGCCGTAGCGCGGCGCGCCAGGGATCCGCCTCGACAGGTACCGCCGCAGCGGCGCCCGAGTGCGTGGTTTCGTCCGTTGCAGGTCGCCGCGTGGCGGCGGTGGGAACCTCAATAGAAACCGCCGCAGCGGCGCCCGAGTGCGTGGTTTCGTCCGTTGCAGGTCGCCGCGTGGCGGCGGTGGGAACCTCAGTAGCTCGCGCGGTGCATCCTCCACATGTTGCCCGTCCACGGCAACCACGCGAACGTCCAGCCGCTCGTCTGGATCGTGACGTAGCGGTCCATGTAGGCGAACAGCGCCGGGTGGTTCCACTCGTCGACCAGGCCCATGATGCGCGCGGTCAGCACCTGGCCGAGGAACGCGTTCGCCGTGCAGCAGAGCCGGTAGCTGTCCTGGGTCCAGCCCTGGCGGTCGTTGTTCGGCCAGTCGACGTGCGAGAAGCCCCACTCGGGCATGCCCACCTGGGCCGCCGTGTAGCCGCCGTGGCCGAAGTTGATCACGCCCGGCGAGGTCTCCGCCACGAAGAAGGTCTGGCAGTCCTCGCCGAAGAAGCCCGCCCAGGTGCCGTTGGCGTTGCGGTAGGAACGGTAGTTCTGGCCGACGGCAAGCATGCCGGCGTCGTGCAGCAGGGCGCCCGCGAACAGGACCGGCAGCTTGCGGCCGGAGCCGTGGCCACCGCAGCCTTCCCACTTGCAGCCGCCGCGCACGTTGCCCCAGAAGTCGATGCCGATCTGCACGAGCCGGATCAGCAGCGTGCGGCGGTCGGCCTGCGGCAGGTTCAGGTTGCACAGCAGCGCCGCCTCCGCGTAGTCGGCCGTGAAGTCGCGGCCGTAGTCCTTCATGTTCTCGATCGGGTGCAGATAGCGGCTGACCCAGCCCGGAACGTGGTCGAGCCAGGGCCGCTCGAACAGCGCCGCCATCGTGGGGATGTGCGGCTGCCCCGAGGCAGGGGCAAGCGACGCGAGTGCGCTCCAATCGAGCATCGACGTGTCGTAGCGGACCTGGTGGTCGCTGCCCGCGTAGGGCGGCCGGAAGGAGCCTTCGGGCGGCACCTGCGCGAGGCAGGTCAGCACGCTGCAGGTGCGGATCTGCGGCAGCAGGTTCGGGTCGGTGTTGCTGATCACCTTGATCAGGCTCTGGTTCGGCTGCAGCACGCGCGGCGACGTGGCCGACAGGCCGAGCGCCACGTTGAGGCTCGCCACGTACGTCGACGCGTTCGGCGCGAACAACCCGCTGTCGTAGCCGTGGTCGCGTGTGACCGGGTTCGGGTTGATCATCGCGCCGTGCAGCGTGCGCCCGCCGACGGTCGTGCACGCGGGCTGCATGCCGACCAGCGTCGCGGGGCCGATCACGAACCAGTCGCCGTTCGCGAACTGGCCGGCCTGCACGGGCTGCGCGAACGTGAACGTGATGCCGAACTGCGAGATCGAACTGCGCAGGCTCGTCGCCGCGGGCGGGGGCGCGATGCGCCCGGCGAGGCCCGACGAGGCACCGAGGCCCGCCGCGTTGAGGCCCGGCTGCACGAAGAACGCCTGCAGGCACAGTTCCTGCCCCACGAGCGCCGACGACTGCACGACCTGGAGCGGGAGGTTCACCGAGCCGGAGCCCGTCGTGAAGGGCATCGCCCCATCGGCAGC
This sequence comes from Planctomycetota bacterium, assembly GCA_016873195.1. GTDB lineage: Bacteria > Planctomycetota > UBA1135 > UBA1135 > UBA2386 > VGXW01. Next base: position 251 of record VGXW01000277.1, on the reverse strand, counting down.
GGCGAGCAGCTGGCAGCCCGGCATGCCGACGGCCGCGAGCGACTGCGGCAGCGACAGCGCACCCCAGCGCGTGCGCGACAGGCCGTAGACGAGGCTCGCGACCGAGGCGGGGGGCAGCAGCGTGGCCTGCACGGTGACCGAGGCACCTGGGCGCAGCGTGCCGCTCAGCGCGAGCGCCGCGCCTGGGGACTGTCCGCCGCACGGCGCGCCGAATGTCGTCGGACCGGTGGACTGCGCGGCCGCGGCGAGGA
>VGXW01000276.1 GCA_016873195.1 Planctomycetota bacterium | reverse complement strand
GCTCGTCGCGACCGGGGCGTGCGGATGCGCGACGAACCGCAGCGCCGGCAGCCGCAGGCCGTCGAGCGCGTCCTCGACCATCGGCTTGAACAGCGGGAAGCAGTCGACGCGCGGCAGGCGCGTGCGCCCGGCCTGCTCGAGGCCGAGCAGCAGCTGCTCGCGCTGCACCGCGGGCCGCATCGCGGTGCTCGCGAGGTGGCTCTTCTCGACGCGCCAGCTGCGGAACAGCACGATCCGGCCGAAGCCCAGCGCGGCCGCGTGCGCGAACATGCGCAGCAGCACCTTGGGCCGCGGCACGGCGAGCAGCAGCGCGTCGTCGGCCGGTGGGGCACTGCGGTCGAGGCGCACCGTCACGACGAGTTCGTCGGCGGTGCTGCGCTCGATCCGGGCGCGGCCGAGCGGGCCGTCGACGACGCCGGCGGCGAGTTCCTGGCCGACCGCCGCGCGCAGCACCGCGTGCACGTGGCGGGCGCGGCGGCCGCCGAGGCGCGCGACGCCACCGTCGAGTTCGCCGGGTTCGAGCAGCAGCAGGTTCACGCGCGCATGGTAGGAGTGCTGCGCGGGGATCCCAACGGGGGCGCCGGCCTGCTCGCCCGACCGTGGTCGAGGGGCAACCGTTCCGCGGCCGCGGCGGCTTCGCCCGTGCGCCGCCGCGAAGGCGGCGGGGTCGTCGACGCAGCGCCGCACCGCGCGTAGCATGCGCGGTCGATGACCGCACCCCGCCTCGAGGACCTCCCGCCGCTGCGCTCGCGGTCCCGCCTGCGACGGCTCAAGGAAGTGCCGGTGCTGCCGAGCCTGATCACGCTCGGCAACCTGTTCTGCGGCTTCCTCGCGATCGCGAAGGTCGCCGACGCGCTGCGCCTGGCCCAGCCCGGCGCGCCGTTCGCCCAGGTGGTCGGGCTGTTCGAGACCGCGGTCGTGCTGGTGATCGTCGCGATGGTGTTCGACGCGCTCGACGGGCGCGTCGCGCGCATGACCGGCCAGACGACGCCGTTCGGCGCGCAGCTCGACAGCATGGCCGACATGGTCGCGTTCGGCACCGCGCCGGCGTTCCTCGGCAAGGTGCTCGTCGACTGGCACGCGCAGACGGACGCCAACCGGCTGCTGCCGATGCACCCGAAGCTGTTCTACGCCGCGGCGGCCGTCTACGTGCTGTGCGCGGCGCTGCGGCTGGCGCGGTTCAACGTCGAGACCGGCGCCGACGAGGACGACCACCGCGAGTTCAAGGGGCTGCCGTCGCCGGCGGCCGCGGCGGTGGTCTGCGGGCTGGTCGCGCTGTTCTGCACGCGCAACGACGCCGACGCGCGGCTCGGCCATCTGCTGCTCGGGCCGCAGCAGTTCGACTGGATCGTCGTGGCGATGCCGGGCGTGCTGGCGCTGCTCGGTCTCCTGATGGTGAGCCGCGTGCCCTACCCGCACGCGATGCACTGGATGCTGAAGAAGCGCCACAGCCTGCCGTTCCTCGCCGCGCTGGTCGTGATCATCGTCGTCGCGGCGGTCGAGTGGCAGTTCGCGCTGGCGGCCTGCACGCTGGGCTACGTGGCCAGCGGGCTGGTGCTCGGCTGCCTGCGGATCGTGCTGCGCCGGCGCGGCGACGACGACGACGAGGAACCGCTGCGCGGGCAGCCGAGCCGGAACTGACCGGGACCATGCCCGCACCGGCGACCATCGTGCACGTCGCGCTCGGCAGCAACGAGGGCGACCGCCACCGCCACCTGCAGGACGCGATCGACCGGCTCGGCCTGGTGCCGGGCATCGAGGTCGTGCGCCGGTCGAGCTTCCGCGAGTCGAGGTTCGCCGGCGACGGGCCGGCGCAGCCCGACTACCTGAACGGCGTCGTCGAACTGCGCACGGCGCTGCCGCCGCTGGCGCTGCTGGGCGTCTGCAAGGCGCTCGAGGCGCGGGCGGGGCGGCGCCTGCCGGCGCCGGGCAACCACCCGCGGCCGCTCGACCTCGACGTGTTGTTCTACGGCGACGAGTGTATCGACAGCCGCGACCTCGTCGTGCCGCATCCGCGCTGGCATCTGCGCGAGTTCGTGCTCGAGCCGCTGCGCGAGCTCGGCGTCGACGTCGCGGCGCGGCCGCGCCGCGCCGCGCCGCGGGTCGTCGAGCCGCCCGGCGAGTTCGCGGCGCTGTGCAGCACCTGGCTCGCGGGCGGCTGCGTGGTCGGGCTCGTGCCGACGATGGGCGCCCTGCACGATGGCCACCGGAGCCTGCTCGAGATCGCGCGGCGCGAGTGCGACCGCGTCGCCGCGACGATCTTCGTGAATCCGCTGCAGTTCGGGCCCGACGAGGACTTCGCCGCCTATCCGCGCGACCTGGCCGGCGACCTGCGGGTCTGCGCCGCGGCCGGCGTCGACGCGGTGTTCGCGCCGTCGGTGGCGCAGATGTACGACCCGGGGTTCTGCAGCCACGTCGCCGTCGGCGGCGCGGCGTCGGGCATGGAGGGGGCGCTGCGCGCCGACCACTTCCGCGGCGTCGCGACCGTCGTGGCGCGGCTGTTCGCGCTGGCGCGGCCGCACCGCGCCTACTTCGGCGAGAAGGACGCGCAGCAGCTCGCGGTGATCCGCCGCATGACGCGCGACCTCGGCTTCCCGATCCACGTGGTCGGCTGCCCGATCGTGCGCGAGGCCGACGGGCTCGCGATGTCGAGCCGCAACGTCTACCTGGGCCCCGCGGATCGCGCCGCGAGCACCGTGCTGCACCGCGCGTTGTGCAGCGCCCGCGCGGCGTTCGCGCGCGGCGAACGCGGGCGCGACGCGCTGATCGCGCGCGTGCGCGCCGTGCTCGCGACCGAACCGCGCGCCGCGGTCGACTACGTGGAGCTGCGCGCCGAGGGCGACCTCGCCCCGCTGCCGCCGGGGCCCGTCGACGGCGGGCGCCTGCTGGTCGCGGCGCGGTTCACCGACGGCGCGCGGCCGGTGCGGCTGCTCGACAACCTGTCGCTGGTCCCCGGGCCGCTCGAACCGTGAACGCCCGCTTCCTGCCCGCGCGCGCCAAGCTGAACCTCGTGCTGCGGGTGGTCGGCCGCCGCGCCGACGGCTACCACCTGCTGGAGACGCTGTTCCACGCGCTGGAGCTGCACGACGACCTGACCGTGGTGCGCGCGCCGCACGGTGTGCGGCTCGAGGTCACCGCGGACGAATCGCGGCTCTGCGTCGGCGCGGGGCCCGACAACCTCGTCGCGCGCGCGCTCGCGGCGCTCGGTGCGGCGGCCGGCGCACGGCACGGGTTCGCGGCGGCCCTGCACAAGCGGATCCCGCACGGCGGCGGGCTCGGCGGCGGCAGCAGCGACGCGGCGGCCGCATTGCGGCTCGGCAATGCCCTGCTCGACCGGCCGCTGCCGGAGCCGGCGCTGCGCGCGCTCGCCGCGTCGCTCGGCGCGGACGTGCCGTTCTTCCTGCGTGGCGGCAGTCAATGGGGGCGCGGCATCGGCGACGAACTGTCGCCCGCCTCCGTGCCGGGCCGGCATTTCGTGCTCGTGCTGCCGCCCTACGGTTGCCCGACGGCCGAGGTGTACAAAAACCATGCGGCGCTATGGAACAGCGGTCGGCCGCAAGATACCGTCCCGCCCGTAACGGTCCCCGACACCAGGGATTCCGCCTTGCCCACCTTTTTCGTCAACGACCTCGAGCCAGCGGCCGAACGGGTTCGCCCGGCGCTCGGAGCATTGCGGTGCCGGGTGGCAGCCCGCGGGTATGCGGGAGTCCGCATGACGGGCAGCGGCTCGACGCTGTTCGTCGCCTGCGACGACGAGGCCGCGGCGCTGCGGTGCGTCAGCGATCTCGCGGTGCTGGCCGACGAGGGCACGCGGCTCCTGGTGACGAAGAGCGCCCCGGCGCGCTCGGACCCGATCGAAGATCGCTGCTGGCCGGAGCCAGGGGCGAGCGGAGGGCGTCCGCACTAGCAAGAGACAACAGCCGGTCACGAGACAACTGGGCAACGCGAACTGGTCGATGGGCACCAGGGCAGGGAGGCAGTGGTGAACCAGGGCGAACGAGCGGGCGGCAGTCCGGCGCGGTTCCACGTCACCGAGGTCCGCGTCAAGCTGACCGAGGATCCGCGCAACAAGCTGAAGGCCTACTGCAGCGTCACGATCGACGACGCCTTCGTCGTGCGCGACCTGAAGATCATCGAGGGCAGCAAGGGACCGTTCGTGGCGATGCCGAGCCGCAAGCTCGCGGACCACTGCAAGGGCTGCCACCACAAGAACCACCTGCGCGCCGCGTTCTGCAACCAGTGCGGCACCCGGCTCGACCCCGATCGGGCGCCGAAGGACGCGCGCGGTCGCGCGCGGCTGCACGCGGACCTCGCGCACCCGATCAACAGCAACACCCGCATCGAACTGCACAAGGCCGTGGTGCGCGCCTACGCCGAGGAAGTCGAAGCGGCGCGCGCCGCGGGCGCGGACTACCGGCCCAAGAGCTTCGACGATCTCGACGTGCTCAGCGACATGATCGACGAGGAGTACCTGGAGGAACTCGAGCGGCGGCAGGAGGAGCGCGAGCGGCGGCGCGCGCAGGCCCGCGAGGCGGAAGCCGCGGGCGGGGGCCTGATGGCGGGCGGCGCTGGCGCCTGACCGTGGCGCTGCGCGTCGCGATCGTCGGCCCGGGCCGCGTCGGCCGCGCGTTCGGCCGGCGCCTCGCGCGGCAGCGCGCGACCCTGCTCGGTTTCGTCGGCCGGCAGCAGGCTTCGGCCGCGGCGGCGGTCGCCGGCTGCGGCGCCGGCCGCGCGCTGTCGTTGGCCGACCTCGCGGCAGCGCACTGCGTGGTGTTCGCGGTCGGCGACGGCGAACTGCGCGACTGCGTCGCGGCAGCGGCGGCGGCCACGGCCGCGGCCGGCCGGCCCGGGCTGTGGCTGCACACCAGCGGCCGGTTCGGCCTCGAGGTGTTCGCGGGGCTCGCGCGGCCGGGGCTGCGGTTCGGCGCCTTGCACCCGGTCGCGCCGTTCCCCGACGAGGGAACCGGGGAGCGGGCGATGGCCGGCGCACCCGCGGTGCTGCTCGGCGGGCCGGACGGTCTGCCGCTGTTGCGGCGGCTCGCCCGGCTGCTCGGGCTCGTGCCGATCGCGGCGGGGCCGGGCGACCGCCTGCTCTACCACGCCGCCTGCGCGCTCGCCGCGAACGGCCTCACGGCGCTGCGCGCGCTGGTCGACGAACTGCTGGCCGCCGCCGGCGGACTCGCGCCGGCCGACGCGGCGAACGTCGCCGCGGCGCTGCTGCAGGGCGCGCTGCGCGGCTCTGCGGAACTCGGCCCTGCGGCAGCGCTGTCGGGCCCGGTGCGCCGCGGCGACGCGGGCACGGTCGCCGCACACCTCGGGGCGCTCGCGGCGGCGGCGCCGCACGCGGTGCCGGCCTACCGCGCGCTGATGCGCGCCGCGCTCGATCTCGCGGTGGGGCGGGGGCTCGGTGCGGCCGCGGCCGCGGCGGTGGCGCGCGCGCTCGAAGCGACGCCGGATGGTGCCCGGGGGGCGGACTGCGGCTAGAAGGACGACTGCATGGCCCAGATCGTCGCCAGCGTGTTCGCCGAGACGACCGAACAGGTCGTGCGCAGCGCAGCACAGGCGGCGATGGCGGGCGCGGACTGGCTGGAGCTGCGGCTCGACCGCTGGCCGCCCGGTGCGGAACTCGGGCCAGCACTCGCCGCCGTGCGGCTGCCCGTGCTCGTCGCGTGCCGCACGCCCGAGGTCGGCGGCCACTTCCGGGGCACGCTGCTGGAACGTCGCGAGCTGCTCGGCCGCGCGCTCGCGGCCGGGGCCCAGGGCCTCGACCTCGACCTCGGCGACGCGTGGACGCCGCCGGTGAGCCGCACGCCGCTGCGGCTGCTGGTGCGCTCGTTCCACAGTTTCACGGGCGTGCCGCGCGAACTGCCCGAACTGCAGGCGCGGCTGCACGGCCAGCCGGGCGCGGTCGCGAAGATCGCCGTGACCGCGCACGACCTCGCCGACGCGGCGCCGGTGCTCGACCTGCTGCAGTCGACCGACCAGCGCGCGGCGCCGACGGTGGCCTTCGCGATGGGCCGCACCGCGTGGCCGACGCGCGTGCTCGCGTGCGCGCTGGGGGCGCCCTACGTCTACGGCTGCATCGAGCCCGGGCTCGAGACGGCGCTCGGCCAGCTGCCGGTCGCGCTGCTGGCCGGGCTCTACCGCGCGCGCGAGCTCGGTTCGGCGACGCTGCTGTTCGGGCTGCTCGGCAATCCGGCGCTCGCGTCGCTCGGTCCCTGGCTGCACAACCGCGTGTTCCGCCGGCTCGCGCTCGACGCCGTCTACCTGCCGTTCGAGACCTCGCGCCCCGAAGCGGTCGTCGCCATGCTGCCGCGCCGGCTGCTGCGCGGCCTGTCGGTGACCGCGCCGTGGAAGGCGGCGATGGTGGCGCAGTGCCACCGGCTCGGCGACGAGGCGGCGGCGGCCGGCGCCGTCAACACGGTGGTCGCCGAAGCGCACGGCATGCTGGTCGGCCACAACACCGACGTGTCCGGCGTGCGCAGCGCGCTCGGCAACGTCGGCGCGGGCCGCGGGCGCACGGCGGTCGTGCTCGGCTGCGGCGGGGCTTCGCGCGCGGCCGCCGTGGCGCTGCTGCAGATGGGTTTCGGCGTGACGATGCTGGGCCGCTCGCTCGAGCCGGCGCGCGAGTTCGCGAAGCTGCGCGGCGTGCAGCTCGGCGGGCTCGGCGACCGCCTGCCGGCGGGGCTCGCGCCGGACGTCGTCGTCAACGGCACACCGCTCGGCGGAATCGGCCGCGATCCGGAGGAACGGCCCCC
>VGXW01000275.1 GCA_016873195.1 Planctomycetota bacterium | reverse complement strand
GGGGGTCGAGTTCGGCGCGCGTCAGGCTCGCGCGGCCGTCGCTGAGGTTGCGCGCGCGGCGCAGCGCGGGCAGCTTCTCGGCGACGCGCTCGAGGGTCTGCTCGACGCGCACGACGCCGTCGGTCGCCAGTTCGTTCGGGAACGGGCTCGCCCCGAGGCGCTGGTGCGCGCTCTCGATGGTCTCGGTGTAGGCGATGGTCGGCACCGGCCGCACCAGCACCTGCAGCCCCCACGGCACGCCCTCCTCGAGCGGCCGTTCGGGCACCAGGATCTCGATCACCGGCACCATCGGCGTCTGCCAGAACTCGCGCGGCAGCCGTTCCGCCTTGTCGAAGCGCGGTGCCGTGCCGGCGGCGGCGACCCGCAGCACCTGGTCGAGGGCCTGGCCGACGAAGCTGACCACGAAGTTGCGCTGCGTCACCGCCCAGACGGGGTCGTCCGGGACCTCGAACCGCGCCGTGCAGAGGCTGCCGGGCACCAGTTCGGCGAGCGCTGCGAGCAGCCACTGCGTGTCCCGGTTCCAGTGCGGGACCCAGTGCAGCACGCCGGGCTGGGGTGCCGGCGCGAAGTCGCCGCGGCGGCACAGCCGCATCACGAGCTGGCTCGTCGCGACGAGCGCGCGCAGGCCGGGCGGTTGCTGCGCGGCGTCCAGGGTCGCGAGCCACGGCACCGCGTCGGCGAGCGGCAGCCCCAGCGCCGGGATCGACCACAGTGCTGGCGCGACGCGGTGCTGCGGCCGCTCGTCGTCCTCGCCGTCCTCGGGGCCGCTCGCCGCCAGCGGGTGCAGCGACGCCTCCTCGGTCGGCAGCAGCAGCTGCACGGCGACGGGCGCCGCGCGCGCGGCCAGCCCGGGCGGCAGGAAGTCGGTCACGCCGCCGGCGCCGCGATCGGACCACAGGGCGATCCGCGCGTCGGTGGGCTGGCGGGAGTGCAGGTAGGCGGCGTGCAGGTCAGTCCTTCTTGTCGGTCAGGAGCCTGGGGTGCACCCACTCGTACTGGACCGGGCTCTTCTGGACGTGCCACTTGCCGTCCATACGACGCGTCGTCTGGTCGGCGATCGTGAACACGATCAGCAGGGACAGGAACAGGAAGGAGCCGAAGAAGACGATCTTGTTGATCGCGGTGTCCCACTTCAGGTGCATGAAGAAGGCCATCACGAGCGAGGCCTTCACGCACGCGAGGAACATCGCGATCAGCATGTTGGCCGCGCCGAAGTGGATGCGCGAGGCGCCGACGGTGATCGCGGTCAGGATCAGCAGCGCGACGAGCACCTTGGCGAACAGCGCCGCGCTGCTGACGTGGTGGTGGCCCATCTGCAGCGCGCCGGAGCCGGCGTGGGCGTCGTGGTCGTGAACGGTCATCAGGGCACGTGGCTCCTCAAGGCACCAGGTAGAGCAGCGGGAACAGGAAGATCCAGATCAGGTCGACGAGGTGCCAGTAGAGGCCGACGAGGTCGACGGGCAGGTAGTAACCGGCGTGGAAACGCCCCTTCGCGGCGCCCTTCATGATCCACAGGATCAGGCCCGCGCCGATCAGCACGTGCAGGCCGTGGATCGCGGTCATCGTCAGGTAGATCGCGAAGAACAGGTGGCCGTGCGGCACGCCGGCCATGTGGCCGTCGTAGTCCTGGAACCACGGGATCTGGCCGGTCGCCGTGTCGTAGGGCGCGAACAGGTCCGCGAAGACCACGAAGCCGTGCGCGTCCTTGGCCGAGTACTCGACGAACTTGACGGCCATGAAGATCAGGGCGCCGAGCACCGTGAGACCGCAGTAGCGCAGCAGCAGCTTCTTCTGGCTCGTCTGCGCGGCGCGCACGCCCATCGCCATCGTCCACGAGCTCGCGAGCAGCACGGCGGTGTTCAGCGCCCCGAGCTGCCAGTCGAGCTGCTTGCCGCCGAGCCGGAACGTCTCCGGGTACATCTCGTGGAAGTAGAAGTAGGCGGCGAACAGTCCGCCGAACAGCAGGATCTCGGTCGCCAGGAACAGCCAGAAGCCGAGCTTCGCGGACTGGAACTCCTGCACCGGCGTGTCGAAGTGGTGCGCCACCGTGTGGGGCTGGAACTCCGGCCCCGGTGCCGGGATGACCACCGCGTGATGACCGTCGTGACTCATGGGGTTCGGTTTCGTTGGCTGTCTCGCAGCGGGCGGGTCGATGGTCCGGAGGTCATTGCACCGGCCGGCGCATCGTGTCGAGGTCGAGCGTCGAGTAGTCGTAGACCTCGGTCGTCACGACCGGCGGGGTCGTGAAGTTCTCGACCGGCGGCGGGGTCGGCGCGTGCCACTCGAGCGTGACGCCGCCCCAGTGGTTCTGCATCGCCTGCCGGCGCTGGAACAGCGAGGCGACGAGGTAGTAGACCATCAGCGCGATGCCGCAGCCGAGCACGATGGCGCCGATCGTCGAGGCCTTGTGGAAGTCCGTGTAGTCGGGCACGTAGGTCGCGTAGCGGCGCGGCATGCCGCGGCTGCCCATGATGAACTGCGGGATGAACGTCGCATTGAAGCCGACGAAGATGATCCCGCAGGCGATCTTCGCCAGGAACTCGTCGTACATCACGCCGAAGATCTTGGGCCACCAATGGTGCAGGCCGGCGAAGAACGCGACCGCGATCGAGCCCATCATCACGTAGTGGAAGTGGGCGACGACGAAGTAGGTGTCGTGCAGGTGCAGGTTGACCGCCAGCGCGCCGAGGATCACGCCGGTCAGGCCGCCGATCGAGAAGATGATCAGGAAGGCGAGCGTGTAGAGCATCGGCGAGTTCAGCGCGATCGAGCCGCGCCACACCGTCGCCACCCACGAGAACTCCTTGATCGCCGTCGGGATCGCCACGAAGAACGTCAGGAACGAGAACGCGAACATCGCGTACGTCGACTGCCCCGACGTGAACATGTGGTGGCCCCACACGAGGAAGCTGATGACGGCGATCGCGATCGAGCTGTAGGCGATCAGCTTGTAGCCGAACACGGGCTTGCGGCTGTGCACGCTGACGAGCTCGCTGATGATGCCGAACGCCGGCAGCACCATGATGTAGACGGCCGGGTGGCTGTAGAACCAGAAGAAGTGCTCGAACAGCACCGGGTCGCCGCCGAGCCGCGGGTCGAAGATGCCGACGTGGTAGAGCCGCTCGAACGCGACCAGCAGCACGGTGATGCCGAGCACCGGCGTCGCGAGCACCTGCAGCAGCGACGTCGCGTAGAGCGCCCACACGAACAGCGGCATGCGGAACCACGTCATGCCCGGCGCGCGCAGCTTGTGCACCGTGACGATGAAGTTCAGGCCCGTGAAGATCGAGCTGAAGCCGAGCACGAACACGGCGAGGCCGATCGTGACGACGGCCTGCTCGGTGTAGAGGCTGTAGGGCGTGTAGAAGGTCCAGCCCGTGTCGAAGCCGCCGAACACGATCGCGAGCGTCGCGAGCGCCGCGCCCACGAGCCACAGGTAGAAGCTCAGCAGGTTCAGCCGCGGCAGCGCGACGTCCTTGGCGCCGAGCATCAGCGGCAGCAGGATGTTGCCCAGCGAGCCCGGGATCGCCGGGATCACGAACAGGAACACCATGAACGCGCCGTGCAGCGTGAAGATCTGGTTGTAGTCGGCGTTGCTGAACAAGGTGCCGTGCGGCTCCCACAGGTGCAGGCGCACCAGCAGCGCGAACAGGCCGCCGCACAGGAAGGCGAGCGACACGCCGACCAGGTACATCAGGCCGATGCGCTTGTGGTCGAGCGTGCTGGCCCACGACCAGAAGCCGGTCGCGACGTCGAGGAAGTTCCGGCGCGGGCCTGCGGCTGCAGCTCCGGCGTCGAGGGCAGGGACGTTGGTGGTCATTGCAGCGGCCTCACTTCGCGGCCGGGGCGAGGGTCTTCATGAACTCGACGAGGCCCTTGATCTTCTGGTCGTCGAGCGCGAACGCGGCCATCGGCAGGTTCTCGAAACCGATCACCTTCTTGGCGTCGGGCTTGCGGATCGACTCGGCGATGTAGGCTTCGTCGACCGTGATCGTCTGGCGCTGGCCGGCGACCACGACCTCGCGCTGCGCGCCGACGACCGTGCCGTCGGCTTGCCTGACGAACAGGTTCGTCCAGCTCGGCCCGACGAGCTGCGCGCCGTTGGTCGTGTGGCAGGCGAGGCAGAGGGTCCGGTAGATCTGCTTCTCGGCGCTCGCGGCTGCGGCGGACGGCGTCGAGTCGTCCCACTTGACCCACGGCGGGGGCTTGCTCGCGTACTGCTCGGCCGTGACGACGTTGACCTTCGCATACATGCGCGAATGGTCGTTGCCGCAGTACTCGGCGCAGAACAGGTGGTAGACGCCGACCTCGGTCGGGCGGAACCACACGGTCTGGTTGCGGCCCGGGATCACGTCGCGCTTGACGCGCATCGACGGCATGTAGAACGCGTGCAGCACGTCGGTCGACTCGAGCACGAACGCGGCGTTCTTGTCGACCTCGAGCCACAGTTCGCCGTAGCTCTCCTGCGTGCTGTTCGGGTAGGTGAACGTCCAGTTCCACTGCTTGGCCGTCGCCTTGTACCAGCGCGCGTCGACCGGCACCGTGGTCATGTCGATGCTGCCCTTGAACCCCCAGGCGAACATCACCATCACGATGATCAGCGGCACGACGGTCCAGACGACCTCGAGCGGCGTGTTGTGCGTGGCGTTGGAGGCCGGCGCCTGGTCGATGGTCTTCCGCCGGTGCGCGACCACCGTGTAGGCGAGCACGCCGGCGATCAGCACGAAGAAGAAGATGCAGACGACGATCGTGAAGTAGTAGAGCCCGTCGACGTCGGTGAACGTGCTGGCCAGCCTGGGCAGCTGGCCGGCCGCGTCGGGGACGACCGGCGGGGCCGGATCCTCGACGAAGTTCTTCGGCGGGTCCTGGATCAGGTGGGCGAACATGCTTCCTGGGAGGTGCGGCTGCGGGGAGGGCTCGGCGCGGCGGTTGTCAGGCGGGCGCCACCTGGGGACGGCGGCGCTCCCTGCGCAGCATGAACACGATCATGCCGGCGAGCGCGGCGATCGTGGCGGCGCCGGCGACGCGCATGATGGTCATTGCGTGCAGGGAGTAGGTGTTGGTGCGGGGATCGAAGGTCAGGCAATTGAGGCGGACCTGGTCCCAGAGGCCGCCGAGTCTGCCCTGGCTGACCTCGACGAGCGCCAGGTGCAGGTCGGCGGGATCGAACTCGGTGTTGACGATGACGCGGCCGACCGCGCCCTCGGGGGTCAGGAACACGATCGCCGGCGGATGCGCGTACTGGCCCTGGTGCTCGGACCAGTAGTAGCGGAAACCGACCGTGTCGGTCAGCTGCCGGATCGGGCCCTCGTCGCCGGTCAGCACGCGCCAGCCGTCGGCCGCGCCGACCTTGGCGAGTTTGCCGACGAAGGCGTCCTTGCGCTCCCTGGCGATCGCCGGCGTCTCGCGCGGGTCGATCGACACGCTGAGCACCTGATAGTCCTGGCCGGGTTCGAGGTCGACCTCGCTGAGGGCGCGGAACGCGGCTTCCATGACCTGGCCGCACATGCGCGGGCAGCGGTAGTAGCCGAGCAGCAGCACGACGGGGCGCTTGCCGGGGAACACCTGCTGCAGCTGGTACGGGTAGCCGCGTTCGTCGGTGAACTGCAGCGACGGATCGACCCGGGCCCCGGTCCGGTCCGCCATCGACGCCGCCTCGATCTTCGCCTCGAGCGAACGCGACGCGGGCATGTGCTCGCCCTGCGCGGCGAGGGCGCCGGCGAGCAGCAGGGCTCCGGACAGGCAGCCGAGCAGGGACGGGAGGTGCATGTTGGTCGCGGTGCGGTGGCTGGTCACTTGCCGGCGGCCATGTCCTTCAGGACCTGGTCGATCGTGCGCTTCGTCGGATTGCCGCCGGTCAGGAAGTCGCGCTGGCGAGCGAGCACTTCGCCGTACTCGGCGGCGGGCACCGCGTCGATCTTGCGCTGCTGCTCGTGCTCCTGCACGCGCGTGAACACGGGCAGCATGAGCCACAGGGCGAGGAAGAACACCACGGTGCCGCCGAGCACCCACTTCGTCGCCGAACGCGCGTCGATGTCGTTCTCGGGATCGTGCGGCGCCACCGCAGGTGCGGTGCCGGGTCGGTTGCCAGCGGGGTTGCCCATGATCGGGATCCGGGAGCGGGTCAGAGGTTGACGAACTGCAGGGACTCGGAGAGCCGCGGGTCGCGGACCGGCAGCAGGGGATGGCGGCGCACGTTCCACAGCGTGAGGCCGGCGACCAGCGCGAGCAGGCCCAGGAAGCAGCCGAAGTCCATCCAGCTCAGCTGGTGCAGGTAGCCGGACAACTGCGCCGCGAAACCGTGGCCGGCCGCCGCGCCGTGTTCGCCGGCGCTTGCATGGGCCTCGCCGGCGCCCGGCAGGACCAGGAACTGCATGTCGACGTTGTGGATCACCAGCAGGAAGATCGCGCCGGCCGCGAGGCCGACCTTGCTGCGCTTGACGTGGCGCGACATCAGGAAGGCGAACGGCACGAAGAAGTGCCCGACGATCAGGACCACGCCGATCGCGCCCCAGCCGTTCGCGTTGCGCACGGCGAACCAGTGCGTCTCCTCGGGCAGGTTCGCGTACCAGATCAGCATGTACTGGCTGAAGTTCGTGTAGGTCCAGAAGACCATGAACCCGAACAGCAGCTTGCCGAGGTCGTGGTAGTGCTCGGTCGTGATCGCCTCGCGCAGGTAGCCCCTCCCGCCGAGCCAGCGCGCCAGCAGGATCACGAACGCCAGGAAGGCCATGAAGCCGCCGGCGAAGTAGTTGATGCCGAAGATCGTGCTGAACCAGTGCGGGGCGAGCGACAAAA
>VGXW01000274.1 GCA_016873195.1 Planctomycetota bacterium | reverse complement strand
GGGGGCAGCGGCGAGCCACCTGCGCACGTTCTCGTTCGCGTTCGACCCGGGCGATCCGCGCACGTTCTGGGCCGGGCTCGTCGGCGGCGCGTCCCTGTCGCTCGGCAGCCACGGCGTCGACCAGCTGATCGTGCAGCGTTACCTGTGCGCGCGATCGCTGCGCGACGCGCAGAAGGCGCTGCTGTGGAGCGGCGTCGTCGTGCTGGTGCAGTTCGCCGCCTTCCTGGCGATCGGCTTCCTGCTGTGGGCGTTCTACCGCGAGCACGTCCCCGCCCGGCCGTTCGCGACCGGCGACGACGTGTTCGTCGACTACCTGGTGCACCACCTGCCGGTCGGCGTGCGCGGGCTCGTGCTCGGCGCCGTGTTCGCCGCGGCGATGTCGACGCTGTCGGGTTCGCTGAACAGCTCCGCGGCGGCGCTCGTGAACGACGTGCTGCTGCCGCTGCGCGGCCGCACGCCGGCCGACCCGCGGGCGTTCCGCTGGGCACGGATCGCCACCGTCGTCTTCGGCGTGCTGCAGATCGTGGTCGGCACGAGCGGGCTCGGCGGCGGCAGCATCGTCGACCAGGTGATCACCATCGCGTCGTTCACGACCGGCATCCTGCTCGGCCTGTTCCTGCTGGCGCTGCTGCGCTCGCCGACGCCGCCGGCCGCCGCCGTCACCGGCCTCGTCGCCGGCGCCGCGATCACGGCCGGCATCCACTTCCTGTTGCCGAGGCTCGCCGGCGTGACCGTGGCGGGCCTGTGGATGGCGCTGATCGGCCCCGCCGCGACGTTCGGCACGGGCTGGCTCGCCGCCCGCGTGCTGGCCCTACGCACATGACGAACCCGACCGCCTGCCTGTTCACGTTGCTCCTGGCACTGCCCGCCCTCGCCCAGGCCGGCGGCGCGCCTTCGCGCAGCGGCGCCGACGTGCTCGCGGGCCGCGACTGCGAACCGCTGCGCGGCCGCAAGGTCGGCCTGATCACGAACCACAGTGGCCGCACGAGCCGCGGCAACCGCACGGTCGACGTGATCGCCGGGGCCGACTCCGTGTCGCTGGTCGCGCTGTTCTCGCCCGAGCACGGCTGGGAGGGCCTGCTCGACGAGAAGACCACGGACACCAGGGACGGCCCGACCGGCCTGCCGGTCTACTCGCTCTACGGCGAGACCCGCGTGCCGACCGAGCCGATGCTGCGGGGCATCGACACCTTGGTCTTCGACATCCAGGACGTGGGCTGCCGCTTCTACACCTACGTGTCGACGATGCGGAACTGCCTCGAGGCCGCCGCCGCGCACAAGCTGCGCTTCGTCGTGCTCGACCGGCCGAACCCGATCGGCGGCCTGCGCCTGGAGGGCCCGGTGCTCGCCGCCGCGCGGCGCGACTTCGTCGGCGCGCACACGATCCCGCTGCGCCACGGGCTCACCGCCGGCGAGCTCGCGCGCATGATCGTGGGCGAGGAAGGCCTGCAGGTCGACCTGCACGTCGTGAAGTGCGAGGGCTGGCGCCGCGCCGACCTGTGGGACCGCACGGGGCTGCTGTGGATCAACCCGTCTCCGAACATGCGCTCGCTGACGCAGGCGCTGCTCTACCCGGGCATCGGCCTGCTCGAGGGCACCAACCTGTCGGTCGGCCGCGGCACCGACACGCCGTTCGAAGTGCTCGGCGCGCCGTGGTGCGACGGCGTGCGGCTGGCGGCGCGGCTGCGCGCGGCGGACCTGCCCGGCGTCACGTTCGTGCCGGTCGCGTTCACGCCGGCGGCGAGCAGGTTCCGCGGCGAACGGTGCTCGGGCATCAACGTCGCGATCACCGACTGGCGCACGTTCGAGCCGGTGCGCACCGGCGTCCACGTCGCCTGCGCGCTGCGCGCGCTGCACCGCGACGCCTGGGACACCAGGAAGCTCGACTGGCTGCTCAAACACGAGCCGACCGCCGCCGCGATCCTCGCCGGCAGACCCGCCGACGAGATCGTCGCGAGCTGGCAGCAGGACCTCGACCTGTTCCGCATGCGGCGCCAGCCGTTCCTGCTCTATGAGTGAGACGAAGTCCCCCGCCGTCCAGCTCGGCCTCGAGGTCGCCGGCGCCGATCCGCCGGAGCTGCTGCGCCGATCGCGCGCGTTCGGGCTCTGCGCCAACCAGGCCTCCGTCGACCGCGACTTCCGCCACGCGCCCGACGTGCTGCACGGCTGCTGCGGCGGCCGGCTCGCGGCTCTGTTCGGCCCGCAGCACGGCCTGTGGTCGACCGAGCAGGACGACATGATCGAGACCGGCCACGCCGTGCACGCGCGGCTGCGGGTCCCCGTGCACAGCCTCTACAGCGAGGTGCGCAAGCCAGGCCAGCAGATGCTCGCGGGCCTCGACCTGTTCGTGATCGACCTGCAGGACGTCGGCACGCGCGTCTACACCTACATCTGGACCGTGGTGCACTGCCTGGAAGCCTGCGCGCAGAAGGGCATCCCCGTGCTGCTGCTCGACCGGCCGAACCCGCTCGGCGGCGAACTCGCCGAAGGCCCGCTGCTCG
Source organism: Planctomycetota bacterium (assembly GCA_016873195.1). Classification (GTDB taxonomy): domain Bacteria; phylum Planctomycetota; class UBA1135; order UBA1135; family UBA2386; genus VGXW01. The sequence goes on along the minus strand of VGXW01000274.1, from coordinate 4,300 downwards.
ACCTCGGGTTCCAGAGTTTCGTCGGCCGCGCGCCGATCCCGATGCGCCACGGGCTCACGCTCGGCGAACTGGCGCGGTTCTGCAACGAAACGCTCGGCATCGGCGCCGACCTGCACGTCGTGCCGATGCGCGGCTGGCGCCGGGCCATGCTGTGGCCGGACACGGGCCGGCACTGGGTACCGCCGTCGCCGAACCTGCCGCGCTGGGAGGGTGCCTTGGTCTATCCGGGCCAGGTGCTGCTCGAGGGCACGAACTTGAGCGAAGGCCGCGGCACGACCACGCCGTTCGAGCAGTGCGGGGCGCCGTTCGTCGACCCGTGGTTGTGGTCGGCGCGGGTGGCGGCGCAGAGCTGTGTCGGCGCGGCGCTGCGGCCGGTGCGCTTCGAGCCGACGTTCCAGAAGTGGCGCGGTGAGGCCTGCAACGGCGTGTTCGTGCACGTGACCGATCCGGCGGCGTTCCGGCCCTACCGCACGACGCTGGCCCTGCTGCGCGCGGTACGCGAGCTGTGCCCGGGGCAGTTCGCGTGGCGAGAGCCGCCCTACGAGTACGAGACGGAACGGCTGCCGATCGACGTGATCGCGGGCGGCACCACGGTGCGCAGCTTCGTCGACGGCGAGCGGCCGTGGTCGGACCTCGACGCGGTCGCCGCGGCGCCGGCCGACTGGTGGCAGCGCGTGCGGCGGTTCCTGCTGTATTGACCAGGCGGCCGCAAGCCGCCGGTCACTGCACGTGCACGTGCAGCGTCAGCGAGCCCGGACGTGCGCCGAGCGTCACCGTGACCGCGTCGGGCATGTCGTCGCTGGCCTCGCCTTCGAACCCCGGCTGCTGCTGCTGCAGCATCTCGACGAACGCGCGCAGATCGCAGCGCAGGTGCACCAGGCCTCCGCCGGCGAGCGGCGCGCGCGCGATCTTGCCGTCGGCTGCCGCGTCGATCATCGCCTTCGCCTGCTGCTCGGTCCCACCGAGCGTGCCCGCCGCCCAGGTGCCGACGATGCCGTGATAGGACACGAGCACGCCGTCCTTCATCATCGGATTCGGCACGTCCGACGTGGTCGTCGACTTCATGACCTTGACGCCGCGGTGCTCGAACGCCTCGGGCACGACCTCGACCTCCACCTTGTTGCCCGCGAACTTCTGCCCTTTCATCATCTCGGCGTACTCCGGGCTCGACATCATCTGCCGCATGCCCTCGCCGTCGGTAAGTCCCATCGCATACCGGCCGCTCAGGTCGGGCGCGAACACGAAGGCGAAGCTGCCGTCGTGGAGGCCGAGGAACTTGCGGTAGAACGCCTCCGCCTGCTGCCGTGCCGCCGCGTCCTGGTGGGTCATCGAGGCGACCCAGCCGAGCATCGGCTCGAACAGGGCGCGCAGGCTCTCGGGCGCCAGCGAGGCCGCCATCGCGATCGCCGCGCCGTCGGCGCCGGCGAGCTGCGGCGCGCCGGCCTTGCACGGCTTCATCGCGCCGACGAAGTCCGCGAAGTAGCCGCCGGCCTTGGCGTCGAACGCGAACGCCAGGTCGAGGCCCTTCGCCTTCGGGTCCTCGGGATCGCCCGTGACCTGCAACGTGACGCGCTGCAGTTGCTGCGGGAACGCCCAGAACCCCTTCAGGAAGCCCGCCGACTGCTCCGGCGCGATGCCCTCCTGCTGCAGCACCATCGTCACGGCGCCCTGCACGATCGACTTCACGCTCTCGATCTCCTCGGCGAAGACCTCGAACAAGATCGCGGGGTCCGCGGTCGCCTGCAGGAAGCCGACGTCGCCGGTGCCCGTGGTCACAAGGAGCTTCTTGTCCGCGCCGAGCGTGAGCACGTAGTGGCCGCCGGCCGCGAGTGCAGGAAGTTCCTCCATGACATCGAAGCTGCCAGCGATCATCTGCGCGACCTCGGCCGCGGCGGTCTTCAGCACGAACGCGGGCCCGGCCGACGTGGGCGCCGCGGGCGCGAGGGGCGCGGCGGGTTGCTGGGCGAGGGCCGGCAGCGCGAGCGCAGCCAGCAGGAAGGAGAAGGCACGGAAGGGGCTCGACATGGGAAAGGGTCTCCGGGAATCGGGTCCGCAGGATAGCAGCCGAACGCGACGGTGGGCTCCATCCCGCCGCTCGAGTTCGTGCAGCCCACCCTCGTGGGGCAACGCTGCGCGCCGTCTGTAGCCGATACCGCGCCGCGATCGTCGAAGCCGAGGTACGAATCGCGCAGGACACGGACGACCCGGGTCCCGCAATCACGGCGTGCGCGTGCTCGGCCGAACCGCGGACCGCTGACGCAAGGACGTTGCCCGGGCCTGCCACCCGCATGCGCTGCGCAGCAAGGTCGCCCGTCTGCGCCACGGCGACCCCGCCGCGACGCGCGGCCCGGGTATCGTGCGGGGCCGCCATGAACACCACCCCTCTCGGCCTCGCCGCGTTCGGCGCGTGCGTCACCCTGTTCGCCGCCCCTGCCATCGCGCAGTGGCCGACGAACCCCAGCACGAACCTGCCGGTCGCCGACGGCACCGGCGAACAGTCGGTGCCCAAGTTCGCGGTCACCAGCGACGGCGGCTGCTACGCCGCGTGGTTCGACAACCGCGGCGGCAGCTACGCGGTGCGCCTGCAGCGGCTCGCCGCGGCCGGCGTCGAACTCTGGCCGCACAACGGCATCCTCGTCAGCGGCAACCCGCAGTCCACCTCGCTCGTCGACTGGGACCTGATCTGCGACAGCGAGGACCACTGCGTGCTCGCGTTCACCGACACGCGCGCCGGCAGCGACCTCGACGTCTACGCCTACCGCGTCTCGCCCGCCGGCGTGCAGCTGTGGGGCAACAACGGCGTGACGCTCTCGACCAACCCCTACTCCGAAGCGAACCCGCGCGTCTGCGAGGCCAGCGACGGCGACTTCGTGTTCGTCTGGCCCAACACCGGCACCATGACGCTGCAACTGCAGCGGCTCGACCGCAACGGCGTGGCCCGTTTCCCCGGCGACGGCATCGCGATCCCCGGCGACCCCGGCGCGACCCCCGCGTTCGCGCGCATCGTCGCCGCCGACAACGGCGCGGTGATCCTGAGCTGGGTGCGCGCGATGGCCTTCACCGGCAACAGGCACGTGCACGTGCAGAAGTACGCCGCCGCCGGCAGCCCGCTGTGGAACGGCGGCGTGCGCCTGCCCGTGTTCGACCAGGCTTCGGTGCCGATCGCGCACGAGCCGCGGCTCGTGCCCGACGGTCTCGGCGGCGCGGTCTGCGCGTGGCACTTCGCGGTCGGCCAGCAGTTCTCCATCCGCGTGCAACACGTTTCCGCCGCCGGCATCGAGCTGTTCCCGCACAACGGCGTCGACGTGTCGGGCAGCACCGGCAGCCGCTTCGACCCGGCACTCGTCTTCCGCGCGGCGACCCAGGAGACGTTCGTCGCCTGGAACGAACGCAACCTCGCGCAGAGCCAGTGGGGCGTCTTCGCGCAGAAGCTCGACGCAGCGGGCAGCCGCAGCTGGGGCGCTACCGGCGTCACGCTGATCCCGGTGAACACCACCGAGAAGCTCGTGCCGGTCGCGGCTCCGCTCGGCGACGGCTTCGCGGTCGCGGTGCTGGAGACCTCGCTCGGCAACAACCGGCACAAGGTGCTCGCCTTCGGGCTCGACGGCGCGGGTGCGCAGCTCTGGCCGCCGGCAGCCGCGTCGACGGTCGCGAGCGGCAAACTGCGGCTGCACGTCGACACGACCGCGAGCGGCACGCTGCTGCTCGGTTGGGTCGACGAGCGCGCGGGCAGCTACGACTACGACGTCTACATGCAGGCGCTCGACCTGGCGGGCGCACTCGGTGTGCGCCTCGGTGCGGCGGCGCCCTACGGCTGCGGCGTCAACCCGGCCGGCAGCCTGCTCACGAACGGCCGCCCCGCGCTCGGCACGACGATGCAGATCGGCCTCACGAACCCGCTGGGCACGCAGGCCACGGGCGCGCTCAGCGCGCTGGTGTTCGGCTTCGGCGCGCCGGCGAACTACCCGTGCGGCATCGTGACGCCGGGCTACGGCATGGCAGGCCCGGGGCAGCCCGGCGAAGTGCTCGTCGACCTGCAGCAGCCGAACGCCGCGCTGCTCGGCGCGCCGTGGGCGGGCCCGAGCAGCCCCTCGTGGTTCGCCTTCACGCCGCCGCTGCAGGCCTGGGCGATCGGCGTCGTGTTCTTCGCCCAGGGCGTGCTGCTCGACACCGCCCCCGGTGCCCAGGTGCCGATCGGGCTGACCGGTGCCGTGCGTCTCGCGATCGGGTCGTGAGCGGAACGGCGCTGACCCGATAGCATCCGCGCGCGTGCCCGCCCCGCCCTCTCCTCCGGTCCCCC
>VGXW01000273.1 GCA_016873195.1 Planctomycetota bacterium | reverse complement strand
CCCCTGCAGCACCATCGACTGCGAGATCACGAGCTCGCCCACCATGTCGACCAGCATGTCGAGCCGCGTCGTGCTGACCTTGACGGTCCGCTCGACCTTGGCCGCCCTGGGCTCGTGGTCCTCGCCGCCCGCCGCGCGGGCCGGTGGCTTCGGCGCCGGTTCGTCCTCCGCCGTCTCCGGCGCGGGCGCGGGCGCGGGCGCCGCCGGCACGGGGGCCGCGGGCGGCGGCGGAACGGCTGCCGGTGCCGCGGCGGTCTTCTGCCCCGCCGCCCGCTGCAACCTGTCCAACAGGCCCTGCAGTTGGCTCTGCAGCGGGGCCGGCTGCCCCTCGAGCGCGTGGATCATCTGCTGGATCGTGTCGCCGGCCGCGAGGACCAGGTCGACGTCGTCGCGGCTCACGGCGAGCTGCTGCGACCGCGCGCGGTCCAACAGCGTCTCGGTCGCATGCGCCAGGGCCACGATCGGCTGGAGGTTCAGGAAACCCGCCACACCCTTGATCGTGTGGAACGCGCGGAACGTCAGGTTGATCTGCTCGGGGTCGCCGTGCGCGGCATCGAGCGCCAGCATCGCGGCCTCGGCCTCGGCGAGGTGGGAGCGCGCCTCGGTCACGAACTCCGGCAGGCTGTCGGCGAACTCGCCGCCCGGCTGCAGTTCGACGCGCGCGCCTTCGTCCGCCGCCGCGGCAGCAGCGATCGCCGTGAGCTTGCCGAGCAACACCGTCGCGTCGGGGAACTCCGCGCGCACGTCGCGGGTCAGGCGTTCGAGATGCTGCTTCAGCGCATCGGCGCACTCGAGCATCACGTCGACGGGGAACGGGCGCCCCCGCTCGGTGCAGGCATCGATCGTGGTCTCGGCCTCGTGGCAGAGTTTCTGCGGGCCGGCCATGTTCAGCACGCCGAACTCGGCCTTCAGCGTGTGCACCACGCGGCGGATCTCGCCGATCGTCTCGCCCGGCGCCTGGCTCGCTTCCACCGCGAGAACGTCTTCCTCGAGTTCGGCGACCGTGCCGATCGCGTGCGACACGAACATGCCGACGGTCTCGAGGAAGTGCTTCTCCTCGTCGGGGTCCGGCACCGTCAGCAGCGGCGGCGGCACGATCGTCGACCCGTCGCCGCCCGCGTCGATCGCGGCGGCACAGGCGCTGGCGAAGTCGACCAGCCGGGCCAGATGCTGCAGCACCGTCTCGGCGTGCGGCGCGTAGCTCGCATCGTCGGCGGCCAGTTGCGTGATCGCCTCCGCGCCCACGCGGCACAATCGCGCCAGTTCGTCGAGCGAGCTGTGCGATGCGTCCTGTTCCAGGGCCTTCAGTTCGGCCAGCAGATCCGCGACCGCGCCCCGACCGGCGGTCCGCACGCGGTCCACGACCTTCTCCAGCTTCTCGATTCCAGTGGTGAGGGACATCCGTACGGCGCCGGCCGCGACGAACCCGCGGACGACCCCGCTTCTATCGAACCTGCCGCGTCCGGACCTTGAACTGCAGCCAGGAACGCCTCAGCCGCCCGCGGCCGCCGCGCCGCAGAGCTTGTAGAGCAGCCGCGCGCCCACGTTCGCGTCCCAGTCCGAGTTCGCGCCGGGCACCACCTCGACGAGGTCGAAGGCCACGATGCGGCGGCCGCTGTGCACGAGGGTGGAAAGCAGATGGCAGGCCTCGGCGAACGAGAACCCGCCCGGGACCGGGGTGCCCGTGTTCGGGCACAGCGCCGGGTCGAGCCCGTCGACGTCGAAGCTGACGTAGACGTCGCGCGGCAGTGCCGCGACCGCCTCGGCGCACAGCGAGTCGAAGGGCTCGCCCACGAACCGGCGGCGCTGCCATTCCTGGTCGAAGTGCGTCACCACGGTTCCGCCGCTCGCCTGCACCGCGCGCAGTTCCTGCTCGCAGAAGTCGCGCACCCCGACCTGCACGAGCCGGCGCAGCCCTGGCACCTCGCGCAGCACGTTGTGCATGATCGACGCGTGGCTCCAGCGGAAACCCTCGTAGGCCTCGCGCAGGTCCGCGTGGGCGTCGACGTGCAGGATGCCGAGGTCGGGATGGCGCCGCGCGACCGCCGCGATCGCGCCGAACGGCACGGAGTGGTCGCCGCCGAGGATGCCCGGCACCTTGCCCGCCGCGAGCAGGCGCTCGGTCTCGGCCCGGACCCGGCCGTTGACGAACTCGCCCGCGGCGTCGACCGCGGCGACCGCCGCGCGATCCGCCGCCCCCGGTGCGCCGCCCCGGGCCACGAGCCCCTGTGCGAGCGACCGGGCCCGGCCGTGCGCCGCGGCGACCGCCGGATCCGCCGGCAGCATGTGGATGCCGCACTCGTAGGTGCGCCCGAACTGCAGATCGTAGAGGTCGACCTGCCGGCTCGCGGCGAGGATCGCGCCGGGAGCGAGTTCGGCGCCGCCGCCGTAGGAGACCGTGGCCGCGAACGGCACGGGCACGATCACGATGGCTGCCTCCCGTTCGGCGCCGGGCAGGCCGAAGAGGCCGCTGCCGGGAGCCGCAGCGGCGTTGGGGTCGAACACCGTCATGCGCCTTCCCTAACGCCCCGATGCCGCGGTGGGTACAGAAAAAAAGGCTCCCTGGCTGGGGGTGCTCTTCGGAGGATCGTCAGGAGGAGAAGCAGTCGGGAGGGAGGAGAATCCAGCCAGGGAGCCCACCTCGTCTCGTTTGCGGGTCCATGCCACCCGCAACTTCTACTATGCTCCTCGAGGCGCGAAGTTTCACGCCGCTTCACGAAGTCCCCGGCGGCATCGATGCCACGGGGCCGGGCGAGCCGTCCCGGCATCCCCCAAGTTCCTGCTTGAGTCCGGCCCGGGCATCTGGTTACTTCGCCGCCCCGACTGCGTGGCAGGATAGCTCAGCTGGTTAGAGCGGCGGCTTCATAAGCCGTAGGTCGCCGGTTCAAGTCCGGCTCCTGCTACCACTTCCGAGCTGCGGCCGAGGACCACCCGAAGACAGACTGGGGCCACCGGCAGGCCCGACCATCCGGGCTGGTCGTCGGCCTGCGCCGGGCTGGTCGTCGGCCTGCGCCGGGCTGGTCGTCAGGTTCCCTTCGAGTGGATCAACTCGAGGAACTCACTGCGCGTACGCGTGTCGCTGCGGAACAGGCCCAGCAAGCACGAGGTCACGGTGCGGCTGTTCTGCTTCTCGACCCCGCGCATCATCATGCACAGGTGCGCCGCCTCGACCACGACGGCGACACCGCGCGGCTTCAGCACCTCGTCGATCGCGCGCGCGACCTGCATCGTGAGCCGTTCCTGGACCTGCAACCGCCGCGCGAACACGTCGACGACGCGCGCGAGTTTGGACAGGCCGACGATGCGGCCGTTCGGGATGTAGGCCACGTGGGCCTTGCCGAAGAACGGCGCCAGGTGGTGTTCGCACAGCGAGTAGACCTCGATGTCCTTGACCACCACCATCTCGTCGGTCTCGGCCTCGAACAGCGCGTCGCCGATGACCTTGTGGGGGTCGCGCCGGTAGCCGTCGGTGTAGTGGCGGAACGCGTCCTCCACGCGCAACGGGGTGTCGCGTAGCCCCTCGCGTCCGGGCTCGGGGTCGAGCGCGGCGAGCATCGTCCGGACGGCTTCCTGGAACCTGCTCGGGACGGCGTCTTCCGGCTCGGTGTTCATCGTGCCCGGTTGTAGTGCATGCCGGGCAGCCCGCACAACCGCGCGCGGGCAGCCAGATGCCCCGGGCGGCCGGCGTTCACGACCAGCCGGTCTCGCGCACGATCTCCTCGACCGACGACAGGCCGTCGAAGACCGCGCGCAGGCCGCTCTCGCGCAGGGTGGCGAGCCCGTTCTCGACCGCCGCCGCGTGCAGGGTGCTCGTGCTGGCCCCGGCGAGCACCAGTTCGCGCAGCCGGTCGTCGAAGTCCATGATCTCGGTGATCGCCATGCGGCCGCGGTAGCCCGTGAAGTTGCACGCCTGGCAGCCCTTGCCGTGCGCGAACTTCCGGCCGACGACCTGCGCCGCCGGCAGGCCCAGGCGCGCCAGCACCTCGTCGGTCGGTTCGTAGAACGCCTTGCACTCGTTGCAGATGCGCCGCACCAGCCGCTGCGCCAGGATGCCCTGCACCGTCGCGGTCAGCAGGAAGGGCTCGATGCCGATGTCGACGAGGCGCGTCACCGCCGAGGCGGCGTCGTTGGTGTGCAGCGTCGAGAACACGAGGTGGCCCGTCAGGCTCGCCTCGATCGCGGTCTGCGCGGTCTCGCGGTCGCGGATCTCGCCGACCAGGATCACGTCCGGGTCCTGGCGCAGGATCGTGCGCAGCACCCTGGCGTAGGTCACGTCGATCTCGTCGTTGACCGGGATCTGCACGATGCCCTCGAGGTCGTACTCGACGGGGTCCTCGACCGTGATGATCTTGACGTCCTCCTTGTTCGCCTCGTTCAGCATCGCGTAGAGCGTCGTGGTCTTGCCGGAGCCGGTCGGCCCGGTCACCAGCACGATGCCGTGCGGCAGGTCGACGAACCGCCGCAGGTGCGCCTTGGCCTCGGCGACGAGCCCGAGGTTGTCGAGGTTCAGCGAGACCACGGAACGGTCGAGGATGCGCATCACGGTCGACTCGCCGAACATGGTCGGCAGCGTCGACACGCGCAGGTCGACGGAGCGCCCGCCGACGTTCAGTTCGATGCGGCCGTCCTGCGGCAGCCGCGTCTCCGCGATGTCGAGGTCGGCCATCTTTTTGACGCGCGCGATCAACGCTTCGGCGAGGTGCGGCGGCGGGGCCTCGAGCTCGAACAGCGAGCCGTCGATGCGGTAGCGGATCTTGAACTCGCTCTCGAACGGTTCGAGGTGGACGTCGGACGCCTTGTCGCGGATCGCCTGGTACAGGATGAAGTTCAGCAGCTTGACGACCGGCGCGGCCTTGGCCATCGCCGCCTTGTCCTCGAGGTCGATCTTGCCGCCCTGCTGCTGCAGTTCCTGCACGAGCTGGTGCATGCGCTGCTGCTGCTGGCCGGCCTCCTCGCGGTAGTACTTGTCGAGCCCCTGCTGGATCAGCGCCGCCTCGGCGAAGACGCCGCGGATCTCGCAGCCGGTCGTGAAGCCGAGGTCGGGCAGCATCGCCGCGTTGGCCGGGTCGGCGATCGCGACGGTCAGCACCTTGCCGGCGAGCTGGACCGGCAGCACGCCGAACGCGCGCGCCGAGGCGAGGTCGAGCCTGCCGATCGCCTCGGGCTGCGGCGGCACCGCGGCGAGGTCGTGGAACGACAGGCCGGCCTGCGCCGCGAGCGCGCGCGCGACGTCGGCCGGCTCGACCGCCCGCATCGCGACCAGGATCTCGCCGATGCGCCCGCCCTTCTCGCGCTGCGCCTGCAGCGCCTCCTGCACGATGCCTTCGTGGATCAGGCCCGCCTCCTTCAGGATCTGCCCGAGCAACCGGCGCGGCGGCATCGGCTACTCCTCGCCCCCGCCCATGCGCAGCACCATCGCCTTGCGGTCGAAGGCCTGCTCGAGCGCGGTCTCCTTGGTGATGCGGCCGCCGCGCCACAGTTCGAGCAGCGAGTCGTCCATCTGCACCATGCCCTGCCGGCGGCTCGTCTGGATCACCGACGGGATCTTGAACGTCTCGCACTTGCGGATGTGGTTCTCGACCGCCGGCGTGCTCAGCATGATCTCGAACGCGGCGACCCGGCCGCCGCCGGCCGCCGGCATCAGGATCTGCGAGATCACCGCGATCAGCGACTGCGCGAGCTGCGCGCGGATCTGCTCCTGCTGCTCCTTGGGGTACTGGTCGATGATGCGGTCGACGGTGCGCGCCGCGCCGGTCGTGTGCAGCGTGCCGAACACCAGGTGGCCGGTCTCCGCCGCGGTGATCGCCGCCGAGGTGGTGTCGAGGTCGCGCATCTCGCCGAGCAGGATCACGTCGGGGTCCTGGCGCAGCGCGCGGCGCATCGCCTCGGCGAACGAGGGCACGTCGACGCCGACCTCGCGCTGGGAGACCTGCCCCTTCCTGTGCGTGTGGTAGTACTCGACCGGGTCCTCGATCGTGATGATGTGCACGTCGCGGTTCCGGTTGATCCAGTCGATCATCGTCGCGAGCGTGGTCGTCTTGCCGCAGCCCGTCGGCCCGGTCACCAGCACGAGGCCCCGGTGCAGCACCAGCAGGTCCTGCACCGAATCGGGCAGGCCGATCTGCTCGAACGTCAGCAGCTTCTGCGGGATCTGCCGCATCACGACGCTGCGGCAGCCCTTCTGCGTGAAGATGCTGGTGCGGAACCGGCACTTGTCGGCGAACGCGTAGCCGAGGTCGGTCGTGCCGCAGCGCTGCAGTTCGTCCCAGTTCCGCTGCGGCGCGATCGCCTTGGCCATCGCCTCGGTGTCCTGCGGCGTCAGCACCGCGTCGCCGATCTCGACGAGGCTGCCGCTGATGCGCAGCACGGGCCGGCGGCCGACCGACAGGTGCAGGTCCGAAGCGCCGCGCGTGAAGGCGGCGTCCATCAGGGCGAAGATGTCCATCGCAGCGTTGCCTCTCGTTCGGTGTCTAGACCGCGGCGACGACGCGCAGCAGTTCGGGGATCGTCGTGTGGCCGGCCATGACCTTGCGCACGCCGTCCTGCAGCAGCGTCGACATGCCGCCGGACTGCCAGGCGTACTCGCGCAGGCGCAGCATCGGTTCGCCGCGGAACGTCATCTCGCGCAGCGTGTTGTCCATCTGCAGCAACTCGAAGATGCCGAGCCGGCCGCGGAAGCCCGATTGGTCGCAGGCCGCGCAGCCCTCGGCGCGCCAGAACGGCACGTCGCGCGCCGCGCCGGGGTCGATGCCGAGGCTGCGCAGGTCCGTGTCGCCGGGCGCCCAGGGCTGCCGGCACTGCTTGCAGACC
>VGXW01000272.1 GCA_016873195.1 Planctomycetota bacterium | reverse complement strand
CCCCGCGCGCTGCACGCGCGCGCCGACGCCACGGCGCAGGGGCTGCTGCGCGAACTCGCCGCGAGCGCCGACCCCGTGCTCGGACCGGCCGCGCGCCTGCACGTCGATCCCGCCGCGGCGACCACGCCGGCCCGCTTCAAGCTGCCCGACAAGGACCAGCCGCTGCGCGAGGCCGGCTTCGGCGGCCTGCTCGGCGACTCGGTGTGCGTGCACGAGGGGTTCGCCGGTCTGCCGGTCGCCGAACTCGGCTTCACCGACTGCGACCTGATCGACTTCCCGGCCCACGCCGCGGCGCCAGCGCCCGGCGCGCGCGTGTTCCTGAACCAGGGCAGTCTGCTCGCCGGCGAGATCGCCGCGATCGATCCCGAGGCCGTGCGGTTGCGTTCGGCGCGGTTCGGCGAGCTCGTGCTGCCGCGCAGGGACGTGCAGGGCCTCGCGATCGACCCGGCCCTGGACCGGCTGGTCGGCGCCTCGGCCGATCACGACCGCGTGCGCCTGCGTTCGGGCGAGTTCGTCGACGGCACGGTGTTCGCGGCCGGCGCGGACGCGCTGCGCGTGAAGACCGCGGACGGCGCCGAGCGCACGATTCCGCTCGCGGAGGTCGCCGGCGTGGTGTTCCCGCGGCCGCGCGCGCCGGAACCCGACTCCACGGTCTACCAGCGGCTCGACCTGACCAGCGGCGAGCGCCTGATCGGCTTCGTCGTGTCGAGTTCGGGCACGCAGCTCGGCCTGGTGCTGCCGCTGGTCGGCGCCGCGGTGATCCCGCTCGCGGCGGTGATGCGCCTCGAGCTCGGCGTCGGCGGCGGCGCGCAGTGGGGCTTCACGCTGATCGCCGACTACAGCGACAACCGCGTCGTCGAGGTCGACGACCAGGGCCGCGAGGTGTTCGTGCTCGAGGAGGTGTTCGGCGCGTGGGACGCCGAATGCCTCGACAACGGCAACCTGCTGGTCACCGAGTTCGCCGTCTGCCGCGTGCAGGAGCTCGACCGCAAGGGCATGCAGGTCTGGGTGTTCGAGGACCTCAAGAACCCCTACGACGCCGACCGCCTGCCGAACGGCAACACGCTGATCGCCGACACGTTCGGCAGCCGCGTGATCGAGGTGAACCGGAAGGGCGAGGTCGTCTGGAAGTACGACAAGGACGTGCGGCCGTTCGACTGCGACCGCCTGCCGAACGGCAACACGCTGATCTGCAACGTGCTCAGGGACGAGGTGCTCGAGGTCAGCCCCGCCGGCGAGATCGTCTGGCGCCTCGACAAGCTGCCGAACGTGCACGACGCCGACCGGCTGCCGAACGGCAACACGCTGGTGCGGCTGCGCCTCAAGGGGCTCGTGCAGGAACTCGACCGCGAGGGCAAGGTCGTCTGGGAACTCGGCGGCCTCAACTCACCGAGCGACGCCGACCGGCTGCCCAACGGCCACACGCTCGTCGCGGAGAACACGCAGGTGCGCGAGTTCGACCGCCGCGGCAACGAGCTCTGGAAGAAGGCGATGAACTGGGCGGTCGAGGCCAACCGTTACTGAGTCCCGGTACGCCGCAACGCGGCGACACGTCCAGGGCGAGACACGCACTCGGCGCCGCTGCGGCGTTTCCTTGGCAGGCGCCCGCCGCCTCACGGCGCGAACATCGCCTCGAGCCCCGCCGGCACGCCGCGCCGGCGCACGATCTCGCGCGCTTCCGTCATGCGCCGCCCGTCGCCGTCCGCCGCCGCGCGACAGTACGCGTAGAGCAGCGCCCGCATCACGCGGTCGCCGCCGCCGGCCGCCGCGAGCGCGAAGTACGGCCGTGCGGCCGCGGGTCCGTCCGCGACGATCACCTCGACGCCCCGGCGCCAGCCGCCCTCGGCGAACCGCGGTGCCGCCTCGCGCCAGTCGCGCGCCGCGGGCGCCACTTCCGCCGCCGCGGCGAGTTCGGCGCGCAACTCCTGCCAGGTCTCGCGCCAGCGTGCCGGCACGTCCTCGCCGATCGCCGCGTCGAATGCGCGCGCCTCGACCACGTCGCCGGCGGCGAGCCGCCACAGCACGCGTTCGTGCGGCCACTCGAGCCACCACGTCGCCGCAGCCGCCGCCGTCGCGAGCCCGAGGCTCGCGGCGATCAGCAGCCGCAGCCGCCGGCCGCGCGCGTCGAACCGGGCGCGGAACTCCGGCTCGTGCTCGTAGCGCAGCATCACCGCGCAGCGCACGCGTTCGTCCGGGTGCAGGCTCGTGAGCCGGCCGAACCACGACGGCCGCATCGGCATCGCCGCCTGGGCGACCGCCTGCAACGCCCGGGCACAGGGCCCCGCGCCGAGCGCCTGCACCGAGGCCACGTCGGCCTCGTGCTCGAACCGCCGCGCCAGCGCGCGCACGATCGACCACGTGCAGCCGATCACCAGCACCGCGCCGAGCGCCTGCCACGACAGGGCCGCGGCCGCGGGGTCGAGCGCCAGCAACGGCGACGTCAGCAGGAGCGGCACGACGGCGGTCAGCACGAGCAGGATGCCCGGGTGGCCCATGCGCGCGTGTCCGACCTCGTGCGCCACCACGCCCGTCAGCAGATCGGGATCCAGCGTGCGCAGGAGCCCGTCGGTCAGGCACAGGATCCGGCCGAACGGCAGCGGGCCGACCATCATCGCGTTCATCGACCGTCCGCCCGTCGGCAGCAGCAGCACGCGCGACGGCGGGAAGCCGAGCCGCGCGGCCGTCTGCCGCAGTCCAGCCGCGACCGGCTCGGGCAGGGTGGGCACGGCGCCGAACGCGCGGCGGAACCAGACCGGCAGCGCGAGGCCGAACGCCACCAGCAGCACGAGCATGCCGGCCGTCACCCCGATCGAGGTGCCGAGGAAGAAGCAGTGGAGACCGCGGTCCAGCTGCAGCACGTCGAGCCCGGCGCCGAGCAGCAGGCACGGCATCGGCAGCAGCAGCGGCCAACCGAGGCGCAGGCGCACGACCGGCCACAGCTCGGCGATCCCGGGCAGGTCCGCGGCAGTCACCGTGCCGCCGGACACGGCGCCGTCGCCATCGCCCTCGAGCCACGTCTCGGCGACCGTCGCGAGCACGAGCCGCGGCAGTTCGATCGTCGCGAGCGGCACCGACAGCAGCGCGAACGTCGCGAGGTGGCTGTCGCCGGCGAGCTGCCAGGTCGCGTCGAGCCAGCCGCCGTAGAGCGCGGCCACGTGCAGCACCGCCGGTGAAGCGACCGCGGAGGCGCGCAGCAGCACGCGCGGATGCAGCCCGCCGCGCGCTCCCGAGACGAGCCGCCGCCGCTGCCGCCGCAGGGCCGACAGCACGAGCAGGCTCGGCAGCGGCCACAGCAGGGTCGACCAGAGCAGCGAGCCGGCCGTGGCGCTGCCCGGCAACGGCGCGCCGTAGGCCAGGGTCGCCGGCAGGAGAAGGAAGCCGAGCAGCAGGACGAACGGGAGGCCCAAACCGATCAGCGTCCGTGCGCTTTGCCGGTCGGCTGCTCCGGCGGGAACATCCGGGCGAAGATCGCCGCGTAGCGACCGTCGGCGCGCAGCGGCGCGATCTCCGGGTCGTTCTCGAGCAGCTTGCGTTCGAGCTTGTACGAGCTGTCGGTCTCGGGGGCGGCCTGCGCGTCGGCGCACTTCTGCAGCGCCTCGATGCCTCGCTCGACGTTGCCGCACAGCGCGTGCACGCAGGCCGCCGAGTACCAGTCGGTGGGCGTCAACGGCAGCTTTGCCGCGGCCGCGAGCTGCTGCAGGGCCCGGTGCGTCGCCGCCGACGCCCGGTAATCGCGCAGCTGGTACTGCAGCTCCGCGAGCTCGCGTTGCACGCGCAGCCGGTCCTCCGCGTCGCCTTCGGCGCTCTCGCGCTGCAGCCGCTCGAGATCCAGCAGCACGTACTGCCGCGAGCCCCACTGCCACAGCATGCAGGCCAGGGCGCGCCGCAGCGGCTCGGGCTCGATGGCCTCGTCCTCGACGACCGCGACGACGCGGTCGATGCGCGCGGCCGCGGGCGGCTGCGGCTGCAGGTCGCGCAGCGCCGGCACGAGCCGGATCCGGTGCGTGTCGGGGAACCACGGCGGCGTGTCGAGCAGCAGTTCGAAGAACAGTTCGCCGACGAACGGCTGCAGCGGCGCCAGTGTCGAGTACTGGCCCGCGAAGACGATGCCGCACGTGCTCTGCTGGCGCAGGAACTCGAGCGCAACGTGCGTCGCGAGCGCGACGAGGCCCTTGTGGCGCGCTTCCTTGCGGTCGGCGAGGGCAGGACCGAGCCGGTCGCCGATCCAGCGGATGCCGGTCTTCGGTTCGACGAGCATCGCGCGCACCGTCGCGTCGAGCAGTTCCTGGGACGACGTGTCCGATTCGAGCCACTTCTCCGCCGCGGCGGCGACCTTCTGCTCGGCATCCTGCGGCGGCTGCGCCACGGCGGCGACGAGCAGCCAGACCAGCGCAAGCTTGCGGACCGGGAGAATGCGGGCCATCAGGAGGCTTGTAGCAGCGAATCCGCGGGGGTTACAGGTCCCCCTGGCGGGCGCGGCGGGAAAAGCGCGGCTGGTCTGGGATCCGTTTCGCCGGCGCAGCCCACGGCGTCCTTGCGCCCGTGTTGCTTCCCCGCGTCGCGCCGGCGCCCGACGATCATCGCGCCGGCGAAGCGGGGCCCGACGGCGTCCTTGCGCCCGTGTCGCTTCCCCGCGTCGCGCCGGCGCCCGGCAATCAGAACTGCACCTTGACGGCCTTGCGCTCCTCGGCCGCCTCGACCTCGAAGAACTCGGCCTGCTTGAAGCTGGCCATGCCGGCGACGATCGAGCCCGGGAACTGCTCGATCGCGTTGTTGAGCCGCATCGCGGCGTCGTTGTAGGCCTGCCGCGCGAAGCCGACCCGGTTCTCCGTCGAGGTCAGCTCCTCCTGCAGCTTCAGCATGTTCTGGTTGGCCTTGAGGTCCGGGTAGTTCTCGGCGACCGCGAACAGGCCGCGCAGCGACTGCGTCAGCGCGCCTTCGGCCTTGACGAGTTCGCCGATGCTGCCGGCGTTCTTGAGGTCGACGCAGGTCTGCCGCGCGCGGATCACCGCCTCGAGCGTCTCGCGCTCGTGCTTCATGTAGCCCTTGGCGGTCTCGACGAGGTTCGGGATCAGCTCGTACCGGCGCTTGAGCTGCACGTCGATCTGGCTCCACGCGTTCTTGGTCTCGTTGCGCCGCGCGACGAGGCCGTTGTAGGTCATGATGGCCCACAGCACGAACACGAGCACGATGCCGAGAGGGACGATCCAGTAGAGACTGTTCACGAGGGGATCCTCGACGGGTTGGGAGCGGGTGATCCGAGACCGCGCGGCGGGTCCGTGGGCTCGGGCAGCTCCACCGCGCCGGTGGAGACGGTACGAGCCGGACCCTCGATGGCAAGGGGACGCTGGTCGACCAGCACGCGCAGACCCCGCCGCGCAGTCGGACGGCAATCTGGTGGCCGGCGCAGCGCCCGGTCTGTCGCGCGCAGTAGCCGGCGCGACCTCGGCGGCCGAGGGCTGGCCCGTCAGCGGACCTCGACGATCTCGTGCTTCTCGGGGACCACGACCTCCGGGAAGCCGGCGTCGCGCAGCCGCGCCGCGTAGGCCATCGCCGGCGCGTCCGCGCCGTGCACGACGAACACCTGCCGGCAGCGGGCGGCGAGCGGGCGGCTCGCGGCGAGCAGTTCGGCCCAGTCCGCGTGCGCCGAGAAGCCCGGCATCGAGCGCACCTTGCAGCGCACCGTGTGCGGTTCGCCGAGCAGGTTGACGTACTGCTGGCCGTCGAGCAGCCGGCGGCCCAGCGTGCCGTGCGCCTGGAAGCCGACCAGCAGCACGCAGTCCTCGCGGCGGCCGAGCGACTGCGACAGGTGGTGCAGCACGCGGCCCGACTCGCACATGCCCGAGGCCGAGACGATCACGCCCGTGCGTTCCTGGTTCAACGCCTTGCTCTCCTCGACGTCGCCGACGTAGCGCACGCCGTCGAAGAACAGCGGGTCGTGGCCCGAACGGAGCAGCGCGCTGTTCTCGGCATCGAAGAGCTCCGCGTGCGCGGCGATCACGCGCGTCGCGTCGCGGCTCATCGGCGAGTCGACCCAGATCGGCAGCCGCGGCAGCGTGCCGTCGCGCATGAGCTGGCCCAGGAACATCACCACCGACTGCGTGCGGCCGACGGCGAACGCCGGCACGACGATGCGGCCGCCGTCGCGCTGCTCCTCGGCGACGATGCGCGCGAGTTCGGCCACCATGTCGACGCGGTCCTCGTGCTGGCGGTCGCCGTAGGTCGACTCGGTGATCAGCGCGTCGCACTCGGGCAGCGGCTCGGGGTCGCGCAGGATCGGCAGGTTCTTCCGCCCGTAGTCGCCCGTGAACACGATGCGCCGGCGCCGGTGGGCGACCTCGCAGTCCATCACGACGATCGCCGAGCCGAGGATGTGGCCGGCGTCGAGGAACTCGACCCGCAGCCCGGGCACGACCGGGAACGGCCGGTGGTAGGGCACCGCCCGCACGAGCCCCAGCGTGCGCTCGACGTCCTCGACGTCGTAGAGCGGTTCGACGTCGTGGCCGCGCCGCCGCAGGTGACGAGCGTCCTGGGCCTGGATGTGCGCCGAGTCCATCAGCATCAGCCGCAGCAGGTCGCGCGTCGCCTCGGTGCACCAGATCGAGCCGCGGAACCCCTGCGCCACCAGCCGCGGCAGCGCGCCGCTGTGGTCGATGTGCGCGTGCGACAGCACGACGGCATCGAGCGCCCTGGCTTCGAGCGGCAGGTTGCGGTTCTGCTGGTCGGCGATCCGGCGCGGGCCCTGCACCAGACCGCAGTCGAGCAGCACCCGGCTCTGGCCGAGGGCGAGCAGGTGCTTGCTGCCGGTGACGTGGCGCGCCGCGCCCAGGAACTGCAGCGAGAAAA
>VGXW01000271.1 GCA_016873195.1 Planctomycetota bacterium | reverse complement strand
ACCGGCACGCCTTCGATCGTCTGCCCGCCCTTGCCGGGCGTCACGCCGCCGACCAGCTTCGTACCGTAGGCCAGCGAGTTCTTGCTGTGGAACAGGCCCGCTTCGCCGGTGAAGCCCTGGCACAGGATCTTGGTGTTGCCGTCGATCAGGACGCTCATGGTGTGCTCACTGTTGGCTTCTAGGTGACTGTAGGCTCCAGGGTCAGCGGATCGCCGCGACGATCTTCTCCGCGGCCTCGTCGAGCGTGGCGGCGGTCGCCAGGTCGAGCCCGGACTGCTGCAAGAGCTTCCGGCCGAGTTCGACGTTGGTGCCCTCGAGCCGCACGACGAGCGGCACCGACAGGTGCGTCTCCTTCGCCGCCGCGATCACACCCTCGGCGATCGTGTCGCACTTCATGATGCCGCCGAAGATGTTGACGAGGATGCCCTTCACGTTCTGGTCGCTGAGCAGGATCCTGAACGCGTCGGTGACCTGCTCCTTGTTGGCGCCGCCGCCGACGTCGAGGAAGTTCGCCGGCATGCCGCCCTTCTGCTGGATCACGTCCATCGTCGCCATCGCGAGGCCAGCACCGTTGACCATGCAGCCGATGTTGCCGGAGAGCGCGATGTAGCTGAGGTCGAACTTCTTCGCCTCGACCTCCTTGGGATCCTCCTCGTTGAGGTCGCGCAGCTCGGCGACCTCCTTGTGCCGGAACAGCGCGTTGTCGTCGAAGCCCATCTTCGCGTCGAGCGCCTTCACCTCGCCCTGCTTCGTCACGATCATCGGGTTGATCTCGGCGAGCGAGCAGTCGAGTTCCATGAACGCCCTGACCAGGCCGCCGATCAGCTTCGCCCCGGCCTTGGCCTGCTCGCCGACGAGGCCGAGGTGCTTGCACAGGGCGCGCGCCTGGAAGGGCATCAGGCCCTTGACCGGGTGCACGCGGTGCCGCGCGATCGCCTGCGGCTTGTGCGCGGCGAGTTCCTCGATCTCGACGCCGCCTTCGGCGGCCGCGATCACGACCGGCGCCTGCACCGCGCGGTCCATCAGCACCGCGAGGTACATCTCGCGCGCGATGTCGCTGCCGGCCTCGACGTAGAGCGTCTTGACGATCCGGCCCTGCGGGCCCGTCTGGTGCGTGACGAGTGGCTTGCCGAGCAGGTTCTGCGCGACCTTCTTCGCTTCGTCCGCGGACCGCACGAGCTTGACGCCGCCGGCCTTGCCGCGGCCGCCGGCGTGGATCTGCGCCTTGACGACGGCGAGCGGCACGCCGAGGTCGGTGTACGCCTTGCCGACCTCGTCGACGGTCTTGCAGGGGATGCCCTTGCTTACGGGCACGCCGAACTTCGCCAACAGCTGCTTGGCCTGGTACTCGTGGATGTTCATGGGAAGGAGGGCGGACACGGTAGCGAGTCGGCGAACCGGAGTCGAAAGCCGATTCCCACGGACGCGGCGTCCGCGAGCAGCGCGGTCCTACGCGCGCCTGCAGCCACGCCGCTGGAACCAGTCGGGCGCTACGTCCCTGGACGTAGTCGCGGTTGCCGCGTCCCTGGGCGCACGAAGGCACGCAGCCGACCCTGTGACATCCGGGCGGGGGCGATCCTGCACACGGAAGTCATGAGGAACCTCGCATCCCCCGTGTTCGCAGCGGCCTTCGCCGGCCTCTTCCCGTCCTCCAGCACCACGGCACAGGCCATCGTGCGCGATATCACGCCCGCCTCGACCTCGCAGGCAGGCAGCGCGCCGGGTGCCGCCGTGACCATGAACGGCATCGGCTACTTCGCCGCCACCGACGAGTTCGGCGCCGAGCTGTGGCGCACCGACGGCACCCCCGGAGGCACCTTCCCGCTCGCCGACGTGAATCCGGGTGCCGCCGACGCCGACCCCAGCGATACCGTCGTTTCGGGCAACCGGCTGTTCTTCGTCGCGCGCGTGGCCGGCCTCGGCCGCGAACTCTGGGTCACCGACGGCTCCTACGCCGGCACGCGCATCGTGCGCGACTTCGCGCCCGGCGCGACGAACGGTGACGTGCGCAGCATGTGCGCGCTCGGCAGCCGCGTGCTGTTCTCGGGCAACGACGGCACTACCGGCCGCGAGCCCTGGCGCAGCGACGGCACCGCTCCAGGCACGGCGCGGCTCGCCAGCTCGGCACCGCCGCGGGCGGCGGTGCGGCGATGGCGCAGTCGCTCGTGGTCGTCGCCGACCGGCTGTTCTTCCGCGCCGACGACGGCGTGCTCGGCAGCGAGCTCTGGGTGCTCCAGCTCGGTGCCGGCGGCCAGGCCCTCGCGGTCGCCTACGGTCAGAGCGCCTGCCCTGGCACCGGCGGCCTGCTGCCGCGCATCGCCAGCCGCGGCCTGCCCGTGCTCGGCAACGCGGCGTTTGCAATCGACGTGACGGATGCGCGCTCGCTCTCGCCGGCCCTCGTGGCGCTCGGCCTCGCGCCCGCCGCCAACTCCTTCGGATCGTGCCGGCTGCTCGTCGCGCAGCCGTTCGTGTGCCTGCCCGCGGTCGTCACCGACGCCGCCGGATTCGCGCGCACGCCGGTGCCGATCCCGGCCAACCCGGTCCACACGGGCCTGCAGATGTTCGCGCAGTACGCCGTGTTCGATCCCGCGGGCCGGCTCCTCCAGGGCCTGTCGCTGAGCGACGGTCTGCGCCTGCAACTCGGCCTCTGAACGGGCGGGTCGATCTGCGCGGGATCCCGTTCGCGCAGGCCTCGCTGGCCAGCAACCGGCTCGCTTCCTGCGACCACGGCCACCAGACCCTCGGCGCCCCTCAAGCTCACGCTCGGGCGTCACCCATGTGCCCGGACGAGAATGTCCCCCATGTAGCCCGGTCCGATCAACAGCTCACGGTGATCCTCGACGAGCGCCCCGCCACCTCATCCTCGTGGACCCGGGGCCCGCGGCCCGCCCGACCGGTATGTCCTGGCTCGGCAACAGCGACGTCGGGATCGGTTCGAGCGATGGCCGCACCAGCGCCATCGGTACCGGGTGGTTCGCGCACTGTGAAAACCGAGGCCGGCGGCCATTGCGGGCCCGGTGGCCCCATTGCAGGCCATTCGGCCCGGGATATCCTGCCCACTCCCCGCTCCCATGACCCTCGGGCCCCCCCCTCCAGCGCAGCAACCTGGGCCCCAGGGCCGGTCTGCATCGCGCGCACTGCGGATCGCCGCCGGCCTCGCCGGCCTCTACCTGCTGTTTGTGCTGGTCCGGGTCGCGTGGCTCTGCGACGACGCCTACATCACGTTCCGGACCGTCGAGAACGCCATCGCCGGCCACGGCCTGCGTTGGAACGTCGCCGACCGCGTGCAGACCTACACGCATCCGCTGTGGATGCTGCTGCTGCTCGCGTGCCGGGCCGTCACCGGCGAGGTCTTCTACACGGCACTCGGCCTCAGCGCCGCCTGCACGGCCGCCGCGGTCGCGCTGTTCCTCCGGCAGGCTCGCACGGCCGTCCTCGTCGCAGTGATCCTCACCGTGCTCGCCTGCTCGCGCGCATTCACGACCTACGCGACATCGGGCCTCGAGAACCCGCTCGTGTTCGCACTGCTCGCTGCGTTCGCGGCCACGTTCCTGCGGTCCTCGGAGCTCGCGCGCCGCCTGTTCTGGCTGTCGCTGTGGGCTGGCTTGCTGGCGACGGCGCGGCTGGACGCCGCTGTGCTGGTCGCGCCGGCGCTCGTCGCCGCGGCGTGGCCGCTGCGCTGGCGGCAGGCCCTCGGACCGGCGCTGCTCGGCTTCCTGCCGTTCATCTGCTGGCTCGGCTTCGCGACCTTCTACTACGGCACGCCGTGGCCCTCGACGGCCTATGCGAAGGCGATCGCGGTCGATCTGCCGCGCCTGCCGCTGCTGCGCGAAGGCCTCAATTACCTGGGCGACATCGTCACGCGCGATCCCACCACCGCTGCAGCGATCGCTGGCAGCCTGCTCTGGTGCCTGTCGAGGACCTCGCGCCGGCGCTATCTGCCGCTGCAGGCGGGCATCTGGCTGTACCTGCTCTATATCCTGTGGATCGGCGGCGACTTCATGGCGACCCGCTTCGCCGCGGCGCCGTTCGTGCTGGCGCTCTTCGTACTGGCTGATGCCCTGCGCCCCGCCAGTGGCAGAGCCCTCGGCGCGATCGCCGGAGGCGCCGCGCTGCTGTCGCTGTCGCCCGGTTTGCCCGATGCGTGGCGGACCGCCCCCATCGACTCGGCGACGACCATGAACGGGTCGATCATCGACGAACGCGCATTCTACGTGCCGCGGTTGGGCCTGTGGGCGCCGCTGAACCGGCCGAAGCCGGACAGTGTCCACGCGCTCTACGACTTCTGGGGCATGAAGGGTCGCGTGTTCGACGTGCGCGGCGCCGTCGGCGAGTTTGGCTTCCTGGGCGGTCCGCGCCTGCACCTGATCGACCCGTGGTTGTGCGACCCGCTGTTGATGCGCCTGCCGATCTTCGATCGCGAGCACTGGCGCGTCGGCCACTACACGCGCCGGGTTCCCGAGGGCTATCTCGAAACCCTGACCAGCGGCACGAACCGGATCCACCATCCAGCGCTCGCGGCCTACTACGAACGGCTCCGGCTCGTCACGCAGGGACCGCTGTGGTCGTGGGAGCGCCTGTCGACCGCGTTCGAACTGCTGCTCGGCCGCTACGACCACCTGCTGCGCCAGTACACCGCCGACGAGTACCGCAACCCACCGCGACTCGACGTCGCCGCCGGGGAACTCGCCGCGACCGTGCAGCCGCCGGCGCACTGGTTCGCGACCCCTTGCCGGCTGGTCGGCGAAGGCGGCCTGCGGCTTCGCTTCGCCGCGCCGCAGCGCGGTCGCGCCATCACGCTCGACCTCGACGGCGGCGACGGCTACTCGCTGCTGTTCCGCACCGGCGAGACGGTCCTGTACGAGACCGTCGTGAAGACCGGCGACAAGTTCTACGAAGGCCTGCGGCTGCACCGGATCGACCTGCCAGAGGCGGCGCAGGGGTTCGACAACCTCGTCGTCGCTCGCGCCGTCGATCCGGTGCTGGACACCGAGCGCGCCGGCGGCGAGGTGATCCACGCGTTCCAGAAGAGCCGCCCGTCGCACGGCATCACGAACGACTCGGTGTGGGCAATCGCCGGCGCGCGCGTCGAGTGACGCGCCGCTCTGTGCGCACGCGCGCTTCGTGACAGCGACGAGGTGTCGACCGGCGCCGATCCTCGCAGGCTCCGACACGGCGAGTTGTTCGTGATCGGCACGCAGCGGAGCGATGCGTCGCTGCTGCACTCCGCCGAGGTAGGCGACGGATTGCGGGGCCGAAGGGGGCGCGAGCAGCAGCCGGCAGGGCGCTTCGCCGATCGGGCCGGGCCGCGACGTCGCCCCACAGTGGCTGCGCCGTCGTCCTGACAACCAGCGATGCCGAGGTCATCCCTCGACTCCGCCCGCCTGCGCGGCCCCCGCCCTCAGTGCTTCTCGCCGAACGGGAACCGCGAGAGCGCACTCTCGCGCTGCAGCCGCAGCAGCGCCGCGCGCTCGGCCATGCCCACGCCCCCCACCACCGGCCCCGCCGCCGCACGCTTCTTCGTCGCCGCCGCGTAGACCAGATCGAGCTCGCGCACGTGTTCGTCGAGGTCCGGCGGCAGCGCCGGCAGCCTGCTGCGCAGCTCCGCCCACAGCCCCGGCTCGTCGAGGAACCGCCGCATCGCCGCCGCGAGCGACGCCGGATCGCCCGGGTCCACGTGCAGCCCACCCGCGCCCGCGCGCACGCCGAGCGCCCCGCGCTCCGACACGATGCACGGCAGGCCCAGCTCGAAGCACTCGTCGAGCACGATGCCGAAGGTCTCGAGGCAGGTGCTCGGGAACACGCCGACCGCCGGGTGCAGCGTGCGCAGTTCCTCGGTCTCGAACCGGCCATGGAACGTCGCGGACAGCCCCACCGCCGCCGCGCGCAGTTCCTGCTCGAGCTGCTTCGTCGCAAAACCGCCGAGCACGTGCAGTTCGACGGGCCGCGGCAGCGGCGCCTGCGTGAGCCGCCGGAACGCCTCGACCAGCACGCGGATGCCCTTGTGCGCCGCGACGCCGCCCCAGAACGCGCCCCGGAACGGCTCCTCGGGGCGCGGCGGCAGCAGCACCGGCTTGCCCGGGAACCGCCGGCGGTAACCGAGGCTCAGCACGGCGAAACGTTCGCGCGGCACCCCGAGCTTCTCGGCGACGAGGTCGGCCGTCGACGCGACGCCGACCAGGAGCGCGTCCGCCATCGTCAGTTCGGCGCGGCTCTGCGCCTTGAACAGCTCGATGCCCGCGTCGATCTCGGCCTCGCTCTCGTGCCCGTAGCGCGGCACGCAGTCGCGGCACGACGCCGGCGACAGCGCGCGGAAGCACGGCTCGCCGTCGGGCCTGAGCCGGAACGCACGCGGGCACGACGCGTAGTAGTCGTGCAGCGTGACCACCGCCGGGATGCCGTTCCGCTGCACGATCTCGACCAGGTTCGTCGTCAGCCGGATCCACTGGTGCACGTGCACGACCCCGGGCCGGTGCTGCTGCAGGAACTGCTCGAGCAGCGCCTCGACCCCCGGGTGCCACGACTTGCTGTAGAGGTCGAAGAACAGGTCGTCGCGGTGCAGCTTGTGCACCGGCACCGGGCCGAGCTGCAGCCGCTCGATGCCGAGCTGCGGCCACGGCTCGTGGCTGCCGGTGAGCACGTGCACGTCGTGGCCCGAGGCGTGCTGCGCTTCGATCAGGTCCTGCACGTAGGCTTCGACGCCGCCGCGCGTCTCCGGAGCCGCCTGATGGCACAGGTGCAGGATGTCCATGGTCGGTGCGGCGTGGTCTAGCTGCGGTAGCGCTGCTCGCGCTGCTGGTCGAGTTCAGCCCGGCGGGCCAGGTACTCGCCGACGTGCTTCACGTAGGCCTCCATCCCGGCGGTCACGCGGCCCC
>VGXW01000270.1 GCA_016873195.1 Planctomycetota bacterium | reverse complement strand
GGGCACCTCGCCGGTGAACTTCTGGTGGTTGCGCGCGGTGGTCAGCGCGATCGCGGCGAGCTGCTCGGGGTTCGGATCCGGCACCACGCCGCAGTCGGCGTAGGACAGCACGGTGTCGCCGCGCACCATCAGGAACATCGACGAGACCAGCGGCACGTCGGGCGGGGTGCCGATGCAGGTGAGCCCGGCGCGGATCACGTCGGCGGTGGCGTGGCAGGCGCCGCCGACCGACAGGTCGGCGTCGCCGAGTGCGACGAGGCCCGCCGCGAAGAACATCGGCTGCTTCGCGAGTTCGGCAGCCTGCTTCTGGTCGACGCCCTTGTGCTTGCGCCGTTCGTGGATCAGCGCGGCGACGGCGGGCAGGCGCGGGTGCTTTGCCGGGTCCTCGACCCAGACGACCTGGGCGAGGCCTTCGGCTTCGAGGATCTTGCGGGCTTCGACGGTGCGGGGATCCTGGACTTCGGGCAGGACGACGCGCGCGCGGCGCTCGCGGGCGCGGCTGCGCAGGCGCTGCAGGATGGTGGATTCGGACATGGTCGTGGTGGGGTCTGCGGACCCGGAACCGGAATCCGCGCCCTGAGGATCGTGCGCTGCCCGGCGCGGGTCAACGCTCGGGGCATGGGCCGAAGGGCCCTCGGCGGGGCGCCGTTGAGCGGTCGCAGCCGACGGGGACTGATGTCTTGGGTGGTGTACGGCCGCGCGAGCCCCGGCCGTCCCTGCCGGCGATGCCCCAGCACCATCCAAGACATCAGTCGGGAGGAGACCTCCGTACGGCGCGCGAGGCCGCCGCCCCGGTGGGACGGAGGCCTCGCGGGAGCTGCCGGCGACCGGCGCACGCGGCGGATGCCGCGCGCGGGTCAGCGGCGGGAACTCACTGCACCTCGAGCCAGTACTCGACGCCGTTCGACAGCGACACCTGGCCCGTCGCGACGACGAGGTTCGCGTTCTGCCAGTTGATCGACAGGCCGACGAAGGTCGGGTCGTTCGGGACCGTGAACGAGTAGTTGTAGGTGCCGGGGCCGACGACGGCCGCGCCGTTCATGATGTCGGTGACGAGCATCAGGTTGATCAGCGCAGTGCCGAACGGCGTCGGCGTCGCTGCGCGGCCGAAGCCGGCGACCATGAACATCAGGACGCCGGTGTCGTTCTGCGTGACCGCGAGGTTGGACGTGGCGCCGACGTAGGGCAGCGCCGTGCAGCGCATCGTCGGCGCGGCGGGGCCAGCACCCGATGGCGTGCCGACACCGTAGGGGAGGCCCGCGCAGGGGTGCACACCGAGGATGACGCGGCTGAGCGCGCCGGCGACCTCCTGCCAGTACGGGTAGTTGTAGGTCGGGCCGCTGGTGTTGATGTTGAACTGGGTGCCGAAGCGCGTCAGCGTGCACGGCTGGCCGAGCACCGACGAAGCGAACGGGCCCGCGGGCGTGCCGTAGGAGTTGAGCATCGACGTGGTGCCACAGGCGCCGAGCACGCCGACGAATTCACCGGCATCGAAGCTGACGACGCACGGCAGGTTGGAAGCGCTGGGCTGGCCCGACGCGAAGAACTCGAGGCCGCCCGTCGCGGTTCCGGAGAAGACCGGCGGCGCGGCGGCTAGGCGGAAGATCGCCACGTTCTGCGTGCCGTTGTTGGTCTCGTCCGGCACCTTCGCCGTGATGATCGAGAAGCGCGTCGGCGACTGGAACCAGAAGCCGCGCCCCAAGTTGCCCGAGAAGGTGGAGCCGAAGGCCGGCAGCGGGACGATGCCGATGCCGATCGTCTTGGTGACGAAGTCGGTGCTGAACGCGTCGGCCACCGTGAGCTTGCAGGTGTACTGGCCCGGGCCCGGGTAGACGAACGCAGGGTTCTGCACGGTCGCATCGGGGATGCCGTCGTTCTCGAAGTCCCAAACCCATGAGGTCGGGTTGCCCGTCGACGTGTCGGTGAACAGCACGAGGTACGCCGGCTGGACCGAGAACGTGAAGTCCGCGTCGACCGGGTCGATCGCGATGTAGTTCGTCCTGGTCAGGGTCTGCGCGCCGAACAGGTTGCTCGTGACCGTGAGGCTCACCGTCTTGAAGCCCTCGGTCGTGTAGGTGTGCTGGCAGTTCTGCGTGAAGTAGTCGGGCACGCTGTCGCCGTCGATGTCCCACTGCCACGAGGTGATGCCACCTGGGTCGCTCGTGTAGCTCTGGTCGGTGAAGCTCACCTGCTGGCCGACCGGGCCGGTGCGTGGCGTGCCGACGAAGCCCGGGTAGAGGCCAGTCGCAGGCACGTAGGTGAACTCGCAGATCAGCGAGTGGTTCAGCGTGATCGTGCCGGTCGTCGCGGCGATACCGGTCGTGTTGTAGATGCGGCTGCCGAGCGCTTGGTTCGGGGCCGCGGCGCCCGAGACGACGTCGGCTGCGCGGCTGCCGCCGACCCAGCCCGTTCCGTCGAGGTAGACGTCGAGCGTGAGGTCACCGGCAGCCGGGTCGTAGATGAACGGCGTCGTCAGCGGGATGTTGACGTGCCACGGCACCACGACGCCCACACCGAGCGTCGAGCCCGGGGTCACGGTCACGGGGCCGTTGACGACCGTGGTGAGGTTGCCGCCGAGGTTGTTCGCGAACGTCGTGCTGACGGCGAGGAAGTCGACCGGGCACGTAGCCATGTCGATGCGCACGTTCGGCCACGTGCCGCCGGTCCAGGACGTCACCGCGCCCGCGTAGGGCCGGAACTTCAGGCCCTGGATGATCACGGGGAAGGTGACGCTCTGCGCCGTGAAGTTCGAGCTGTCGTAGACCTGCTGGATGCGCATGCTCGCGGTAGCGCGGTTCCAGGGGAAGGTGTTGTTGGAGTTGCCGACGGTGTTCGCGAAGCCGTTCGGCGCGACGAGGGTGAACTGGGCAAGCGCAGGCGCGGCGAGTGCCGCGAGCGACAGGCAGAGCAGGGTTCTTCGCATGGTGTTGGCTGAGGTTTGGGAGTGAGGCAGGACGAGCGAAGTGCAGATGCTCCTGCACCCGCCGAGGAGAAGCATAGCCGCAGCGCGGCGCGAGAGGCGCCGCCGCTCGGCTGGAGACCATGTACCATTCTGCTCGCGGAAGAAGTTCCGAGGCGGCCGCGATCGCGCTGCCTACGGTGGGGCGCAAAGCCCCGTGCGCCGCGAGCCCCATGGGACCGGCGCGTGGTCAGCCGCGCGCTGGGTGCACGCGCAGGTCCGCGACCAGCGGCAGGTGGTCGGACGCCGAGCGCGCGGCGCGCGTGCGCGGCCGCACGAGGTCGACGACATCGAGGTCGCCGCGCACGTAGAGCGAGTCGAGTGCGCGCACCGGCGCCCAGGCCGGGAAGGTGCGCATCGGGCGCACCGGCCCGAGGAACCCGGCCGGCTCGAGCATGCGCCTGCCGAGCGTGCCCCAGACGTCGTTGAAGTCGCCCGCCACCAGCACCGGCGTGCGCGCGTGGATCGCCAACAGCGGGCGGGAGACCAGGAACCGCCGCAACTGTTCGCGGCGTTCGCGCCCGCTGAGGCCGAGGTGCAGGTTGAACAGGTGCAGCGTGCGCGTGTGGCCGTGCGGGGCCGGCAGCCGCACCTCGGCGTGCAGCACCGAGCGGGCCTTCTTGTGCGACAGCGTCAGGTCGACGTTCTCGGTCGACGCGATCGGCAGCCGGCTCAGGATCGCGTTGCCGTACTCGCCGCGCCGCGGGCCGAAGCGCACGTTGACGAAGTAGCTGCGGTGGTGCATGCCCAGCGCGTCGCCGATCAGGTCGACCTGCCGGTCGTGCCGGTAGAGGCGGCCGTTCTGCGCCACCTCCTGCAGCAGCACCAGGTCCGGCGCGGCGGCGGCGAGCACTTCGACGGTGCGCTGCGGGTCGTAGCGCCGGTCGAACCCGCCGACGCACTTGTGCACGTTCCAGGAGACGAGGCGGACGCTCAGCGGCACCTTCGGCCTCCTGAAGGTCTGGCCGCACGGGGACGGCAGCGGTCGCGGGACGCGTCGCGCATCGGGGTCTCTGCCTGCATTGTCGGGCAGAGGACGGCTCCAGGCAAAGTCCACGGAGGGCGGCGGCTGCGCCGCGGGCGGCGGTAGGCCTCGGGGTACGCCCTTCGCCCCATGCGGGGTCAGGCGATGCGCAGGATACGAGACCGGTCCACGGCTGCCACCTCGGTTGCCCGCGCGACGGCCGCGCGGGCCGTGGACCTGGATCGCGGTGCCGCCGGCAGCAGCGCGGACGAAATAACCGAGCGAGGGTGCCATTCCATCAGCCATGCTGCTCCGGCAAGTGACCTCGGCACGAGGACGGTCCTTGCGCCTGCCGGCTCCGTCCGGTGACGTGCAGCAAGGAGCGAGCGGCATGACGCCCTGCCAGCACTGCGGCTTGCCGGTGCCCGACGAACGGACCGGGTCCGGATTCTGCTGTGCCGGGTGCGAGGTCGTGCACGGCCTGCTGCGCGCCGAGGGGCTGCTGCGGTTCTACGACCTCGGTGGCCGCGCCACCGGCGCGGTCGGCAGCGTGCCGCGGCAGCCGTCGTTCGACTGGCTGCCGGAACTCGAGGGCCGGCAGGGCGGCGAGGGCCCGGCCCTGCGGCTCGTGCTCGACGTGCAGGGCGTGCGCTGCGCGGCCTGCGTGTGGTTGCTGCAGACGATCTGGAAGCGGCAGCGCGGCGCGCGCGACCTGCGCCTGGACCCTTCGCTCGGCCGCGCCACGCTGCTCTACGACCGCGACAGCGGCGCAGCGCTCGGCTTCCTGCAGGCGGCCGCGCGGTTCGGCTACCCGATGGCCCCGCCGAGCCGCCGGCTCGTGCGCGACACGGGCCTGATGATCCGCTTCGGCATCTGTACCGCGATCGCGATGAACGCGATGATCCTCGCGTTGAGCCTCTACTTCGGGCTCGACGTCGCGGTCGCCGACACGGGGCTGCGGAACCTGTTCGGCTGGGTGCTCTGCGGCTTCGGCACCGCGAGCGTGGCCATCGGCGGGCCGGTGTTCTTCCGCTCGGCGTTCGCCGGCGTGCGCGCGGGCGTGGTGCACATGGACCTGCCGATCTCGCTCGGCCTCTTGCTGGCGTGGGCCGGCTCGGTGCACGGCCAGCTGACCGGCGGACCGACCTACTTCGACACGGTCGCGATCTTCGTGGCGTTCATGCTCGGCGGGCGCTTCCTGCAGCAGCGCACGCTCGCGCGGAGCCGCGACCAGGTGCTCGCCGACGACGGCGCCGAGCACCTGCGCGCGCGGCGCATCGCCGGCGGCGCGGTCGAGCTCGTGCCGGTGCAGAAACTGCAGGTCGGGGACGAACTGCTGCTGGCGCCGGGCGATCTCGTGCCGGTGCGCGCGCAGGTGCTGGGCGGCCCCGCGGAG
The DNA here is from genome assembly GCA_016873195.1 of Planctomycetota bacterium. Taxonomy (GTDB): domain Bacteria; phylum Planctomycetota; class UBA1135; order UBA1135; family UBA2386; genus VGXW01. The sequence goes on along the minus strand of VGXW01000270.1, from coordinate 1,556 downwards.
TTCTCGCTCGACTGGATCAACGGCGAGAGCGAACCGCGCGCGTTCGACGGCGGCGCCGAGGTGCCGGCCGGGGCGTTCCACGGCGGCCGGCAGGCCGTGCGCGCCAGGGTGGTCGCCGACTACCTCGGGTCCGGGCTCGCGGAACTGCTCGGGCAGGAGCCGGTCGACCGCGAGGACACGCGCGGCCGCGTGCGTTTCTGGCCCCTGCTGAACCAGGGCTACTCGCTCGGCGTGCTGCTGGCGGCGGCGGCGGCGGGCGGCCTGTGGGCCTGGCTCGATCCGAGCCGCGCGTGGCCGGTCGCGATCTCGGTGCTCGTGATCACGTGCCCGTGCGCGATGGGCATCGCCACACCGCTCGCGTTCCACCTGGCGCTGGCGCGGCTGCGGCGCAGCGGCGTGTTCGTGCGCAGCCGGAGCCTGCTCGACAAGGTCCTGCACGTGCGCAAGGTCGTGTTCGACAAGACCGGCACCGTGACGTTCGGCGGCCTGCGCGCGGCGGCCGTGGGCGAAGTGCCGCGGGCGGACCTGCCGGTGCTCGCGACGATGGTCGCGAGCAGCAACCACCCGGTGAGCCAGGCGGTGCTGCAGGCGCTGCGGCAGGCGCCGTTCCTGGCCGGACTCGACGTGATCGAGCGCGCGGGCCGGGGTCTCGAGTGCGTGCACGACGGCGCGGTCTGGCGGCTCGGCGGCGCCGAGTTCGCGGGTGCTCTGCCCGATGCCGGCGGGCGCCGCGAGTGCGTGTTCTCGCGCGACGGCGAGGAACGCGCGCGCTTCCTGCTCGAGGAGGACTTCCGCGCGGGCGCCGCCGAGGAGGTCGCCGCCCTGCGCCGGCGCGGGCTGCAGGTGCACCTGCTGTCCGGCGACCGGTCCGACCGCGTGCAGCGCGCCGCGGTGGTGCTCGGCATCGCGCCGGGGCTGGCGCGCGGCGGTTTGTCGCCCGCCGACAAGGCCGCGGCGATCGAGGCGCTCGACCGGGACGACGCGATGATGGTCGGCGACGGCCTCAACGACGCGCCTGCGTTCGCGGCGGCGTTCTGCGCCGGCACGCCGGCGATGGACCGGCCCGTGCTGCCCGCGCGCGCCGACTTCTGCTTCCGCGGCGCCACCGCCGGCGCCGTGCGCAGCGTGTTCGAGGTCGCCGGGCTGCACGCGCGCACCGTGCGCACCAACCTCGCGATGGCGCTGGCCTACAACGCCGTCGCGCTCGTACTGTGCTTCCTGGCCATGATGACGCCGCTGCTCTGCGCGGTGCTGATGCCGATCAGTTCGGCGGCGCTGCTGCTGCACACCAGCGCCCGCTTCCGGCGGGCCCGGAGGTCGCCGTGAACATCGTCCCGCTGCTGCTGTTCTGCAGCCTCGCGCTGGTGCTCGGCTCGATCCTGCTGTTCGTCTTCTCGGCGAAGCAGGGCGATTGCCACGAAGCCGAACGACTCTGTCTGCTGCCGCTCGAGGACGACGCCGGGCCGCCGCCCGAGCCGCCCGTCGGTCCCGACGGCCGATCCACTCCCTCTCCCGAACCGAGGTAAGACGTATGCACGATACGACCGTCCCCGCCC
>VGXW01000269.1 GCA_016873195.1 Planctomycetota bacterium | reverse complement strand
CGACAAGGCTGCTCTCGAGGCAGCGCGGGACGAGCTGAACGCCGCGAACTTCGCCAAGGCCCGCATCGGCCCCAGCATCGTGCGCGTCTACGCGCACCAGCACAAGGCCACCGACAACCGCGCCGACTTCGCGCCGACGATCTACTGGAACCCGCAGCTGCAGACCAACGCGCAGGGCGAAGCGAGCGCATCGTTCGACACCAGCGACGCGGTGACGACCTGGCTCGTGCAGGCCGACGCGCACGCGCTCGCCGGCTCCGGCCGTGTCGGCCAGGCCGAAACGAAGTTCACGGCGCGGTTGCCGTTCCACCTCGAGTGCAAGCTGCCCGACGAACTGTCCGCCGGCGACACGCTGTCGCTGCCGGTCGCCGCGATCGTCGAGGGTTCGACGATCCCGGCCGTCGATCTGCGCGTGCAACTCGGCGGCGGTCTGCGCCTCTCGGGCGAAGTCCCGCAGCGCATCGACCTCGTGAACGGCCGCGGCCGCGCACTCGTGCCGGTCGCCGCCGAACAGGGTGCGACCACCGCAACGCTCTCGATCGAGGGCCGCGCCGGCCGCTTCACCGACCGCGTGTCGCACACGCTGCGCATCGTGCCGCGCGGCTTCCAGCACAAGCGCTCCGCGGGCGGCACCGTCGCCGCGGGTACGCCGGCCGAGCTCGCGCTCGCGATCCCGCAGGACGCGGTGCCCGGTTCGGGCCGTGTCACGCTGAAGCTGTTCCCGTCGCCGCTGGCGGCACTGACGGAAGGCCTGCAGGGCATCCTGCAGGAGCCGCACGGCTGCTTCGAGCAGGCGAGTTCGTCGAACTACCCGAACACGCTGGTGCTGGCGCTGCTCGAAGCGAGCGGCGACAACGTACCGACGGTCGCGGCGCGCGCGCGCGCGCTGCTGCCGCGCGGCTACGCGAAGATCACCGGCTACGAGTGCAAGGAACGCGGCTACGAGTGGTTCGGCGGCGATCCGGGCCACGAGGCGCTGACTGCGTACGGCCTGCTGCAGTTCCACGACATGGCGAAGGTGCACCCGGTCGACGCCGCGATGGTCGAGCGCACGCGGACCTGGCTGCTGGGCCGCCGCGACGGCAAGGGCGGCTACCAGCGCAACAGCCGCGCGCTCGACAGTTTCGGCCGCGCCCCGCAGCCGGTCACCGACGCCTACGTGACCTACGCGCTGCTCGTCGGCGGTGTGACCGCCACCGAGCTGCAGAAGGAACTCGACGCGCTGCTGGCCCGCGCACCCGCAACCGAGGATCCCTACGAGCTCGCGCTGATCGCCTGCGCGCTGCAGCTGGCGCAGCGCAACGAGCCCGCGGCGGCGGCGCGCACGCGCCTCGCCGGCATGCAGCAGGAGAACGGTTCGCTGCGCGGCACGACCTCGAGCATCACCAGCAGCGGCGGCCAGGACCTGATCGTCGAGTCGACGGGTTTCGCGGTGCTCGCGTGGTTGCCCGATCCCGCGTGCCAGGGCCAGCTGCGGCGCGCGGTGCAGTTCCTGCAGGGCGCGCGCGGCGCGTCGGGCACGTTCGGGGCGACGCAGGCGACGATCGTCGCGCTGCGCGCGCTGACCGAGTACGCGCAGGCAAACCGCGCGATGAAGGCGCCCGGCACGCTGCGCGTGTTCGCTGGCGAGCGACTGCTGCTCGAGAAGGGCTTCGCCGCCGGCGCGGTCGATGCGCTCGCGCTCGAACTGTGGAACCTGCTGCCGCCCGGCGCGCACGCGCTGCGGCTCGAGCTCGAGGGCGGCGGCGGGACGCTGCCGTGGGCCTGCGACGTCGCCTACCACAGCGAGCAGCCGGCCGACGATCCGGCGGCGAAGGTCGCGCTGCGCGCGTCGCTGCGCGCTGGCTCGGTGCGCGAGGGCGAGACGGTGGCGCTCGACGTCGAGGTCGAGAACCGCACCGCGGAGGGGCTGCCGATGACGATGGCGATCGTCGGCCTGCCCGCGGGGCTCGAGCTGCCGACGCGCGTGCTCGAGGACCTGCAGAAGGCGCAGAGGTTCGCCTTCTGGGAGCTGCGCGGGCGCGAGCTCGCCCTCTACTGGCGCGACTTCGAGCCCGAGGGCAAGCGGACGCTCACGCTCGACCTCATGGCGCGCGTGCCCGGCCGTTCGACCGGCCCCGCGTCGCGCGGCTACCTCTAACTACACGCCGGCCGCGAAGCGCTGGGCGGTGCCGGTGGCGGTCGAGGTGAGCCCGCGCTGAGGGGCGGCTCGGCGAGCGGGCGGATCCTCCCCCGGCCGTGCACGTCGCTGCGCGACCGGTTGCCCGCTTCCCGCGCCCGGCCTACGCTGCCGCGCGTGCCAGCGGATACGAGCCTGCTCGCTGCGGACCCCGTGCTCGCCGAGATCGTCAGGCGCCTCGTCGCCTCGTACCAGCCCGAGCGCATCTACCTGTTCGGGTCGCGCGCACGCGGCGATGCCGGGCCCGACAGCGACTACGATCTCCTGCTCGTCGTGCCGGACGATGCTGCTCCCGAGAAGCGGCGCAGTCGGCTCGCCTACCAGGCCTTGCGCGGCACGGCGACGGCGGCGGACGTGGTCGTTTGGACGCACACCCGATTCTGCGAGCGCACCCACCTGCGGGCTTCGCTCCCAGGCATCGTGATGCGCGAAGGCAAGCTACTCCATGCCGCATGATCCGGTGCGCGTGGCCGTGCCGCTGGGCATCACCCAGGTCGCGCTCGCCGACCACCTCGGCATCCCGCTGCAGCGCGTGAACGAGATCGTGCGCGGCAGACGCGGCGTCTCCCCAGGATCTGTTCCACGGTCGCCTGCGGGGGAGTTCGCACCGATTCCCACCCGACATCCTCAGGGTTTCCCTCCGGAAGCTCGACCAGCTGAACGCCGCGCACTCGCTGCTCGATCTTCGCTCGCCGCCGGGCAACCGGTTGGAGGCGCTCCGCGGCGATCGGCAAGGACTGCACTCGATCCGGGTGAACGACCAGTGGCGCCTGGTCTTCCGATGGACCGACGAAGGTCCGCTGCACGTGCGCCTGACCGACTACCACTGACCGCCGAACGACCATGCTGCCCGAACGCCGCGTCCCTGTTCACCCGGGGGAAGTGCTCCGCGAGGACTTCCTCGTTCCGCTGGGCATCACCCAGGTCGCGCTCGCCGACCACCTCGGCATCCCGCTGCAGCGCGTGAACGAGCTCGTGCGCGGCAGGCGCGGCGTCTCCCCGGAGACTGCCTGGCTGCTCGCCGGAGCGTTCGACACGACGCCCCAATTCTGGGTGAACCTCCAGGTCCAGCACGACCTCGCGCGGACCCGGCCACCGCGCGCGATCCGCAGGATCACGAAGACGGCCTGACGGCGCGCCGCGCGCCGGACCATGGCCCCGCGGCCCCCGCCGCGCCAAACTGCCCGCCATGGCCAACAGACCTCTCAACGTCGGGCTCGTCGGCGGCGGCAAGGGCGCGTTCATCGTGCACCCGCACCAGCGGGCGATCCACTTCGACGGCACGCGCCGCGTGACCGCCGGTGCGCTGCACGCGGACCCCGCGATCGCGATGCAGGAAGCCGCCAACTGGACGTTCCCGCTGCAGGGTCACCCCAGCTACGCCGAGATGATCGACGCCCAGTCGAAGCTGCCCGCCGAGCAGCGGCTCGACTACGTGCTGATCGTCACGCCCAACCACGTGCACTTCGACCCGGCGATGCGCGCGATCGCCGCCGGCATCCCGGTGTTCTGCGAGAAGCCGCTGTGCCTCGACCTGCGCGAGGCGAACGCGCTCGTGAAGGCCGTGCGCAAGGCGGGCCTGCCGTTCGGGCTCGCGCACACCTACCTCGGCCACTGGACCACGCGGCTCGCGCGCTACATCGTGCGCAACGGCCTGATCGGCGACGTGCGCTGGGTCGACAGCTACTACGTGCAGGGCTGGCTCGCGACGAAGCTCGAGGCCACCGGCCAGCAGCAGGCGACGTGGCGCACCGATCCCAAACTCGCCGGCGGCTCGGGCTGCGGCGGCGACATCGGCACGCACGCGCTGATGCAGCTGCGCTACGTCACCGGGCTCGAGGTCGAGGCCGTCTCGGCCCAGCTCGAGACGTTCGTCGAGGGCCGGCCGCTCGACGACCACTTCACGGCCTACTGCCGGCTCGGCAACGGCGGCAAGGCGCTGGTGCGCGCCTCGCAGGTCTGCATCGGCCACAAGAACGACCTCGGCATCGAGGTCGCCGGCACCAAGGGCACCCTGCGCTGGCGGCAGGAGGAGCCCGAGCAGCTCGTGGTGCATCTGCCCGGCCAGCCCGACCGCGTCTACTGGCGCGCCGCGATCAGTGCCGGCGACGGCTTCCTGCCGAAGGACAAGGCGATCGCGGCGCTGCTCGCGGAGCCGACCGTTCCGTCGGGGCACCCCGAAGCGTTCCACGACGCGTTCGCGCGGCTGCACCGGTTCTTCGAAGCCGACGTGCGCGCGTGGCAGGCGAAGAAGCCGCTGCAGTACGCGGGCTCGGGCTACGCGACGATCGACGACGGCTGGACCGGCATGGCGTTCCTCGCCGCGTGCCTGAAGAGCTCGGCGAAGAAGGGGGCCTGGACGGTGATGCCGGCCGGCGTAGCGCGCGGCGCGTGACGGCTCAGAACATCAGCCCGATGGTGAAGTAGGCCTGCCAGTCGCGCTCGCCGTCGAGTTGCTTCGCCACGCCGATGCCGGGGCTCACGACGCTGTCGAAGAACTCCGCGTTGGCGTAGAGCTCGAGGCCCACGCTCGACCACGTGCGGCCAGCGCCGAGGTGGTCGTCGCCGACCGTCGCCGAATCGCCGAACACCTCGACGACGAGCTGGCGGCCGCGGAACGGCGTGGTGCCGCCGGCGACGAACGGTCGCCAGACCGGCAGCCGGTAGGCGAGGCTGCCGCCGGCCAGGTGCCGGCCGGTTGCCTGCGCCGCGTCCTGGTAGCCGCGCGGCAGGCCCGTCGACAGGCCACCGCCGACGCTGAAGTTGCCCTGCAGCACGTCGTCGCCGTCGGACCAGCCCGCCTGTGCGCGCACGACGATCTGGTGGCCGAGCCGGGGCAGGTGGCTCCACGTGCAGCCGGCGTCGAGCAGGGCGCGGTTGCGTTCGAGGTCGCCGCCGAGGCCGGAGTGGCGGAACGTCGCGAGCACCCGGAACCCGTCTTCGGCGCTGAAGCTGGTCGGGTAGAAGGTCGCGTCGTCGTAGCCCAGCGCGAGTTCGACGTGGCGGTCCTGGTCGCGCAGCGGCGGCTTCACGTAGCTGCCGCCGGCGTAGCGCCGCGCCGCGTCGCCGACCTCGTCGTGCGACTCGATGCCGAGTTCCGCGAAGCACACGAACGTGCGCTCGAGCGCGACGAGGCCGCGGCCCGCGCGCCCCGACGCGTGGTCGACGGTCTCCGTGTAGTCGAAGTCGTCGCCGGCCCGCTGCACGGTGCGCGCGAAGGCGCGTTCGCTGCGGCCGATCGACCCGCCGAACTGCACGACGGAACCGAGGTGGTCGTAGCCGAGGAAGCCGACCGGCTCGCTCTCGGCGAGGCCGACGCCGAGGCCCGCCTGCACGACGTCGGTGAACAGCGGGTCGGCAGCGACGCCGAACGCGCCGTAGCCGCCCTCGGGCACCGCGAACGACGACGGCGCCCAGAACAGCGGGCGCAGTTCGGTGATCCCGTGGTAGGGCGCCACGGTGAGGTCGGCGCCGGCACCCGCGGGCGGCGGCGGCAGCGGCTGCGGGCGCATCGCCACCGCGGGCGGCCCCGCCGGTGCAGCCGCGATCGGCGCCGGCCAGGCGAGCGCGATCGTGGGTGTGCTCGGGGCGTAGCGCGCCGGGTCGTCAGGCAACGTGCCGACGAACGCGCCGCGCGCGTCGTGGTCGACGAGCGCCAGCTCGGCGCCGTCGGGCGACGGCACGCACGCGATCACGCCACCCAGCGTGTTGGTCACCGGCACGACGGTGACCGCGCCGTCGGCGAGGTCGACGCGGTAGGCGTTGGCGACGCCGGTGTGGTCGGCGCAGACGAACAGCGCTTCGCCGTCGGCAGTCCACGCGGGGTGCAGCAGGCGGCCGCGCACGGCCCACAGCTCGCGGCGCGCGGCCGGATCGCGCAGCGAACCGAGCACGAGCCGCGAGCCGCCGCGGTCGGTCTCGACCCACGCGAGTTCCCCGTCGTGCCGTTCGCCGGGGCGCAGCGCCGGGCTCCACGGCACCTTGTGCACCGGCAGCACGGTGCCCGCGTCGAGTTCGCCGTCGCGCAGTTCGTGCGCGACGAGTTCCTGGCCGCCGCCGTCGCGCAGCCGGATCGCGACCAGCGTGCGCGCGCCGCCGCGCATGGGGCCGGCATCGGGCTGCAGCAGGCGCCAACCGACGGCGCGGCCGTCGACGACCGCGCGCGCGATGCTGCGCCAGTTGTATTCGTGGTAGACGAGCCCGTCGTGTTCGCCGCCGTCGGGCAGCGCGCGCATCGCGCCGAGCGCGAGCGTCGGCGTGCCGCTGCCGCGCAGTTCGCCGTCGCGCGCCAGCGTGTGCAGGCGGGCGCGACCCTGCGCCGGCCGCGCGGCGAACGCGAGGCTGCCGCCGGGCCGCCACGCGGGCGCGCCGACCAGCAGGTCCTCCGGCGTGCGGCGCGCGACCGCGGTGACCGGGCTCCTGCGCAGCGCCTCGAGCTGCCGTTCCTGTTCCTGCTGCAGGGCCGCCCGCGCACGCTCGAGCAGGGCCGCGTGGCGTTCGCCGGCCACGGCGCGCGCGCCGTGGTCGAACAGGAAGGGCCACTGCTGCGCCTGTTCCTGCACGAAGCGCCACACCGAGACACGGTCGCCGAACGCGGCCTCGAGGTAGCGCGTGTAGGCGATGCCGTAGGCATAGGCCTGCCCGCCGAACGGCCATTCGTGCCACGTGACGCGCCAGTCCGCGGGCGCCGGGATCCCGCCCGCCGCGGCATTAC